>JBJELF010000057.1:0-60248 GCA_051879015.1 Lachnospiraceae bacterium
GTAAGGCGGCTCGAAAGCACTTAAAGAACCACTGATGGAAAGAATCAGATTCAATACAATGATTGATTTGATACTTGGCAGAATAATATAGCGAAACTGATGCCATTTGTTGGCGCCGTCCAAGGAAGCCGCCTCATATAAATCATTGTCCACACTCATCATTGCCCCTAAAAACAGTACCATATTTTGTCCCATATATCTCCACACAGATGTGGCTGCCAGAGAAATGTTATTAATCCTCTGATCCTGCAACCAGTAAGGAATATCCTCCATATCCATGCCAAATATCTGCAAAATAGAGTCCAATACCATACCTCTTGCATAAAAGAACTTAAAAATAAAACCAACGGCAATACCACCAATCAGATATGGGAAGAACATGGCTGCTTTAAAGAAGGATTCCCCTCTCACCTTAAACACCATCAAGGTAGCAAAAAACAGTGCCAATGCCAACTGTACCACAGCACCGCCCATATAATAGAAAGATACTACTAAAGATTTAAAACAGTCATCTCGCTTAAATACATCAATATAATTCTGCAGTCCCACGAAAGTTCTGTTGCCAAGATATTTCATGTTGTAAAAACTAAACTGTACCATTTTTGCAAATGGAATGTAAGTGAACACCAACAGCAGCAACAATGGCACAAACATGAAGGTAACAATGACCAGCCATCGCTGTACCTTTCTGCTCCAGAATATTTCCGAAAATGTCTTTTTTCCAGCAACCGCAGTTTTTGTTTGATTGTCCATGATATTCCCCCTTCCTTTCTCACTGCCTCCTCAGTTTGAGCGGCAGTACATACTTTCCGAGTAAATTCTCATGCCCCGCAAGCGTGGCATGAGAATTTACTCTGATCGTTACCAATCTCTCTAATCACTGAATTATTCGATGCCGAGATTCTTGCGGGCACTTGTCCACTTCTGATTCCACTCGTTCATCAATTCATCTAAGGTTTTATTTCCATACATAGCAGCTTCCACTACATTGCTGACTGCGTAATCGCTGTTCAATATCTCGCTCTCATCGCACAAATCATTATAGTAGGATTCCTCACCTTCCAATGCTGCACTGTCCGAAATCAGCTCTACATCCGCAAATCCAGACAACGCTGCTGGGAATTTGCCGTCTTTACGCGCTGGAATACTTCCCTCGTCTTCATAAATAGTGGACTCTTCCATCAGCCATTTCATATAAACCATTGCTGCAATCTGATTTTCAGTAGATGCCTTCGCATTGATACCATAAGCATAGTTTCCGCCAGAACCAGCGTACTGCTTGCCATCCACAGTAACAGGGAATGGCATATAACCAACATCTTCACCATGCTCTCCAGCTTGTACACACTGTTGTACTGCCCAGGAACCTAATACCATTGTAGCAATCTCACCGGAGTTAATCATACCCTTGGATGATTCCCAGTCACTGGATGCAGGGTCTTCCTCCACTAAATCACGCGCAACTGCCTCATATAATACATAGAATACGGAGTAAGGTCCGTTATTCTCATCGGTCTTCGTAAATGGCTCGTCCGTGTGAACTAAAGTGATATTTTTGTAATCTGGATCACCGCTGGTAGAACAGCCAACATACTGATTCCACTGTCCCATCGTCCACCCAGCAGAAAAGTTGGTATACAATGGAATTGCGTCTGTATTATCCTGAATCTTCTGCAAATCTTCCAAAAATTCATCCGGTGTAGTTGGAAGTTCCGTAATTCCTGCTTCCTTCCAGACTCTCATGTTGTACACAACACCGTTGGCATTGCCGCCATTTGGAATACCATATACCGTACCGTCATAGGTCTTTTCATTGACGAAATTGTAAATTTCATTTAATACGTCGTAGGAACCCAGCTCGGTAAAGTACATACTCATCTCGCTCTTTGCTACTGTAGCAGGAATGAAACAAATATCTCCCCAATCTCCTGTAGTCAAACGAAGGGTAACCGACTCCGCATAGTCACTGATTGCCTCATATGTAACAGTAATATTTGGATACAGCTGGTGGAACTGTTCTGCGTATCCTGCGTAAACGGTATTTACAATATCCGTTCTGTCAGTCAAAACCTTGATGTCTGCCTTAACATCCTGATAATCCTCCCCTACATTGACCTGATCAATAGAAACCAGACCCGTTGCCAAAGTCTTTACACCCGAAGCATCTGCGGTACCCTGCGTGCTGTTGCCTGCTGTACTGCTCTTCGTATCATCTCCTGAATTGCCGCTGCAGGCTGCAAAAGAAAGAAGCATGGTACTTGCCAGACCAAGAGCAACTGCTTTTTTGATTGAACTTTTTCTCATAAATCTACCTCCTTGAAATTACTTAAATTTAAGTTGTTTTAATATTACCATTAATTTGTTTTAATTTCAAGTTTTTTGTTTATTTTTACAAAGGTTCTCCCATTTGCATAAGCTTTTACCTGATATTTTGTACATTTTTACTGTGATTTTTCGACTTTTTTGAGTTAATTTAAAATTAAATTTACTTAAAATATATTTAATCATGCCCTATTTCAAGACCATCCTTTTCCTCATGCAGCTTGCTTAAAAAAATAACTATCCAACGGAAGCAATTCCTTGTCCCGCTGAATAGTTATTTCTGATTTCTTATATTTGATGAGCAAAAAAAGCTGATATGTCAGCTCAATGGTCTCACACTGTTTCGGATAATGAGTTTTCCGTCAACCATATGCACCCCACAATACTTTTCTTTTCCCTTTATCTGACCAATCAGCAGCTTAACTGCTTCCTCCGCCATACGCTTCATGTCCACATGAAACGTGGTCAGTTCCTTCGCAAAGGGATGATTGTACAAATAATTGTCATAACCTACAATGGAAATATCCTGCGGCACACGATACCCCTGATCTCTCAATAGATTATACAGATGTCCAGCGGCCCAATCGGAATTACACACAAATGCAGTCGGCATTTCCCTCGGAAGCTTCATCGGAATCTTGTCGCCAGTCACAATATCTCGATCCTCCAAAATCCAATCTTTTCTGACGGAAAGTTCAAACTCCTCCATGCCTTTGCGATAACCATAAAAACGGTCTAAAATATTTTCATTGGCTTTCACAGAACCTACAAAGGCAATTTTTCTATGCCCCTGTTCAAGCAAATATCGGGTAGCCTTGTAAGAGCCAATGTAGTTGCTGGACATTACCGCATCACAATGCAAATCCCGATATTGAAAATCCAGCAAAACAACGGGCAAACCACTCTTTTCCACCAATCGTTTGACAAAGTCATAATTCATCCATCCAATGACCAAAATGCCGTCCACATTTTTATCCAGCACCATCTTTGGCGTATATGCCGCACATTTTTGTTCTTCCAAAATCTCAATAATCGTAGTACTGTTGCGCTTAGAGCTGGCGTATGCCACATGCTGATACATTTCCCAGTAAAAAGAGGCACCCACCGTCAAATATTTGTCAGAAACTACAATGCCGATACGCTGTCCCTGCTGCTTGTCATATCTGCGGCAATCATAGCCCATCACTCTAGCCTGCTCGACTACTTTTTCCCGCAGTTTATCACTGACACCTGCTTTCCCTAATAGAGCATTGGAAACTGTCACCACGCTGACTCCCAATACCTCTGCAATATCCTTTAATTTTACTTCTGCCATATTCATCTCCACTCTGCCTTAGACTAACGGCCTGTCAACTTTTTTACCGTATCTCCATAAACAATATGTCCCTCTACGATGCGGATACCCCCAGCCTCTCTGCCGCCAATTCTTCGAAACATGGTGTTTACACTAATCTGTGCAATCGTCTTCTCATCATTTTCATAGGTAGTTAAACACAAACCCGTATGCAGCTGGGGATAATAGTTGTCAAAGCCCGTCACCGACACATCCTCCGGTACCTGATAACCTTGCTCAGCCAAATTTTCTACCAAAATTTTGGCAGCCTTATCACAATTACAGACAAACACCTCTGGAATGCGCTCTGGTACCGGTACCTCCAACTGATAACAGTATTCCTGATCGCCGCGGTCTTTCAGCACATAGCTCTGCTGCTCATTTAATTCATATTTTTCCAGTGCCTTGCAGTACCCCATATATCGGTCCATAATGTTTCGGGTAGCCTTCGGATTTCCAACAAAACAAAACTGGCGAAAGCCTTGCTGAATCAGCATCTCCATAATCTGCTCCGTCCCACCATAGCCATCAGTTACAATATAATCGATATCCTCATCTACATCATAGTAATCCACACAGACGATGGGTACCATAAATTTTTCTTTTAAATAATGAAAAACCTTCTGGTTGAGCTGTCCAATGACAATCACACCATCCACATGTACCCCAGAAAACAGCTCCACCTGAGTACTATCCGACTCCTTCTTGTTTTCCACAATCTCCAGCACTGTCAGACTGCCTCGCTTGGCAATTTCTTTTGCCGTCCATTTATAAATGTCCATATAAAACGAAGGAAATTCTTTCACATATCGCTCCGCAACCACCACACCAATCATGTAGGAAACCGTCTCCACTGGCTTGCGCTCCTTTGTGACCTCGTATCCCATCTCCTCCGCCATCTCCAAAATCTGCTTGCGCATCTGGTCACTGACTCCCTTTTTCCCTTTGAGGGCATTGGAAACGGTGACGATGCTCACATTGAGCCTTTTGGCAATATCATCCAACTTTACGTCTTTTTTTTGCCCCATCGAGTATCCTCCTCCCAAGTTTCATTACTGCTGCAGCATTTTAATTTCAAAAAGTTCTGCCTCAAAGTCACGGTATGAACCCGAAATCTTTAATCCAGCCTGCATCAGCACCTCGCCCGTGTACTGCACTCCATTGACTTCATAGAGCATGTTGGCATCCAGCCCCTGAAGCTGCAAAAATGTACTCTTGCGATTTGCCTGCGCCAGTACCTGCACATAGAATACGAGTGCCTGTGTTTTATCTTTGCTGACAACCATCCAGCTGTCCTTCTCATTTTTCGGAAGTCGGGAACAGAGACGATAATAATCACCGTCTGCAATCAAGCTGTGGTACTTATGATACAAGGCAGTCTGCTCCTTTACCGACGCTTTATCCTCGTCAGAAAGCTTAGTAATATCCAACTCATATCCAAAAGTACCTGCTAATGCCACCACCCCACGAGTCTTAAATGGGGTATTTCGTCCCACCGTATGGTTTGGACACACACTGACATGCGCTCCCATACAAGATAATGGATACACCATGGCAGTGCCCTCCTGAATAGTCAGACGTTCAATCGCATCGGTGTCATCTGAACACCAAATTTGAGGGCTATAGTAAAGCATACCTGCATCAAATCTCGCACCGCCGCCTGAACAGTTCTCCAACAGCAGGTCTGGAAAATCAGTAACCAACCGTTCCTGCATCTGATAAACTCCCAGTACATAGCGATGCATCAATTCTCCCTGACAGTCGGAGGAAAGAGCATAGCTTCCCAGGGTTGTGAGCTGCCGATTCATATCCCACTTGACATAGGAAATATCCGCACTCTTTAAAATGTTGTAAATGCGGCTGTAGATTTCATCCACAATCTCCTGACGGCTCATATCCAGCACATACTGAGCACGGCTTTGAGTAATATTTCTGCCTGGAATCTGAATTGCCCAGTCTGGGTGAGCACGGTATAAATCAGAATCTGGAGAAATCATCTCCGGCTCCACCCAGATACCAAATTTCATCCCAGTCTTCTTTACTTCCTCTACAAGATAAGGCAGCCCGCCTTTTAACTTCTTCTCATTGACAAACCAGTCCCCAAGAGAACTGTCATCCCAATTTCTCTTTCCAAACCAGCCATCATCCATGACTAACATCTCGATGCCAAGTTCGGAAGATTCCCTGGCAATATCAATCAATTTTTGCTCATTAAAGTCAAAATAGGTTGCCTCCCAGTTATTGATTAGGATTGGACGTTCTTTTCTCAGATATGGACTGCGAATCAAGTGATTGCGGTACAAATCGTGGAAAGTACGTGTCATTTTTCCAATACCCTCACAGGAATACACCATAACGACCTCTGGCGCTGTAAAAATTTCCCCTGGATTTAACTTCCAGCAAAAACTCTGCGGATGAATGCCCATGCTCATTCGCACCATATCAAACTGATTTTTTTCTACCTGAGCAAGGAAATTGCCTGAGTAGACGAAGTTCATTGCATAAACCTCACCTACTTCCTGTGTGGTGTTTGGTGTCACCAATGCCATAAAAGGATGCTCCTGATGGCTGCTCTCACCGTGGAAGGATGCTACATTCTGTCTGCCGTATCCAACAGGCATACGCTCCTGATGTCGTTCCCTCGCCCAGGAACCAAACAGACCAATCCGTTCAAAATCACGGTCCTGCATATCGAAGCAGGCACTAAGCACCTTTTCCAGATAAACAGCCTCCTGACCATTGTTTGTCACCAGCACCGACCTTGTAATGGCATCGATATTCTCGAAAGTGGTATACTGAAGGCATACTTCCAGCCCCAAAAGAGCATCCACACAGTATAATTTTAATGTAGTGCAATCCTCCTCATTGCCCCAAGTAACAGGCAATCCCTGCAGTTTCGGTTTGCCTGCACAGATTTCCCATCTGGAAAATTTGAGCTCACTTCCTCTATGTCCTGCCATACTTCTGACACAAAATGCAGCCTCACGATAATCCCCCATACCAAACTCGGGATATTCCATTGGAGCCACATCAAAAAAAGAACATTCCTCCCGCTTATTCTTGCTCGGAACCAGTGGTCCTTCCTCCTCCCTAGTCAGATAGCGAATGCTGCTGCCCTGCAGGCGTTTTCCATAATAGATATGCTCTAGATACACATCATCGACGACGGCAATGGCATAAGTAGTGTTTGGAGTGTTGAGTGTAAATATCTGGTTGTTTTCATCAAAAAAAATTGACATAGCTTCCCTCCTGGCTTCATTAAATTTACTTTAAACATCTTTATTTTTAATTATATTTTAATCCAATTTTAGCACCTGTCAACTTATTTTTATTAGTATTTATAAATTTTTCCAGAAAGAAAACAAATCAAAAAGGCTTCCAGAAATTGTCCCGGAAGCCTTAAACAGTTGTATTTTAATATGCCTTGCCCCAGTAAACCATTTTTTTCGCTGGCTTTCCGCAGCATACACAGGTATCCGCCAAATGTTCCTGCGCAAATGGCATACAGCGAGAGGTTGTGCCTGCAATCTCTTTTAATTTATTCTCGCATTCCTCATCTCCACACCACATTGCCTTGATAAAACCTGGCTTATTGGCTGCAATATCCATAAACTCATCCAGATTCACCGCTGCATAGGTATGTGCATCTCTGTGGGCTCTTGCGCGCTCTAACATATCACTCTGAATCGTCGCCAGCATCTCTTCTGCCTTATCCGCCAATTCATCTAAAGATACAATCATCTTTTCTCTGGTATCTCTTCTTACGAGCACAGCCTGATTTGCCTCGATATCTTTTGGTCCAAGCTCAATACGGATTGGAATACCACGCATCTCCTGTTCTGCAAACTTAAATCCTGGTGTCTTATCGCTGACATCGGCCTTCACACGGAATTTCTTTGCCAACTCTGCACGCACTTCCTCTGCCTTTTCCAACACACCTGGCTTATGCTGTGCAATTGGAATGACCATAATCTGTGTTGGAGCAATAGCTGGCGGCAGCACCAAACCACTGTTGTCTCCATGTACCATGATGATGGCACCAATCAGACGAGTCGTCATACCCCAGGAGGTCTGATGAACATACTGCAGCTTATTATCTTTATCCGTATACTGTACGCCAAAGGCTCTCGCAAATCCGTCGCCAAAGTTGTGGCTGGTACCGGACTGCAATGCTTTTCCGTCATGCATCAATGCTTCGATGGTATAAGTTGCCTCTGCTCCTGCAAATTTTTCCTTATCCGTTTTCTGTCCTCTGATTACTGGAATTGCCAATACCTGCTCTGCAAAATCAGCATAAAGATTCAGCATCATAATGGTACGCTCCTCTGCCTCCTCTGCAGTTGCATGAGCGGTGTGACCTTCCTGCCACAAAAATTCTCTGGAACGAAGGAATGGTCTGGTTTCTTTCTCCCAACGAACAACCGAGCACCACTGATTGTAAATCTTTGGCAAATCACGATAAGACTGAATATCCTTTGCGTAAAAATCACAGAATAAAGTCTCAGAAGTTGGTCTTACGCACATACGCTCCTGCAATGGCTGTAATCCGCCATGAGTTACCCAGGCAACCTCTGGCGCAAAGCCCTCTACATGCTCCTTCTCCTTCTCCAACAAACTTTCCGGAATAAACATTGGAAGATACACATTTTCTACCCCGGTCTCCTTGAAACGGCGATCCAGTTCCTTTTGAATATTTTCCCAGAGTGCATAGCCTGCTGGCTTAAATACCATACAGCCTTTCACACTGGTATAACCCATCAATTCTGCCTTCGTAACAACATCGGTATACCACTGCGCAAAATCATCCTCCATTGAGGTGATGGCAGCTACCATTTTCTTTTCCTTTGCCATAATCTCTCTCCTCTCTGCTAATGTATCGAGTAATCAGCACACTTCCTGACTACCCACTGCGCCATCCATGTTGTGATGTTGGGGTCAAACGATATTTTGAACCCGCAAGACGCATATAAAAAAAGTTTCGGACTCCCTTCCAAAAAAGGGACCGAAACTGAAATTGCCCGGCGGTACCACCCTGCTTAGCCAAAATGACTCACCTCGTTATCTGTTAACGCCAGATTTACGCTCCATTTTCATGGAGTGACTCCCAAGTAGGTTCCCACATCGTCTTGTGTATGTTCTCAGCCTGCCATACTCTCTGTATCAATCGTCCTGCGGTACTAGTCTTGTTCTCAGTCTGTGATTCCAAGGAATCCGAACTGTTTTCATCTTACGTCAAAAAATATTTTTTGTCAATCTCTTTCCACAAAATCCATGCGATTGGTCCCAAAAATAACCCTCCAAAACCAAATAGTTTTAATCCAATGTAGACGGAAGCCACTACTTCCAGCGGAGTAATTCCCAGCTTTTGTCCCAGAAGTCTGGGTTCCAACATTTGGCGCATAAAATAGCAAACGAGATATAGACCAAACAATTTGAATGACAGTTTCCACTCACCGAAAATAATCTCTGCCACAATCCACGGAATAAAGATGGTACCTGTACCAAACAGCGGCAATGCATCCACAAACCCAATTAGAATTCCCAACAAAATAGAATATTCATTTCCTATGAGGTAGAGTCCAATGGAGCAAATGCAGGCAGTCAGTATCATCAAAATACCTTCGGTTCTCAGATAAGCTCGTCCAATCCGCCCCAAATGACCTGCAAAGTAGTCAAAATCTTCCTGAAACATGGACTGATTTTTCCATTTAATGTAAGTATCCTTATCCCGAATATAAAATAATACGGAAAGAAGAAAAACTGCGAGAATCGCTCCCAGCATTCCCAATTTTCCCAATAAATTTGCGCTGCACTCAGCCATATAAGGCACCGTAATTTCCGGCAGCTGTTCTTTGATTCCGCTTCCAAACTCATTGACCATGCGGCTGATACTGCCATGCTGCAAATGCATCCAATGCTCCATTTCCTGACAGGCACAACCCATCCAGGTACCGATTTGCGTTTCATAGCTCGGCCACATTTCAATCAAATTTTTTATCTGTGAAAAGAGCTGACATCCAATCCAGTAAAGTCCCCACCCCATCAATCCTCCTCCGACCAACAAGATGAGGATTGCTGCCGTCACTCGCCCCACCGGAAAAATGCGTCTCAGACGGCTTGCAGCAGACTCCACCATTTTTGCAACCAAAACAGCCAGCAAAAAAGGAAGCACCAAGGGCACTACATATTTGAAACTCAAATAAATTGCCCCTGTAATTCCCAAGAGTTGAAAAAGTCTCTTTTGTTTATCCGTCATAAATCCACCTGTATCTTTCCTGTTTCTATTTCATACAAGACGCAATTTCTTATTAGCGATTGCCTATAATCTCATTATACCCCACTGTCTTTCTGTTTATCCCTCAAAAATAATTTGAATCCGTTCTGCCTGAAAGAATTCCTTGCATTCCCTACAAAAACTTGATAGACTAACATCAAATAAAGTCATACCTGTTCATGCAAGCATGAAAGGTATGACCTTGTGACCCTGGTATCATCAAATATCACACCGTGCGGAGGTTATCGATCAATTTATGAAACGCAATGTTACAATGGAAGAAATTTCTGATGGAAAATTATATGATTCTAACGATTTGGTGAAAGCCGACTGCGGCGGCTGTAAAGATTGTTCTGCCTGCTGTCATGGGATGGGTAACTCGATTGTCCTGGACCCACTGGATCTTTATAATTTGACAACTCACCTAAAATGCAGCTTTGAGCAATTGATGAATGGATATATTGAATTAAATCTGGTGGATGGCATCATTCTGCCTAATTTAAAAATGAATGAATCACGGGATTGCTGCTCCTTTCTAAATGAAAACGGTCGATGCAGCATTCATCCTTTTCGTCCCAGTATCTGCCGCCTTTTTCCGCTTGGACGCTACTATGAAAATAATTCTTTTCGATATTTTCTTCAAATACATGAATGTCAGAAAGAGCAGCGCAGCAAAATTAAAGTTAAAAAATGGATTGATACGCCAAATTTAAAACAAAATGAGCAGTTTATCAGCACATGGCATTATTTTTTGAAGGATTTACAGGAAATCATTTCCCACTCTCAGGATGAAGGGCTGCCTAAAAAAATCAGTATGGTACTTTTACAGATTTTTTATCTGCAGCCCTACGATAGTACCATTGACTTCTATGCTCAATTTGACGCTCGTCTAAAGACAGCGAAGGAAACTTTCATGCAGCAAAATATTCTGTCTGAGTCAGTTTAATCCTGTTTGCAAAATACGGTCCCTTCTCTCGCCAAATAATCTAAGAGAAAGGACCGTATCAAAGGGTCAGAGTACCTTTTGACCCCAACATCATTTGATTAAAACTACTTTTTAACAGACTTCTCGTGCTGCCTTCATGCGCTTGGAATAAATCACAAAGAATACAACATTGATGAGAATACCAAAGATTGTTGCTGTCGGCGCTGCCAATCCAATGTTGGTCAAGCTCGCATCAGGCTGAATACTCATAATGTAGGACATCGGCAGACGTACAAGGAAGGTCTGAGCCATTCCCTGCAGCATGACAAAGAAAGTCTGTCCATGTCCGTTGAAATATCCAATAAAGCTAAACAGTACACTGGTTACAATTGCCTCCAGAGCAAATCCTTGCAGATACTCAAATGCTTTCAGAATAACTGCCTCATCCTTTGTAAAGATGCTGGCAATTACATCTCCCTTGAAAAGCACTCCAACAAAGATGAACACGCCGATAAATGCTCCAATTCCCATACCGCAAAGCATGGTCTTTCGCGCTCGGTCTTCTCTGCCAGCACCTACATTCTGAGCGATGAAAGCCGCCAGCGACTGCATCAGGGAACCTGGAATCAACATAATAAAGGAGACCAGTTTATTTGCTACTCCATAGCCAGAGGATGCCTCCAAACTTAAACGATTAATGAAGGCACACAATGCCAAAAAGGACAGCTGTGTCAAAATTTCCTGCAGAGCAATTGGACATCCAATCTGCACAAAATTTCCGATTTCGCGGTTAAAACAGATATCTGTCTTATGCATCTCAAAAGGCATTCCTCGTTTTTTGATAATAACCAAGGACAAAATGACACTCACAGCCTGAGCAAGCACAGTTGCAATTGCCGCACCTATTACATTGAGATGGAATACTGCTACCAACAGCAAATCACCCACAATATTGGTCACGCAGGCAATTGCTACAAAGACCAACGGCATCTTGGAATCACCCATTCCACGGAAAATTCCGCTGATGACATTGTAGGCAATGATAAAGAAAATGCCACCGCCGCAGATCCGTACATACATCGCAGTTAAGTCCACTGCTTCCTCTGGAGCCTGCATCAAGACAGACAGCTGTCTTGCAAAGACAAGCATAATAACGGCAATACAGACAGAGCAGACAGCAAAGAAACAGATTGCTCCGCCAATGACCTTACCCACACGCTCTGGTTTATTCTCTCCAATGTATCGCCCAATCAAAACGGTAATCCCCATTGACAAACCTGCAATGGTGAAGGTGACTAAATTGACGATATTACTTCCTGTGGAAACACCCGAGATACCTGCTGTCGTGCCAAACTGTCCTACAATCAAAATATCTACAGCTCCGTACATTGCCTGCAAAATCAATGCACCTAAAATTGGCATCATAAATTTCAATAATTTTTTCAAAATACTGCCCTGCGTAAAATCATTTGAATCATTTACACTATTCTTTTGTCCCATAAAACCGGCAAACCCTCCTTTTAATAAAAAATTTTTCCTAAAATACTTTGGAGTCAAAAGGTATTTTTGACTCTGGTACTATAGAATATTATAAATCTATTTTTTTTCTTTTGCAATCCCCAGAATTTCTAAATTGTATTTAATATTTAAATTTTATCTACATTATTTTCAGTATATTCTTGTTTTTTTCGAGAAATAATAGTACAATAGTATCATCTTGATTTAGGGGAGGAATTTCTTATGTTAGAACATATTGATTTAACAAAATCCATGAAGAAGAAAGAATTTTCTGAATTGATGGAGACATTGGCTCCACAGCTTGCTCTGCTGCAGCGCCAGGCAAAGGCAGCTAATATTCCAGTTACAATCATATTTGAGGGGTTTGATTTCGCTGGCAAAGGTAAATTGATTAACCGACTGATTTCCTGCTTCGATCCGAGAGGTTTTGAAGTCTGCACCACCAAGACAGAGACCGAAGAAGAAAAAATGCACCCATTTTTGTGGCGTTTCTGGAAGCGCCTTCCTGCAAGGGGTCGTATTGCTGTATTTGACAACAGCTGGTATCGCTCTGTCCTTTCCAGTGCCTTTGACCATGATACTCCAAAAGAAAAAATAGAGCGTCACTATCGCGAAATCAATGCCTTTGAAAAACAGTTAAGTGATGACGGTATGGTCATTATCAAGTTTTTCCTGGTTATCTCTGAAAAAGAACAGAAAACCAGAATGAAAACTCTGCTTGCATCTGAGGATACGCAGTGGCGTGTCAGCGATGCCATGAAAAAACGTGTAAAGGGACATGAAAAATACGCTCAGCTGGCAGAAAAAATGTTTGGCGGCACTTCCACTTCCTACGCACCATGGTATACCATCGAAGCCACTGACCATCCCTATGCTGCAGCCAAAATTATTTCCACTGTAACCACTGTCATGGCCAATGCTCTGGCTGCCAAAGAAGCTGCACCAAAACCTGTCATCAATCCTCAGATTGACACTGCCACCTACCGCACAGCAGTCTTATCCTCTATTGACTTAGACAAGAGCTTGACGGACGAAGAATATAAGGAGAAGAAGAAAGAACTGCAGAAGAAGCTTTCCATTTTGCACAACAAAATTTACAATCAGCGTATTCCTGTTGTTCTCGTCTTCGAGGGCTGGGATGCCGGCGGAAAAGGTGGGGCTATCAAGCGACTGACCGAAGCTTTAGACCCTCGTGGCTATGTGGTAAATCCTGTGGCCTCGCCAAATGCAACCGAACGTGCTTATCATTATTTGTGGCGTTTCTGGACAAAATTCCCAAAGGATGGACATATTGCCATCTTCGACCGTTCCTGGTATGGTCGTGTCATGGTAGAACGTCTCGAAGGCTTCTGCAGCCAGGATGAATGGCAGCGTGCTTATCAGGAGATGAACGAGATGGAAGCTGGCTTGGTTGGACATGGCACCGTTGTGCTGAAATTCTGGATGCACATAGACAAAGATGAGCAGGAGCGCCGCTTCAAAGAACGTCAGGAAACTCCAGACAAGCAGTGGAAAATTACCGATGAGGACTGGAGAAACCGTGAAAAATGGGATTCCTACGAGGTAGCTGTCGATGAAATGCTGTTAAAGACTTCTACTCCAAATGCACCTTGGATTATCGTGGAGGCAAATGATAAGCATTATGCACGAATTAAAGTATTGGAGACCGTTGTAGCAGCTCTGGAAAAAGCTGTAAAATAAGCTGAGATAAAGATGTTGGGGCAAAATACCAAACATCAGATAAGGGTCAGGCATAGCGAAAGCCATGCCTGACCCTTATCTGCCGAAAGAGTAGAAATCCATCCTTCCTCGCTGTATTTCTACTCTTCTCGATTATCCATAATAATTTTAATTAAAATAATAGAGCAAACGATAATCGCAGCCACTAGTCCGATGAGGACTTTGATTTCAAATTGTAAATCTTGAAACTGTTGCCACAAGCTTGCTATCTTGCCTGATTCCTCTAACAGACTTTCATTTTCCGAAGATGCTTCGCTCACAGAAACAATCTGTGGTCCCGCTGCCAAACTTTTGACAGCACATCCTCCTATACTAATCCAACTAATCATCAAATACATTCCAATCAAGCTTCTCATCCGATTTCTTTTACTCATTGGTTCTTACCATCCTTTTTTACACAAGCCACCCAATAAATAGGTAAGTCAACTGCGAGTCATATGACAAAAACAACCATTCACTTTCCAATGATTATAGTATATGGAAAAGCTCCGTTTCTGTCAACACTTTTACAAGTCTGCTTTTCCAAAACGAACCGATTCATTTTCAGAAAGCAAGAATCATTTTAATTGCTGATTATACCTCAATATGCTATAATTTTTGCTACAAAGTTATACTTTCTCCCGTAAACATGAAACGCATGACCTTGGTATTTATATTTATAAAGGAGTCTCATTATGACGAATGAACTTGTCATCCCCACCTGTGGACGCAATAACTGCGGCGGACGCTGTCTTCTCTATGCCCATGTATCGGATGGGAAAATTATAAAAATGACTACCGACACCTCTCCTGGCACACCTACAGATCCACCGCTGACTGCCTGTGCCCGAGGACTTAACTATCACAAAACTTTTTTGGGCAAAGACCGTCTTCAAACACCACTCAGACGTGTCGGAGCTCGCGGTGAGGGAAAATTTGTCCCTATTTCATGGACCGAAGCAATCGATTTGCTGGCTCAAGAGTGGATTCGTATTCGGGATACTTACGGTCCTGCATCTCGCTATGTCCATTATAGCTGGGGCATCAGTGCTCTTGTACGTCCCAATGCTCTCATCAAGCGTCTTTTGGCACTGGACGGCGGCTATCTGGACTACGAAGGCTCTTACAGTACTGGCTGTATTCGTTACACGACCCCTTATCTTTACGGAACAAACGATACCGGCAGCAGTCTCCATGACCTGCTCAACTCCAGCGTAATTTTACTGTGGGGACATAATCCAAAAGAAACACAATTTGACCATACCATGTATTTTCTTCAGCAGGCGAAGGAAAAAGGAATTCCTATCTACTGTATTGACCCAAGAAAAAGTGACACGGTCAAAAGTCTCGATGCTACATGGATTCCTCTGCGTCCTACCACCGACGCTGCTCTCGCCGACGCCATGGCTTATGTGATTATTACCGAAAATCGTTATGATAACAATTTTATCCATCGCTGCTGTATTGGTTTCACCGCAGATACTATGCCCGCTGGCAGCAATCCACAGGATAATTATTTTGACTACGTACTGGGTACCTACGATGGAATTCCGAAAACACCCATCTGGGCGGAATCTATCACAGGAACTCCTGCCCAAACCATCATCCAGTTAGCACGAGCCTACGCCAACGGAAAACCCGCTGCACTTCTGACCGGCTACGGACCACAGCGCCATGCCAATGGAGAACAAACTGTCCGCGGCACCATCATGCTCGCCTGCCTGACAGGAAATGTGGGTCTTTCTGGCGGGGGAGCTGCTGGTACAGGCTACTATGCAGCTCACGCCACTCCAAAACTTCCTTCTATCCAAAATCCTGTAACCGCCTGCATTCCTTTTTTTCTGTGGACAAAGGCAATCGAACACCCAGAAGAATTCAATGCTGACTTAAACTTAAAAGGAGCCGACCATCTTGATACAGGAATCAAAATGCTTTTCAATCTTGGCGGCAACGCACTAATCAATCAACACAGTGACATTAATCGCACTGCTGCTATTTTGCAGGATACCAACAAATGTGAATTCATTGTCTGCTCTGATTTATTCATGACCTCCAGTGTCAAGTTTGCTGACCTCGTGCTGCCTTCCATTTCCTTTTTGGAGATGGACAACATTACTACGCCTTGGGAATATGGAAATTTCATTGGATTTAACAATAAAGTAGTCGAACCGCTTTATGACGGAAAATTTGAGTATGATTGGCTCAAAGAGATTGCAAAAAAACTTGGACTTTACGAACCATTTACCGCTGGACATGAAACGGTAGAGGATTGGCTGCGCGACTGCTACCAGGATCTGCAGCAAAAGGAGCCCGATTTGCCTCCCTATGAAACTTTAAAACGAGAAGGCGTTTATCGCTATCCTCACAGCAAAACAATCATTGCCTTTGAACAGCAGCGCATGGATGTAGAAAAGACACCATTTCCAACACCATCGGGAAAAGTAGAGATTTATTCTCCCGCCCTTGCAGCACTCCATCGTGAAGGTGTGCCCGTTATTCCAAAATATGTACCTGCCAAGGAAGGTCCCGGGAGCTCACTTCAGGAGATTTACCCACTCCAGCTGATTGGATGGCATACCAAACGGCGCTGCCATTCCATTCATGACAACAATCGCGCCATGGACAAGCTAGACCCCCAAACACTGCGAATGCACCCAAAAGATGCCGCTGACCGAAACATTGCCGATGGCGACCTTGTACTCATTTTTAACGACCGCGGCAAAATACAGATTCCCGTGACTCTGACCGAGGATATCATGGAAGGCTGCGTTGCTCTCTCTCAGGGAGCCTGGTATACTCCCAATCAGCAGGGCGTTGATACGCGAGGAAGTATCAATGTGCTGACTAGTCAGGAACCTACTCCGCTTGCCCGAGCCAACCCACAGCACACCAATCTGGTAGAAGTGCAGCGTGTGAAATAGCCGACCTTTATTTTTTTCCAATTTCTGGAAAGTATAAAATCTCTTGTTCCATCCATACTAATATTGTTCGGAGCTATCCGAGACAAATTATTCTGTTGCTGCTTTGCTTCTCCACACGCCAGGCAGCAACAATACAAAAAGGAGATTATGACTATGCCAAGTTTGGAATGTTCAGTAAAAAACTGCTACTACAATGACAACAACTGCTGCTGCAAACGCGCCATCATCGTAGAAGGACAAGAAGCTACAGAGAAGAATATGACCTGCTGCGGCAGCTTTGATAAACAGAAAGAGGGAGTCCAGAACAGCTGCTGTGAACCTCCACAGCATCATCTCACTGTAGAATGTGATGCAGTTAACTGCCGCTACAATGAGCAGCACAAATGTCATGCCGACAAAATTGACATCAGCGGACAGGGCAGCACGCAAAGTGCCGAGGGCACTAACTGTGCTACCTTCGAGATGAGATAATAAAACTCCCCTTGACTTTTCTTACTGTGGGTTGTATAATGGCTCACAAAGCGTTGAAAGAGAAGTTTATTTCTCCCTGTCAATACAGAGACTGGCGGAAGAGCTGAGACCACCAGAAGACAGCGAAATAAAATTACCCCTCCGGAGCTGTGATGCGAGCAAGCAAGCATCACCGTCCTCTTACGTTACAAGATAATGAGTGAAACTTAAGGTGGAACCGTGTTTATTGCACCCTTAGACTGTGATTGTCTAAGGGTGTTTTTTATTATGTGCGCACCTACGTAAGGCAGACGGCCGCTGACGCAACACAAAAACGGCGCGCCGAGCAGTCAGGAACCCCTTCCTTTCTGCTTGATAATGTACACCCAAATATAGAAAAGGAGAAAATGATTATGAAAGTTATTTACAATGACGGTCATGTTGCTGAATGTCCTGCTGAGGAAGAAATCCATGTCATTCGCCACACTGCTGCCCATGTAATGGCACAGGCTATCAAGCGTTTATATCCACATGCAGATTTTGCATTTGGTCCGGCAACCGAAAATGGATTTTACTATGATGTCGATCTCGGCGACAGCAAGCTCAGTGATGAGGACCTGGCAAATATTGAGAAAGAAATGAGAAAAATCTGTAAGGAAAATCTTCCAATCAAACCATTTATTCTTCCTAGAGAAGAAGCAAAGAAATTGATGGAGGAACGTCAGGAAAAATATAAGCTGGAGCATATTGACGACCTTCCGGATGATGCTGTTATCAGCTTTTATCAGCAAGGTGAGTACATCGATATGTGTGTAGGTCCTCACTTAACCTACACCAAAGCTCTGAAGGCATTTAAGATTACACAGCAATCCGGTGCTTACTGGCGTGGTGACAAGAACAACAAGATGCTGACCCGTATTAATGGTATTGCATTTCGCACCAATGACGAGCTGGAGGCTCATCTAAAGCTGTTGGAGGAAGCTGCAAAACGTGACCATAGAAAAATTGGCAAGGAAATGAATTTGTTTATGATTTGCGATGAGGGTCCTGGTTTTCCATTCTTCCTGCCAAATGGTATGACTTTGAAAAACACTTTGATTGACTACTGGCGTGATTTGCACTATTCCAATGGTTATGTAGAGGTATCCACCCCATTGATTATGAATCGTCATCTCTGGGAGACCTCTGGTCACTGGGATCATTACAAGGACAACATGTATGCTACCAAGATTGATGATGAAGATTACTGTATCAAACCAATGAACTGCCCAGGTGGTGTGATGGTTTACCGCAGCCAGCCACACAGCTATCGTGAGCTTCCACTGCGTATCGGTGAGTTGGGCTTGGTTCATCGCCATGAGCTGAAAGGTGCATTGCACGGTCTGTTCCGCGTACGCTGCTTTACTCAGGATGATGCCCACATCTTTATGCGCAGAGACCAGATTACAGATGAAATCGTAAATGTAGTACATTTGATTAATTCCGTTTACACAAAGTTTGGTTTTGACTATTTCGTAGAATTGTCCACTCGCCCAGAGGATTCTATGGGTTCTGATGAGGATTGGGAGGCAGCTACCAATGGATTAAAGTTAGCTCTGGAGAAATTGAATATGCCTTACATCGTCAATGAAGGAGACGGCGCATTTTATGGACCAAAGATTGACTTCCATCTGCGTGACAGCATCGGACGTACCTGGCAGTGTGGTACTATCCAGCTTGACTTCCAGATGCCTCTGAACTTTGAGCTTGAATATGTCGATGACAAGGGGGAACGTCAGCGTCCAATCATGATTCATCGTGTATGCTTTGGTTCCATCGAGCGTTTCATTGGTATCCTGACCGAGCATTATGCCGGTAAATTCCCTGTATGGCTGGCTCCAACTCAAGTTAAAATTTTGCCAGTTTCTGAAAAATATGTGGAATATGCCGCCAGCGTTCATAAAACATTACTGGATGCAGGTATCCGCAGCGTACTGGATGACAGAAATGAGAAGATTGGTTACAAGATTCGTGAAGCACAGCAGGTTGACCGTGCTCCTTACATGTTAGTATTAGGTGCAAAGGAGATGGAGGCAGGCAATATCACTGTCAGAAATCGTGACACGGCTGAGTCCACTACCATGCCTTTGGATGAATTCGTAGCTAAGATTGTCAGAGAAAACAAGGAAAGAATTTCTTAATCAAGAATGCAAACAAGGTGTTTAAAACACATCCAAAAGAAACGAGATGTCCTGCGTAAATTACGCAGGACATCTCGTTATTATCTAAAAACCATAAAACATCTTGTAAACAATTTTTTAATGATGGAACAAACGAATGCCTGTAAAGCACATTGCAATGCCATACTTGTTGCAGGTTTCGATTACATTGTCATCGCGAATGGAACCGCCTGGCTGTGCAATATACTTCACACCGCTTCTATGTGCTCGCTCCACATTATCACCAAATGGGAAGAATGCATCGGAACCAAGCGCTACATCCGTCATCTGGTCAAGCCAAGCACGCTTTTCCTCTCTTGTGAACACCTCTGGCTTTTCGGTAAAGAAGTTTTCCCACACACCATCTGCTAATACATCCATATAATCATCACTCATGTAAACATCAATGGTATTATCTCTGTCTGGACGCTTAATCTTATCCTTGAAAGGAAGATTCAGCACCTTCGGATTCTGGCGCAAAAACCAGTTATCTGCCTTGCTGCCTGCCAATCGTGTACAGTGAATACGGGACTGCTGTCCGGCACCGATACCGATTGCCTGTCCGCCTTTGACATAGCAGACAGAATTGGACTGAGTATATTTCAGAGTAATCATGGCAATCGCTAAATCAATCTTTGCTGATTCTGGAATTTCCTTGTTGTCTGTCACAATGTTGGCAAACAACTCATCATTGATCACCAGCTCATTTCTGCCCTGCTCAAAGGTAATGCCATAGACATCTTTCGTCTCAACTGCTGCAGGTACATATTCTGGGTCAATCTTGATTACAGCATAATTTCCTTTTTTCTTTGCCTTCAAAATCTCCAGCGCCTCAGGCTCATAACCTGGTGCAATAATTCCATCCGATACCTCACGCTTAATCAGCAAAGCGGTTGACACATCGCAGACATCGGACAATGCAATAAAATCTCCGAAGGAAGACATTCTATCCGCACCTCTCGCTCTTGCATAGGCACTGGCAAGGGCTGATAATTCACCCATATCATCCACCCAATAAATCTTTCTCTCAACTTCAGTCAATGGAAGTCCCACTGCTGCACCAGCTGGAGACACATGCTTGAAAGAAGTCGCTGCAGGAAGACCGGTAGCCTTCTTTAACTCCTTCACCAACTGCCAACCATTAAATGCATCCAAAAAGTTAATGTAACCTGGTCTGCCGCACAGTACCTCGATGGGCAGCTCACCATTCTTCATATAAATGCGGGAAGGTTTCTGATTTGGGTTACAGCCATATTTTAATTCTAACTCGTTCATTTCACTCATTTACCTTTCTAAACACTTGTGCCTATTTTGCAGGCACCAACCATCCATTGAAAACGGATTACTGATTTTTATTGAAAATTTTGGATTCGTACGCTCCAGTTTCAATATCGATATATCGGATAAACAACGACACCTTATTGTCAGCATTTAAGCTGTTCCACACTAAATTTGCAAATTCATCCATATCGTTTGGAATATCCACTAACTTTGGCTCACCCTCAAAACTTGGCAATGGATTTCCATCTCCCATATAAGTATGAATAAAATGTCCCTCACCAGCTACTGGACTGCTGTAAGCAAAAGTATAGCGGTTGCAGGCATCTGGATTTCCATTGTTGCTCTTTAAGATGGACATCGCATAATTATAATTTCCATTTTCAATATGAAGAATACCTGAAATTCTAGGAGTGTAGTTTGGAGCATCTGGCTCAAATTCTCTTGTTCTGAGAGCCTGCTCAAACGTCATCTGCTTGTCCATCAAATCATAGATGGTGTCTGTCTGGTCACCATTGGTCACAATGGTCTTATTGCCCAGTACACGAACTGGTGCATAGATAATCAAACTCGGATCACTGAGCTTGCTTGGATCAAAGGCCTGTGTGCGGATTCCCTGCCCCTCCTCTACGAAAACTCGGTTTCTGCTGTTCTCGCTTCTTCCCATGATAAAGTAAGCGATAGCTGCCTTTTTTCCGTCTGGAGTCTTGCCAATGACAATACCTCTGCCTGGATATTCATTGCCTTTCAATTCCTGTTCCAAAGATAACATCTTCATTTTGCTTACCTCCGTAAAAAAAGACCGTCTGGGCGCATTTTTTCCATGCTGCCCAGGCGGTCGGCTTATTTTTTTAACAATACACTCCCTGTAGGTAATCCTACACAGCCACAGCTGCTTCCGCCAGTTGTGTATCTGTGATTATCATAAACGATTTCAGTGATTTTGGCAAGTGACAGTTTTGACAAGAAACTATCACCGAATGAACAGACGACAAGCCAATTTGTATAAATGGTCAACTTCCTCAGTCAATCATTTCACAGACTCCACTGTTCTTCGAATCCCTTCTTCAAAACTTACTTCCGGCACAAATCCGACATCCTCCGTCAGCGATGCAATGTCCGCCTGCAAATGCATCACTTGATTTTGTGCATAGGGAATTGCTCCCAGAGCCAACTCAGCCTTCGGGTTTACTGCATCTCGAATCTCCTCAATGTACTCAGCCAGAGGCTTTGCCACACCGCTGCCCAGCACATAAACTTTGCCATTCACTCCCTTCTCTCCGATAAGCCGCATGGCTCTGGCTGCATCGGCGCTGTACAAATAATCCCAAATCTGTTCCCCTCTGGTAAACTTCGGCACCTCACCCGCCTTTAATTGACGAATCGTAGACATAACCATACTCTGTACCCCATCATTTGGTCCGTACACACTCAAAATGCGTGTCCAAACATGCCGCAGTCCCATCTGATATGCCAACTGTCTGGTCATCTGTCCTGCACACAATTTTGCAATACCATAACCCATAGTCGGAAAAACAGGTGTGTCTGCACAGAGCATTCCTTCCACACGTCCATACTCTGCCTGAGAGCCGGCTCCCACAAAGGTATGGCATCCGAATCGAGCCGCCGCCTGCACTGCGTCAAGAGCATATTTCACATTCAAATTTTGTAAATACATATCATTTCTGGCAGCTCCTGTGGTCCCGGCCCATGCAAAGTGATAAAATACATCATAATTTTTTCCTGTCTGATTCTCCACCTGAGCCAATTCATCCAGCCCACAGTTGATTTTCGTCACCAATGGATGCTCTAAAATCACACCATTTCGCTTTGAATCTGCCCGACAAAATACCAAAACTTCTACATTGTGACCAACCAACTCCCGCACCAATGCAGTACCAATGGCTCCCGTAGCACCTGTTATAATCGCTCGTTTCACTTTCTCACCTCCGCAATAAGCGACATACCTCCCGCTGCCGATTATTGAACCGCCTCGGCAATCACTTTTGCCATATAATCAATCATCTCATCACTCATGCCCGGATAGACTCCTACCCAAAAAGTCTGATTCATAATGAACTCCGTATTGTCCAGTCCACCTACCACACGATAGGACTCACTGCCGCGCATCTGGTCAAAGCAAGGATGCTTGATTAAGTTTCCGCTAAACAGCAAGCGTGTCTGAATATTATGACTTTCGATATATCTGGTCACTTCATTGCGGGTCTTTTTACATTCGGGTCTTACACTAATCAAAAATCCAAACCAGGAAGGTCGGCTGTTCTCTGCTGGCTGAGGCAAAATCAATTGATCTTCCACGCATTTCAAACCTTGATACAAACGATCCCAATTGTGGCGTCGGCGCTCAATAAAAGCAGGGAATTTCTTTAACTGTTCGCAGCCAATGGCAGCCTGCATATCCGTTAATTTCAAATTATAACCAAAATGACTGTAAACATATTTATGGTCGTATCCCGCCGGCAGCTCACCATACTGACCATCAAAACGGTGACCACAGAAATTATCATGACCAGAAGGACATACACAGTCACGCCCCCAGTCACGGAAGGACAATATCAAACGATGCAGCTTTGGATTGTTCGTGTAAACACAACCGCCCTCGCCCATTGTCATATGATGAGGAGGATAAAAGCTGGAGGTACCGATATCACCCCAAGTGCCTGTAAATCTAGTCTCGCCATCAATGGTATACTGAGTGCCCAAAGCATCACAGTTATCCTCTACCAGCCACAACTGATACTTATCACAAAATGCTTTCACTGCTAAGAGATCAAAAGGATTTCCCAAAGTATGAGCAATCATGACTGCCTTTGTTTTCTCAGAGCGGGCTGCCTCTAACTTGGTTACATCAATATTGTACTGAGGCACTGTCACATCCACAAAGACGGGCACAGCTCCATACTGAATGATGGGCGTCACAGTGGTTGGAAATCCACAGGCTACCGTGATAACCTCGTCTCCACGCTTAATCTGTCTCTCTCCAAGCTCCGGTGCCGTCAAAGTCATAAAAGCCAACAGGTTAGCTGAAGAACCGCTATTCACCAGATGTGCATACTTCACACCAATCCATGCAGCAAATTCTTTCTCAAACTGATCCGAAAACCGTCCCGTAGTCAGCCAGAAATCCAACATTGCATCCGTCAAAGCACACATTTCCTTCTCATCAAACACTCTCGCCGCATAGTTGATGCGGTCGCCCTCCTGATAGGGAGTCTTTTTTTCCTTAAAATCATGGTAATATTCTGTTACAAGTGCTTTTATTTTCTCACGAGCCTCCTGCTCGCTGGTCCAATTTTCCATTTCCATCCTCCACTCTTAAAAATCAAACGGACAGTTCTGTCTTGCAGGCATCGCCAAGCAGAAAAGACTGAATCTGCCGATCCATACATTCTCTCACATTGCCGCCTTCCAGCCAGCATTTGCTCCACTCAACTACCCTCTCAATAGCCTGTTCCAAATCCCAATGAGGCTTCCAACCAAAGGTTGCCTTCAGCTTAGCACAGTCCAACTTTAAAAAGTTAGCCTCATGAGGACCACCGTCATAGCGGTTAATCCACTTTAAATCCTCGCCCCACTTCTGAACAAACAAATCCACCAGTGCTCCTGTCTGAAAACAATCTCGATCATCCGGTCCTACATTATAATATCCCGCATAATTTCCATTTTCATACTGTTTCGCCGCAATCATCAGATATGCATACAGCGGCTCCAACACATGCTGATAAGGGCGTGTGGAAAATGGATTTCTCACTACAATATCCTCCTTTGCTATGGCAGCACGAATACAGTCCGGAATAATGCGGTCACTGGCAAAATCGCCGCCGCCAATGACATTCCCCGCCCTTGCGGTAGAAATTGCCACACGGCCATCTGCAAAAAAGCTGTTCTTATAGGAATGTGTCACCAATTCTGAACAGGATTTAGAATTAGAGTAGGGGTCAAAACCATCCAACTCTTCATTTTCTCGATAACCCCAGGCCCACTCTTTGTTCAAATAAACTTTATCTGTGGTCACATTCAAAAAAGATCTGACACAGCTGCTGTTTCGAACACATTCCAAAATATTGACCGTTCCCATCACATTTGTCTCATAGGTATAAGCGGGATTTTTGTAGCTTTCGCGAACAATAGGCTGAGCAGCCAAATGCAGCACCACTTCTGGCTGCGCCTCATCAAAGGCAGCTTTCAGCCTTCTATAATCACGAATATCGCCAATGACCGAATGCACCTCTTTTTCAATCTCTGCAATCTCAAATAAAGAGGGGGTTGTCGGAGGCTCCAGTGAATATCCCGTTACTTCAGCCCCCAAGCTGCAGAGCATCTTACAGAGCCAGGCGCCCTTAAATCCAGTATGCCCTGTCACAAATACTTTTTTTCCTTTATAAAATGATAAATCAAATGACATTAATCGTTCCACACTTTCCAAGGCGCATGGCCACTTGCCCACAAACCTTCCAATTTATCTTTTTCTCTCTTTGTGTCCATACACTGCCAGAAGCCTTCATGATAAAAGCTCATCAATTCTCCCTCTGCTGCCAGCTGACGCATCGGTGCCTGCTCCAAAATGGTACCGTCATTCTCCAAATAGTCAAAAACCTTTGGATTGCAAACCATAAAACCACCATTGATTAAGCTGCCGTCAATATCATCTTTCTCACGAAAGGCAGTGATGGTATTGTCTGGATTGATATCAAGCACACCCTTTTGCTGTGCTAAACTGACTGTGGTCAAAGTCACACACTTTCCATGAGACTGATGAAACTTGGTCAATGCCCGAATATCCACATCCGATACCGCATCGCCATATGTCAAATAAAAAGGCTCGTCCCCCACATATTTATGAATCCTCCTGACACGGCCTCCAGTCATCGTATTCAAACCAGTGTCCACCACTGTAACTTTCCATTTTTCCGCATGTTTGTCATGGACAATCACTTCATTTCCTCTGGTGAAGTCAAAGGTAATATCCGATGTATGCAAAAAGTAGTCGGCAAACCATTCTTTTATCACATGCTGCTTATATCCGGCGCAGACGATAAACTCATTGATTCCATGAAAGGAATAGCCCTTCATAATATGCCATAGAATGGGCATCTCTCCAATTTCCAGCATTGGTTTTGGCTTAAATTGGGATTCTTCTGAAATACGTGTACCGAATCCACCAGCTAAAATAACTGCTTTCATATTATCCTCCATTCTGCCGCCTTCAACTGGCGGCACAAATCGTTGTAAAAACTCATTTACTTTTGAACTGCTCTATCGACTCAATCGTTAATTTTTTTCTATCACTGCTAATATATAAGATGTTTGAGTCAAAAAGCTTTTTGACTCTGGTATCATTTTATACTAGAAATCACGCTTTTGCAACTGTTTCGGCTTCTTTTGTCTGTATATCTTCTCCCAGCTTCCATCCTGCAGCTATTTGGCAAGCTTTGTATTGCTTGCTGCTGTCTTTAAGACATAAAAAACTCTATGACAAATTTAATGCCATAGAGTTTTTAACTTTATCCTTCAACTATCTTTTACTGACACTCCCCATATCTACAGCCAGGGGCTTTACGCTTTTTAGTAATTTTCTGTGCGTACTTCAAAGTAGCTCTGTGGATGATTGCAAACTGGACATACCTCTGGTGCCTTTGTGCCAATTACGAGATGTCCACAGTTTCTGCACTCCCATACCTTTACTTCGCTCTTCTCAAATACCTGAGCGGTCTCTACATTCTTCAGCAATGCTCTGTAACGCTCCTCATGATGCTTCTCAATTGCGCCAACCATGCGGAATTTTGCTGCCAACTCTGGGAATCCCTCTGCCTCTGCAGTCTTAGCGAAACCATCATACATATCAGTCCACTCATAGTTTTCACCTTCTGCTGCTGCCTCCAGATTCTGTGCAGTATTTCCAATGCCGTTCAACTCCTTGAACCACATTTTTGCATGCTCTTTCTCGTTTTCTGCGGTCTTCAAGAACAATGCTGCAATCTGCTCATAACCTTCCTTCTTTGCAACTGAAGCGAAATAAGTATACTTATTTCTTGCCTGTGACTCTCCGGAAAACGCTGCTTCCAGATTCTTTTCTGTCTGTGTACCTGCGTATTTGCTCATATTGACATCCTCCTTTTTTGGTTCTGGTGCTGTTTCTTTCGCTGCCTTAGCTTCCTCCACAATTGGCTTGAAATCCGATGCAGGGTGCTTGCACCAAGGGCATATAAAATCTGCTGGAAGGGTATCACCCTCATAAATGTAACCGCAAACGGTACAGATGAAGCCCTTTACTTTCTTTTCTGCAGCAGGATTTTTCTTAATATTTTTCTGATAATAACTGTAAGTAACAGAATTGCTGTCAGACAACACTTCTCCATCCGTCACATCTGCCAAAAACAGAGTGTGTGTCCCCAAATCAGTCATAGATACAACCTTAGCAGACAAAAATGCATTTGTCTCCTCTACAAGATACACAATTCCATTCTCTGCTCTCTTGAAGGTAACTGCCTCCAAATTTCCCAACTTATTCACATCGCGTCCACTCTGGAATCCCCAATGCTTGTAAGTTTCAAACTTTGAATTTTCAGCTAAAATAGACACATTGAATTCACCAGTTCTTACAATCATGTCATGCGTATAATTTTGCTTATTGACTGCAACTGTAATGCGGTTTGGATTTGTTGTTACCTGGGATACTGTATTAACAATACAACCGTTATCCTTGTCCCCTTCTTTTGCGGTCAAAATAAATAGACCGTAGGTTAACTGATACATTGCTTTCTTATCCATTTTCTGCTCCTTTCTTTCTGCAATCCCCGCAGATATAAAATATCTTTAAATCATAAAAATCGATTGGGATTCCTGTCTCTAATTTTAATTTTTCTGATAAATCTTCCAAACAGATATCCACAATTTTTCCACAATTTCTGCATACGAGATGGTCATGGCGAAATGCTTTATCATATCTGTCTGGCTGTCCTTCCAACTGCACTTTTCGAATCAATCCCTGCTCATACAAGGCATTCAAATTATTGTACACTGTGGCCATAGCTATTTTATTAGAACGACTTCTCAATATATCGTAAATTTGCTCAGCAGTGAGATGCTTGGAAGACGTATTGATTAATTCCAATATAATTTTGCCATTTTCAGTCATGTCTAATCTCCTTTTTAAAATTATTCTAATTCTAAAAAAGCATTTTGTCAACCATTTTTTTAAATTGAAAAAATTTTTCCTAAAGTTGTATTTTTCATTTACCAAACAATGCTTTTACCGCTGTCGAAAACTTCACTGGATTCCCATAGCGCAAGGTTCCCATGCGATATAGTCCGGCTCCTAAAAAGCCAACACCCACAATACTGACAACCAAAATAACTCCCGACAGCAGAATCTCCCAAAGTGCCACATTGCCCATGGCCACTCTTGCAAACATTGCAGTATAAGAAGTAAACGGCAGGAAAGAAGCTATCTTCATGACTACGCCATCCACATTGCTTAACTGCATCAATGCCACAAAATAAGCAATCATAATAATCATCTGCAATCCTGATGCAGACTTGCTGATATCCTCCGTCTTGGAAACCAACGCTCCCACTGCACCATACAAAAATGCATAGAAGAGATATCCTCCAATTCCAAAGAATGCAAATGTCACCAACACATCTGCTGGAATATTTAAAAACATGTCCAAAAACTCACCAAGATTTCCCCAGACGCTGCGGTTCAGCTGATAGCTGCCCAAGATAGCCAACAAAATCACCCCCACCTGAAGTACACCTGCGATGGCACCAGCCAGTACCTTGCCAAAAAGCAGATAATTGGTGTTAGTGCTGGTCACCAATACCTCAATCGCGCGATTGCTCTTCTCCACTGTCACCGACTGGGCAATCATTACGCCATAAAGCACAATCATCATAAAAATTATGATAACCAAAGCATAACAATACCAGTAATTGCTGGAAGAATCTTTACCAAGAACCGTCTCATTTATGGTTACTCCACTATATATCACATTGACCAAATCTTCGTAGGCCACACCCTGTTCCCGTGCAAAAATCTGCAAATTTAAATCTTCCAGAATATCTTCCATCATGTCGCCTTCAAACTCAAACATACTCTTATTCCATATATAGGAATCGCACTCCGTCAAAGAATGAACCACAAAACCGGCATCCACTTCACCATCTTCCACAACAGCTTTCACAGCCTCGGTTGAATCCACAAACTGCCATTTCACATAAGGTGCATATTCTTCCAAAATTTTCCCGCCCTCAAGACAATTATTTGCATCATAAACTACATAAAAATAAAAATAATTATCCTCAGAATCCAGCTCGGTATCTGCATCATCCGCATCATCCGCAACTTCCGACTCTTCTAATGTACCTTCCTCTAAATCGGACTCATCCACTACACTGTCCACTCCCAGCCAATCCTGAATAAAAGGAACACGGGGTGCAAACATCACAAGGGCTCCCAGCACAGCAATGGAAATGGTTGTTACCAGAAACGCTTTATTCCTGACATAATTGGTTAACTCAAATTCTAACACGGTCAAAAAACTTTTTAATCCTTTTTTCATGCCTCATCACCCGCTCTTTCCACAAAAATATCATTCAATGATGGCTCATAGATGCCAAAATGCTCCAGCTCAATATCCGTACTCAACAATTTTTCTAAAACACGGCGCTTATCCTGATAATCCACCATACTGCACACGATATCATGCTTTCTCACACACTCCACCTTCACCACATCGTCCATATCAATACGACAAATCTGGGCCAGCTGATCCGCATTGTAATTGACAGCACTCATGACAATACGATTTTTACTTTCCTCTCGCTTAATTTCCGTCAAATTTCCCTTCAGCACCACATGTCCTCGGTGAATAATTGCGATATCCTCACAAAATTCCTCCACATAGCTCATCTGATGACTGGAAAAAATCACAATCTTACCACTGTCAATTAATTCTAATACCACCTCTTTCAAAATCTGAGAATTGACTGGATCCAGACCAGAAAAAGGTTCGTCTAAAATGACAATCTCTGGGTCTGCTACCAAAGTTGCGGCGAGCTGCACCTTTTGCTGATTGCCTTTTGACAAGGTCTCCAGCTTGCGATATGCGTACTCCTCCACCTCCAAACGTTTCATCCACTTCATTGCCTGTAGCTTTGCCTGTTTTGCAGACACACCACGCAGCTTCGCCAAATACATCATCTGCTCCAAAACTGTCTTTTTGGGATATAAGCCTCGCTCTTCTGGGAGATAGCCAATCTGATGTTCTCTTGGCACAAAAGGCTTGCCATCCAACAAAATTTCGCCTGCATTTGCCTTAAACACATCCATCAAAATACGGATTGTCGTCGTCTTTCCTGCTCCGTTTCGTCCCAAAAGACCTAAGGCTCTTCCACCCTCTATCTCAAAGGAGACATCATGCAGCACTTCCGTCTCACTAAAAGATTTCCGGATATTCTTTACTTCCAGTTTCATACTACCCTACCTCCATGATAACATTTATGTTAAATAATTAACAATCTCAATATACCACAAAATCTTCCCATAAATACTTACTGTAAGATTTTCAGCATATTTTTGTAATATTTACGTAGGAACGTATTTCCAATGGACATTGCACTGCAACCACAATTCAATCTACTTTTCGCTTTAAGTACTAGGTAATGTCTGAGATGGGAGGGAGATTGTTTCCGGCTTCTTATCAAAATCAACAAGCACAGCAGCACCCACTTCGTATAAGAATGCCTCCTCGATATGCTTTTTTAACACTCCTTTTCCTCCCCTGTCTCCTCGAATTTCCATCAATTCCTCCCAGAAGTTCTCTCCAAACACCACAGGATTTCCTGTTTCTCCATGACAGCAAACACAGCCTAAGGTCCGATGAGAATCCAAAAAAGCTCTCGTAAAGCCCGCCATCTCCTCAGCACTCAAATAAGGCTGGTCTGCCACAAAAAACAGAGCAAAAGCAGACTCCTCGCCCTTATCCTTGGCACTATACTCTAAGGCAAGCTGCATGGAATAAGAAATTCCCCATTCCGGATGTTCATTCCAGCAAATCGTCACAGGCAGCTGTTCTGCTTCCAATTCTCGTTGAATTTGCTCATACTGAGTTACCACCAATATTTTAATATCGCATTCTCCTAACGAAATCGACTGTCTGCAAGAGAGCAGACAGTCGAGTCCATAACGATACATCGCCTTCCCATGGAAGGAATACAGCAATTTATTTTCTCCAAAGCGACGGCTGCTGCCCGCCGCTAAAAGTACATAATACAATATCATTTTAATCGAGCATCAGACCTTTCCCTGTTCCATCATAGCCTTCATCACCTTTTCCGGCGTCACAGGCAATTCGCGAATCCAAACACCACTCGCCTTGTAGACCGCCTGAGTGATAGCAGGCGAAGGCGTATTGATCACCAACTCACCGATGGACTTAGCGCCAAAAGGACCGCTTGCCTCATAACTTGGTTCAAATACTACCTCAATTGGGCAGATATCCTGTCTGGTCGGAATTTTATACTGCATCAATGAGTTACTGAGAACTGCGCCCCTGCTGTTCAACGGCACATCCTCGTACATGGCCATACCAATTCCCTGTACGATGCCGCCCTCCGCCTGTACACGAGCCAGATTTGGATTGATTGGCGTACCACAGTCCACCGCTGCCTTGTAATCAATCAACTCAAATTTTGCGGTTTCTGGGTCAAACTCAATTTCCACTGCACCAACCATGAAAGGTGGCGGTGACACAGGGGAGGAATTGCTGGCAATTGCTCTCAGTGGCTCATTTGCACCGAACATGGCTGCATTTCCAATCTCCTCCAAGGTACAGACACGGCCATCTTCAAGATTTTTTACTTCATTTCCAGAAAATTGCAGCACATCTTTGCTGCATTTCAGTATCATGGCTGCCTTATCCACAATTTTTTCTATCAGCTGATTGGCTGCCTTTACCACAGCCACTCCCGTCACATAGGTAGTAGAAGAAGCATAGGAACCAGAATCATAAGGTGAAGAATCGGTATCCACTCCATGAGTGATAATATTATCCACATCACATTCCAGGACCTCCGCTGCCATCTGCGCCAAAATAGTATCACAGCCAGTACCCATATCCGTAGCACCCAGTGACAAAACATAAAATCCATCGTCATTCAGCTCGATGGAAGCAGAACCTACATCCATTCCGGAAATACCAGAACTCTGCATAGCGCCAGCGATACCTACCGTGCGAATCTTACCATCTGGCATCACTCTCGGCTCACATTTCTCATCCCAGTGGATCATATCTTTGACACGAGCCAGACAGCGATCCAAAGAACAGCTCGTGTTTGTCTCGTAATAGTAGGCAGGCATAACCTGTCCTTGCTGGACAAAATTCATTTCACGAATCTTCACCGGATCAATCCCCAACTTATCTGCCAACTCATTGACACAAGTCTCCATCGCATAAAGCCCCTGAGTCGCCCCATAGCCACGGTAAGCTCCCGAAGCCTGCGTATTGGTATAGACAACATCATAGACAAAACGATGTGCTTCAATCTTGCCATACAGAGAGATTGCCTTTGCTCCAGTCAAACCAATCGTAGTAGGACTGTGGTCACCGTAAGCACCGCTGTCCGATACCGTGTACATATCCACTGCACGGATGGTTCCATCCCTCATGGCCCCCAACTTTACATTGATCTGCATCTGATGTCTTGGAGAAGATGCCGTCAGACTTTCTTCGCGATCAAAAATAATCATGGCCGGCTTACCTGTCTTCATCGTGACCACCGACGGGAATGTTTCTGATGCTAAAGTCTGCTTCGCACCAAATCCTCCGCCAATACGTGGCTTAATCACACGAATCTGCGATTTCTTGATTCCTAATGCAGTGGACACAATTCTTCTGACATGAAATGGTACCTGAGTAGAGCTGACAATATTTAATCTTCCAAAATAATCTAAATAGGTAAAGGTACGGAAAGTTTCCATCATGGCCTGCTGATTTGCCTTTGTGCGGTAAGAACGCTCAATCACCACATCACACTCTGCCATCACTGCATCGACATCCCCATGAATATCTGAACCGGAAGCACTCAAATTCCGTTTATTATCTGCGCCGACGGGAGCGAGAGACTCCCAATTATCCTCTGGATGAACCAAAATTGGATTGTCCTTTGCCACATGGAAATCCAGCAATGGCTCCAGAACCTGATATTTTACTTTAATCAATTTCAACGCCTTATTGACCGTTTTTTCATCTACTCCCGCAACAATAGCCACCGGGTCACCCACAAAACGGACTCTCTGGTCTAAAATCAGACGGTCATACGGACTTGCCTCAGGATAAGTCTGTCCCGCATGGGTGAATCTTCTGCCCTTGACATCCTCCCAGGTCAGTACACATTCGATACCTGGCACTTTCTTTGCCGCTGTTGTATTGATAGACTCAATCAGAGCATGAGCATGCGGACTGCGAAGCAATTTCACTACCAAACAGTCCTTCGGAGCAATATCTTCCGTATAAACGGGTTTTCCAGTCACCAGCGCCATGGAATCTTTTTTAGGAATCGGTTGTCCCACTACTTTCATGCCTGTTTCTCCTTTCTCCACGCCAAAAAATTCTTAATTGCGCGCATCTGTCCCACATAACCACTGCATCGACACAGATTACCCGACAAATATTCGCCAATCTCCTCGTCCGTCGGCTCTGGAATTTCTCTAAGCATTGCAATTACATTCATGACAAAGCCTGGATTGCAGAATCCACACTGGTCTGCGCCTTGATTTGCCAAAAAAGTACCAAATTCCACTGCTTCCTCCTGCAATCCCTCCAGCGTTTCCACATGCATGCCATGAGCTCTCACTGCCAACATAGCACAGGATAAAATAGGCTTTCCCTCCAGGATGACAGTGCATAAACCACAATTTGTCGTCTCGCAGCCACATTTGACACTGGCACAGCCATGTGCTCTGACAAACTGATACAGCGTCATATCCGGTGCAATTTCCTCTTGAATGACTTGTCCATTTAACCATAATTTAATATTCATCTTGCACCTTCCTTTCATTCATTTAATAAACAAGCACGCTTTACCAATACCTTCGCCAACAACTTGCGGTACTCTGCCGAGGCTCGCATATTGCTGCCCGTCTCCACCTGTTCACTGCAATACAGACCAAAGGAGTTTGCCATCTCTTTCTTTTCCTCCTGCCCAGCCTGCTCAAATCCCGTCAAAATTCCCGTCTCATCCAACACCAACACTGCTCGTCCCGGTCTGGCACCGATGGACGCTCTCCAGATGCCATCCTGACTACAAGCTACAGCACAAGCCAACACCGGAAAATCAGTCTTCGTATTTCTCTCACTAATATATGCCACCGACCGGGTAGTCTTCTTAATAATGACACGCACCAAAATATCGTTGTCACGCTTCATCGCAGCAAACTCCGCCATAGGCACAATGCCACCCTTATACAGTTCTACATAACTATCCAAGGCCATCATCAGCGTCAGCACATCAGAAAAGCCAAATCGTCCAAAAATGCTGCCTCCCACTGTAGCCATATTGCGAAACTGTACACCCACAATATGTCTGACACATTCTCTTACCGCACCTCTGGTAAAAGTATCCAAACCGGAATGCAGCTCCAAGGCATGCAATGGAGTCATACAGCCAATGCGAAATTCTTTTTCGTCCTCCTCAATTTTATCCAGCCCCAGTCCAGACAGGTCAATAGCCGTACCAAAATTCACGGTACCCAAACGCATCCAGAGCATACCTCCCACAATACGGTTTGCTTTTTTCTGGTTTAATGTATACGCCTCCTCTAAGCTGGATACTTTTACATAATCTCTTACATTCAGCAAATCTTATCCCTCCTCCACTTTTGTCTATGTTTAAATGCATATTTCTATGTATTGTATTACTTAACAATTAGTCTTCTATCGGTATCATATCCGTTTTGTTTAGAAAAGCCCCCTCTCAAGAGGGGGCATCGTATTCAATCTCACTCACCTGCTGTCTCAGTATCTTCTACACTTGTATCTTCTGCAGCAGACTCATCACTCGTATCTTCTACGCTGGCAGTCTCATCACCACTCTCGTTCTCAGTGTCTGTCTCCTCTACATAGACAGCCTCATCAAAACTAATTAGTGCCCAAATCTCCTCATCCACAGAAAATTTATCTGCTTCCGCCTTGATTGCCGCGTATTTCTCATCAAAATTTTTATCCTTACGACTCTGAATTTCACTATCAATTGCACTCTGAGCCGCCTCTTCATCGTTATCAGAAGTGCATTTCAAGACATACCAACCTTCGCCATCGATGTAAACAGAACCACATTCATTTTCAGCCAAGGTCCATGCATACTCTCCATAGGAAACATCATCGCTCTCCATAAAGCTATTGCTGGAATTGCTCACTTTGTATGCAGTATCATCATAAGAACTCACAATATCAGCAATCTTCTCACCAGACTCCATCGCTGCTAAAATATCACTCACAACAGACTCCTCATCTGTCTCCTCGTCCTCATCTGCTGTGACTTTAATATAATCATATGCCTTATGTAGATACTCAGCCTCATCAATAGAGGTATCCGTATCTTCTGTCAATTTCAAATATACGACATTTGCCAATGCATTCTCTGTATAAATTGATATCAACAAATCCTCGTTTGCTCCCACTGCATTGGCATAGACCTCATCTTCCAGGATACCTGCCACAGTCGTGCGCACCAATTCCTTTTGTTCTTCATTCAGCTCAATATTATTTTTTTCCGCGTATGCTACTAATACTTTGGTCTGGTAAATCTGCTGCATGACGCTTTCCTTTACCATTGCCTCCATAGTCTCCCCATTGCCAGTATAATCATAATCCCAAAAACCAGACGAGCTGCCAAATACAGATTCATAAGAATACTGCACTGCACGAGCCATATAAGCTGCCTCATCTAAGTAAATGTTCTTGGAACCAAGCTTTGCCACTACAGTTGTAGAATAATTTTCAGTGGAAGTGGTTCGAACACAACCAGAGAGCATACAAGTGACCAGCACAACCGCTAATAAACATACTAAGCTGTGTTTCAATCTCAGCTTCATATTAATCTCCTTTCACCTGCTTTAAGCAGTTTGTAATAATATCTTCATCATTATATAACATTTTTACGATACAATCAACAATTTTATCTTCTTCAGCAATAATTTTATAATTTCTATCGACGATTTTAAGTCTTTTGCCGCTTTATTTGGATTTGTCCAGATTAAATAGTTCGTCTCTTTCTGATAAAATTTCAGTGTACCCTGATATTCCTCAATCAATTTGACAAAACCTGCTGAATCAAAACTTGCTTCCTGAAACAGCGTAATACGCATTTCCTGCACATTTCCCTTCACTTCCGTCACATAAGCCTCATGAGCCAGGGCTCTCAGCTCCGCTGCTAACAACAGATTCGCTACCGATTTCGGATAATCACCAAAACGATCAATCAATTCATCCTCCATATCCTCACGGTCCTGCTCCGTCTCAATTGCCGCAATTCGCTTATACATATCCAGCTTCAAAGCTTCATTTTTAATGTAAGTAGATGGAATCCAGGCATCCATGTGCATATCAATCGTGGTCTCAAACTGTTCTTCTATAGGCGGCGTATCTCCCTTGAAGCTTTGCACCGCCTCGTTGAGCATCTTGCAGTATAAATCATATCCCACTGCTTCCATATGACCATGCTGTGCCTCACCCAAAAGAGTGCCCACGCCTCGAATCTCCAAATCACGCATGGCAATCTTGATACCAGAGCCCAACTCTGTAAACTCTCGAATAGCCGCCAAACGCTTTTCTGCGACTTCTTTTAAAACTTTATCCTTCTTGTACAAAATAAAAGCATATGCCATACGATTGGAACGCCCCACACGCCCGCGAAGCTGGTACAGCTGAGACAAACCAAATCGGTCTGCATCATGAATAATGATGGTATTCACATTTGGAATATCCAGTCCCGTCTCAATAATAGTGGTAGATACCAGTACATCAATCTCACCATTAATAAACTCCATCATAATATTTTCCAACTGTCTCTGAGGCATCTGCCCGTGAGCATATTCTACATTAGCATCGGGCACTAACTTGGCAATCTCAGCTGCCCGTTCTTCAATATCCTGTATGCGGTTGTAAACATAATAAACCTGGCCATTTCGTGCCAGTTCTCGATTGATGGCCTCACGCACCATCTCCGCATTGTACTCCATTACATAGGTCTGCACTGGCAGACGATCCATAGGAGCCTCCTCCAACACACTCATCTCACGAATCCCAATCAAACTCATATGCAAAGTTCGGGGAATTGGAGTTGCCGTCAAGGTCAGGGCATCCACATTATTTCGCATCTGCTTGATTTTTTCCTTATGAGTAACACCAAAACGCTGCTCTTCATCCACAATCAGCAATCCTAAGTCCTTAAATACAACATCCTTCGACAATACTCGATGCGTGCCGATGACGATATCAACCAAACCTTTTTTTAAGTCATTCAAGGTCTTTTTAATCTGAGCCGGTGTACGGAATCGACACAACAGCTCCACTCGCACCGGAAAATCTTTCATGCGCTGTTGAAAAGTGTTGTAATGCTGCTGCGCCAAAATAGTGGTGGGAACCAGATAAACCACCTGCTTGCTGTCCTGCACCGCCTTAAAGGCAGCTCGCAGAGCAATTTCTGTCTTTCCGTATCCCACATCACCACAGATCAAGCGGTCCATAATTTTGCTGCTCTCCATATCTTTCTTGGTATCCTCAATGGCAGTCAGCTGATCCTGCGTCTCTTCAAACGGAAACATTTCCTCAAACTCTTTCTGCCAAACAGTATCCTCCGTATAGGCAAATCCCCTGCCATTTTGTCTCGCCGCATAGAGCGTGACCAGCTCCTTTGCCACCTCACGCACCGCTTTACTGACCTTTGATTTGGTTTTACTCCACTCATTGCCGCCCAGCCTATTCAATTTTGGCTTTCGGTCTGCATTGGCACTCCCATACTTTTGCAGCAAATAAAACTGTGTAGCAAGAATGTACAAAATTCCACCATCTCCATACTCCACTTTCAGATAATCCTTGGTGACATTATCCCGCTCAATCTTCTCAATGCCCCGATAAATGCCCATACCATAATTTTCATGTACCACATAATCGCCCACACTCAATTCGGCAAAGCTGCTAAGCTTCTGACCCTGATACTGAGATGTAAATTTCCGCTTCTCCTTCTTTTTCTCTTTTCCAAAGATATCACCCTCCGTAATCACGACAAAGCGAATCATCGGATAGACAAAACCACGATGCAGATTTCCCGAAGTCAACATAATTTCTCCGGGCAAAATTCCATGATTCCAGTCAAAGGAGGCATAAGAACGAAAATCATACTCCTGCAAATTTTTTGCCAGACGCTCGGCACGGGAGCGGGAACCACATAAAAGTAAAACACGATACTGATTTTTTTTCCAGGTAGTTAAATCCTGAATGAGCAAATCAAAGTTATTTTGATAAGAAGGCACATTCTGCACATGAAAACGATAAGTTTCATTTATTTTGAAAAAAGGAAGCTTTTGCTCTAAACTATTAAAAGCCACTGCATACTTGCGCTGCAGACGTCCCATCGTCCAGTCCACACTATAAATTAAATCTACCTGTCGAGGCAAAATATATCCTTTTTCCAGACGGCTGGTCATACTCTCCCGAAACTCCAGTTCCACTGCACTGGCACGCTCCTTGAGGCGAATAGGCTCATCCATCCAGATATAGCTATCCTCTGGAAAATAATCCAACAGACTACTGCATACCGGATAAAAATAGTGAATTAGATTGGCCATTCTCTGCTGATACATTCCTGAATCGAGCATATCCTGCAAGTCCTCGCCCTCCCGCTTGACCTGCCTGGCGCACTCAAGCTTTCCATCCTGCTTAAACTTTTCATACTGATATTTTGTTTCTTCTGCAATTTCTTTTTTTGCATTCAGCAGCTGTCTGACATCCATGACCACTTCCGATGCAGGCAGAATCTCAACCACTTCAAGATTTTCAATGGAACGCTGACTCTCTCTGTCAAAACTTCGAATGGAATCGATAGTATCATCCCACAGTTCAATTCGCAGAGGAGCCTCCTCGGTCAAAGGGAAAATATCCAAAATTCCTCCATGTACCGCAAACTGTCCCGGCTCACTAACAATGCCTGTTTTTTCATACCCCATATAGGAAAGTTCTTTCTGACAACTGCCCAGCTCCAAAATATCTCCTACCATCAGCACCTTGACGCAGTCCTTCAAGGCAGCCAACGGTGGCAGATAACTCATCAGCGCATCAATCGTAGTGATAAAAACTCCCCCCTGATTTAAAAGCACTGGCTTTAAGGCCTGCATGCGCTGGCGTTCCAACTGAATACTCTGCACATCCGCACAAAAAAAGATTAAATCACGGGATGCATAAAGCCACACATTATCGGTAAAGAAACGAAAATCCTCATACAATTCTCTTGCACGAATTTCATTGTAGGTCAACACCAATTGCCATTTCTTTTCTTTTCCAATCTGACTCATCAAATGCACCCGCTGAGAATCCATACAGCCACTGACCTGCAATGGTCCCGCACCTTTTTCCAAAGCCGATTTCAATGCCTCATACTCTGCCAACTCGCTAATGGAATCTTCCAATAGATTCGCCATGATTTCCTCCTTTTTTTATAACTTTTTCAACTCGTCCTCTTGCTTTGCTGTTTTTCACCTTAAACCTTATTTGCTTCCATTAAATTGATTCATTGCAGCCTCTGGTCCATCCTCAATCAATACTCGCACCGCTGCCACAGCATTTTCAATACCTTCCTCAACCTTTTGCTTATCTTCGCCCTGAAAATGTCCAAGTACATAATTAACTAAATCTATCTTAGCTGGTTTTTCACCCACACCCACACGGATACGTGGAAATTCTTGTGTACCCAGATGCAAAATAATATTTTTGATGCCGTTATGTCCTCCGGCACTGCCTTTCTTGCGGATGCGAAGTTTTCCTGGTTCTAAATTGATATCATCATAAATAATCAAAATCTCTTCATTGCTGACCTTATAAAAATCCTGCACTTGGCGTACGCATTCTCCGCTGCAATTCATATAGGTCTGGGGCTTCACTAAAACTACCTTTTGGGAGCCAATCATTCCCTTTCCAATCAACCCCTTATGCTTTTTTGTGTCAATACTAATATTATATTTGCGCGCCAGTTCATCAAGTACCATAAACCCCATATTATGTCTTGTACCTTGATACTCCGCACCGGGGTTTCCTAAACCAACTATGATATACATCGCAATTCTCCTTTAAAATTTTAGACGCAAAAAACGGGGCTATCGCAGCTTCGCTCCACAATAGCTCCTCAATTTTCATCTGTTTCTTGCATTTTAACGCAGTCTCCGCCAAAAGTCAATGTAAAAATAAGGCTATGGCGCTGTAAACAGCGGCATAGCCTTATCATAAAATCTATTATCTCAGACTAATTATTTTACTATCTTACAACTGACAGCACAGAAATTTTGCAATCTTCTTTGCGTCTGCCTCTTCATCGGAACCTATCGCCTTAATATTGACATGCATCCCCTCAGTTGGCTGAAATGCCAGAACCCCCATAATGCTCTTTGCATTAATTTCTTTACTGCCATTCTCCAAAATTATCTTACTGCTGCATTCACATGCTCTCTGTACCAACTCAGCCAACGGATTCTTATAAGCCTTATCAATGCCAGAAACAATTACTTGAATACTATACATTTTTTCTCCCCTCGAATTTTTTAATTATAATATTTTGAATGATATTTTAAAATTTATTGCTGTTCATGACACAACATGAGGTATTCTAAACAGATTCTCTCTTTTTGAGAAGTGACTATCATACACTTTTTCATTTTTTATCTGTTTTTTTTCGACAGAAAAAATTATTCTTGTTTTTTTCTAAATTTTCGATTACTATGAAAGAAAATTTTGTTAAATCACTATTCACTCAGAGGTCAAAAATATTTTGCCCCTGATATTCCTATTCAGAAAGGATGATTGATATGCACACCACCTTTAATTTGCCCCAGCAGTTAAAGCAGCTAATGAAAGAACATCATATGACGATTATCACCCTGGCCGATCAGTCCGGCATCTCTGAAGACACAATTAAAGCCATCCGCACGGGACGCATCAAAAGTCCAGGCATTGAAGTTTTGGTCAAATTAGCGGATGTTCTTGACTGCTCTATTGATGAACTCATTGACCGCACCGTGGTTTCCTCTGATATAGACCGAGCACTGTGAAGGAAATAATCTGTTGGTTACAGCAGCATCAAACTCAAAAAATACAGCATGGCACTGTCAAAACAGTACCATGCTGTATTAACACATTCCATCAGCGGAGATGAAATACCAGCTTCAAATCAGTGCTGACTGGACTGTTGTCTGGGTTCGTCTCCATAATATCTGCCATATAATCCCACCATTTGCGATTGATGGCAGTATCCGCGCCCTCTGCCCACAGTTGTTCATCTTCAATTTCAATATAGCCAAACAGAGTCAACGTCTCCTTATCCAAAAAAATGCTATAATTTTTCCCACCATGCTCATGAATCATATCCGCCATCTCCGGCCACAGCAGATTGTGACGTCTCTCATACTCTTCTTCCATTCCTGGATACAATTTCATCTTAAATCCCTTAATCATTATAAATGCCTCCTTATTAATATTTTTTACCTAATCCGCCCTATTGGCTGCTTTCCCATGTTTTGTAGGTTCCAAGGTATCATATTGATTTTAGCTGACGACCATATTGGAAATTCGTCAGCTGAAAATTGCTTACAGCTAAGGAAATCCTGCCAGATTGCTCCCTATTGCTCACAGCCACATTTAAACTGCCCTGAGAACTGCCTTCCATTACCTGTAAACTGCCATTTCCTGTATCCTCAGCCTCACTCTGAATATACTCAAAACTCCAGCCTTCATTGGAGTAAATACTCACAACTCCTTTCTTTTGCTCTCTCTGTGTCCAATCTTCACTGGCTACTGTGAAATCCATTGTAATTTGGCGTTCCTCCACATCGGTTACTTCAACCGTATAGAGAAAACCGTCTTCGGTTATGCCAGACCAAGTACCCATCATCCACACATAATCTGCCATACCAGCCATCTGTTCCAAGTAATCGCTGTCATTTGACAGGCTCTTATCCAGCATCTCACCGTAACAATCAATCATCTTCTCGTAGCGCAGCCAGTCCTTATAATCCTGCAATACACTCGAACTTTGTGAGATGATCTCACAGACATGAGCCTGTGCTATATCATTTTTCTTTGATGACAAAGAAATCTCTATCCTATCATCCTTGTCATTGACCGCAAATTGATAAATTTTCTGCGTATCCAACGCCTCATCACTCAGAAGAATATAATAATCGGAACCAACAACGGCTTCACCAGCCTCATACTCCACATTATTCGCAAGGTACAGCTCTTTATCGCCATAGCGCAGACTATCATAAAAAGAATAAAAGAAACGAATAATCACGTTTGTATTATATGTGTATTTCTTTTGTACATAAAATAACTTTGTCTCACTCTTGGACGAAATACCAGCTGCACTTTCAATATCACTGTACTTATCCGCCAATTGATCTCTCAACTCAGCGCACTCCACTGCCGCATTGCTTATCTCGCTCACCCGGTCTAATCCGGCCTGATATTTGCTGTCCGGACATAATTCCTGAAAAATAGCACAATAATTTTGAATTTCAAAGTTTGTCTCTTCACTGGTATAATCTCCTCCCTGAAACTCCTCCTGCATAACCTCCAACAGACTGGCATAAATTAATTCCTCTTCGCACAGCAGAATTTCCCCCTTTGCCTCCTCATCTCGGTCTGCACCGTACTGTTTGAGATTTTGTCCTAAATTATTTTTCGCCTGAATATAAATCTGATTGGCATACTGTTGAAAATAGCTAATCTGCTCGCTCATCTTGCTGGCCTCTTCCTGAGCACTGGATAACTCCAACTGCAGATTACTAACAAAACTCTCCATCTCTTCCAACTGTGAGGACTGCTGATTGATTTGCTCCGACTGTTCATTAATTTGACTGGACTGGGCATTAATCTGCTCATTTTGCTGATTGATCAGCTCCTGCTGCTGATTCAACAAAGCGGCCTGCTCCTCCAACTCCTTACTCAGCTCGGCACTGCGCTTCTGGTCACCAAAATTATTGGCAATCTCCCTTGTCCAGATGATGCCCAATCCAAAACCCACCATTAAAAAAATGACCATCTGAACAATCCATGTAATCACATGTCCTATATTATTTTCAGAAGCATTGTCAAGACCAGCTTCCTCCATCTCAACTTCTTCTGACGGACGTTCGGAATCTTTTGTATTCACAGTATCTTCTTGCGCTTCCTCCTCGCTCTCAATTCCCATAAAGAACGGTATCTTTTTTAACCACATCTTTAGCTTTTCTTTCATAAATTTTCCTCCAACGGCATATATTTACTACAGTGCAGTTGTCCTTCTCTGTTTTTCCAGGTGCTGTACATGCTGTCAATACTGCATATGTTGTGAATTTATTATAACATATCGTTTCGATTTTTCAAGCAACCACCCGATACATCACAAATATTTCATAGACAAACGCCTTTTTTTGCGATAAACTATGCTCAGAACTTAAGAGAAACCTATATTTTGCATGATTTATATCAACTATATTTTTTAGGAGGTACCCTTACATGGAAAGAGAAATTCCACAGCCCGGTCAATTTTACCGTCACTTCAAAAATAAACTTTACCAGATTATTGCCATCGCCACTCACTCCGAGACTGGCAATGCCCTAGTAATCTATCAAGCTCTCTACGGCGATTTTCAAATTTACGCACGCCCACTTGAAATGTTTTTAAGCCCCGTAGACAAGGTCAAATACCCCGATGCCAAACAATACTGGCGTTTCCAGAGAGTAACCTTTGCCAGTGCACAAAAAAAATCTCCTGCCAATCCAAATACTGCCTCAGCTGAGATAGCCGCCACCGCAATTACTATCCCCAACACTTTGCCGGCACTGTCCACCCCAAGAAAACAATCCCCCGCTAGACCACAGGCAAGTGCTTCCATAGAGGATATTGTGACTTCTTATATCAATGCAAACTCCGCTCAGGAGCGATTACATATTTTAGAGGAAAACAAAGATATCTGCACCAATCATATGTTGGACTCTATGGCCTATCTCATTGACCACACCCTTGACGGAAAGACTGTCTCCGACAAGTATGAGGACCTGCACAATATCCTGCAAACCTTGGTTCATTTTGAAAACTCCAGACTGCGGTAAAAAAAGTCAGGAGATGGATTCCCATCATCTCCTGACTTTTTTAACTCTCTCTCCACCATTGCAATAAAATCATTTTTTCATTATCCTGAGGACAATCCAGCACATGCTCAAGCATACTTTGCAGGACAGTGCCTAATTCCTTGCCCGGCTTCATGCCCTCGGCAATCAAATCGCTTCCTTTGACCGCTAAATCTTTCATGGAAAAACATTGTTTTTCCTCTATTATCTTTTGAAAGATACTTTTCACCAAATCAAGCTGCTGCAAAAGTTCTGTTCGATACTCAGGACGTTTTCCCATCACATCTGCCTGCATCAGCTCCAGCAAATCCGGAAAATGCTCTGCACCAGTCTGATGCAATAATCGGCGCACCGTTCGCTCATCAACGGAAAGCAAATTATCATGATAGCGCACCAGCATACATACCGTATGAATGGTATCATTATCAAATTTCAGTCTTTTCAGTATCGCTTTCGCTTTCTTTTCTCCCACCTCTTCATGATAATAAAAATGAGCATTTCCCCTTACCGTCAGCTCAAATACATCCGGCTTTCCCACATCATGGAGCAATGCCGCCAATCGCAAAATTTTCGTGGGCGACACATGTTTGAGTACCTCGATTGTATGGTCTCCGACATTGGTATAATGAAATTTGCAGGGCTGCTCCTGTAGCATCATGGCATCAAACTCCGGAAGAAAAATTCGAGTTACTCCCAGCTCCCAGGCATCACGAATCTTCTCTGGATGGCTGCTGGTCAGCATTTTAACCAACTCCACCTGAATGCGCTCCTTGCTCACATGGCTTAAATTTTCTGCCAATTGCTGTATCGCCTGTCTGGTTCCCTTCTCAATCTCAAAACCAAGCTGCGCAGAAAAACGGATGGCTCGAAGAATCCGCAGTGCATCCTCATTAAAACGATCCTCCGCTTTACCTACACAGCGCACGATTTTATTTTTTATATCTTCCTGACCATGAAAAATATCAATAATCCCTTCTTTTGGGTGATATGCCATAGCATTGATTGTGAAATCTCTGCGCTTTAAATCTTCCTCTAAACTTGCTGTAAAGGAAACCTCCTTGGGATGACGTCCATCCTCATACTCGCCATCAACCCGATAGGTTGTCACCTCGAAGCCTTCGTGGTCGAGCATCACGGTCACTGTGCCATGCTGCAAACCTGTATCCACCGTTCTAGGAAAAATTTTTTTGACCTGCCAGGGCAAAGCAGAGGTTGTAATATCCCAGTCTCCCGGCTCACGCCCCAACAATAAATCTCTGACACAGCCTCCTACCGCATAGGCCTCATATCCTGCCTCATTTAGCTTATTCAAAATAAATTCTACTTTTTCTGGAATATACACAAAATCCCCTCTCATTTCTATCATTGAAACGGACATACCTGCAAAGCAGTTCAATGCACACATATAAAGAAAGAGCTTCAAACTTTTAAAAGTTTGGAGCTCTTTCATGCCGGCGACCGGAATCGAACCGGTACGGCCGATTAAAGCCGCAGGATTTTAAGTCCTGTGCGTCTGCCAGTTCCGCCACGCCGGCCGATGGATGGTGGTGGATTCGAACCACCGAAGCAAGTTGCAGCAGATTTACAGTCTGTCCCCTTTGGCCACTCGGGAAACCATCCATTGCCATTCGACTGTCACATAATATCACATATCTTCAAAAATTGCAAGCACTTTTTTATGATTTTGACAAAAATAAAATTTTATCTGCTCGCTTGGTATAGATATACCGCAGACGACTTTGGCGGCATGATAACAGTCACACTGCCATCTACCACTTCTCTGTATATTGCACCCACATTGTAATAGTTTTTTCCTGTCTCCATGATACGTGTCATTTTTACTCCATCCGGTACTTCAATCTCCCATACTGGAATCTCGTCGATTCTTTCTTCCTGTTTATTATTGACTAAAATAATTGCCTGATATTGTTTATCAAATCTTCCATAGCAGATAAAATGCTGCTCCGCCTTTAATGCTTTGATGGAACCAGTCAAAAAGCAGGAATATTTCTTATGAATCTCAATCATTTCACGGTGAAATTCTACCAATTCCCAATCCATTCTATTCCAAGGAAAGGTACGTCGGCTGTCCGGGTCAGTCCAGCCCACCACTCCAGCCTCATCTCCATAATAGATAGTAGGTGCGCCTGGCCAAGTCATCTGTATTACCACGGCAGCCCGCAGGACACTCTTCTCCACATTTTCACCTGCAGCCTCTGCTCCCTTGCTTGCCAAACGTCCGATGGTACGATTTGTTCGAGTCAAAAATCTAGAATGATCATGATTGGACAGTTCATTCATCGCCACATCCAGAGAGGGCTGCTGAAACTTACTCATGTTGATGCTCATAGTACGGAAAAACCAATCCCCATTTCCATAGAGATCATCATTTTTTTCATCACTATGTTTTTCCATACCAGTCAAAAACCAGGTCACTGGCTCCATAAACGCATCATAATTCATGACAGTATCCCACTGATCTCCATCAAGCCAGGAAGTAGGATCTCCATAATGTTCTGCCAAAATAATGGAATTTTCGTTGGCCCCCTTGACAGATTTTCTGAAATCTCTCCAAAATTCATGATTGTACTGAGTACTGTGACCCAAATCAGCAGCTACATCCAGACGCCATCCATCCGCACAATAAGGCTCTTTCACCCACTTTTGCCCAATATTCATAACATAATCATGAAGTTCCGGAGATTTTTCATAGTTTAACTTCGGAAGTGTAGAATAATTCCACCAGCCAGCATAAGAACCATTGTTTGGCCAGAGATTATTTTTAAAATCAAAATAATCTCTGTAAATACTGTTCATATCATGATAAGCGCCCGGCTCAAAGCCTTCCTGCCCAGCATAAATACCTTCCCGATCCATCCATTTATTAAAAGAACCACAGTGATTAAATACACCATCCAGCACATAGCGCATTCCCCGACTATGAATCTCCTCTGCCAACTCTGCAAAATAAGCATTGCTGGCTTCTAGGTTCTTCTTTGATGTCACGCGGCAAATATATTTTTTGGCATGGCTATTATCCTGATCGCCTTCTTCCAACTGACCCTCACAGTCATCCTCAATCACTGCAATATGAGGGTCAATATAATCGTAATCCTGCGTATCATACTTGTGATTGGACGGTGATACAAACAATGGATTAAAATAAATAACATCCACACCTAAATATTGCAGATAATCCAGCTTCTTCTCCACCCCCTGCAAATCCCCGCCATAAAAGCATCGCACATCCAATGCATTTGGATTCTGATTCCAGTCTTTTACATGAACCGATGGACCTCCCGTGTAGTAATATTCATTGTCCTCTACATCTCCCCTTGGGTTTCCATTGTAAAAACGATCAATAAAAATTTGATAAAATACAGCGCCCTTTGCCCACATCGGCGTGTGAAATCCCGGTGTAAAACGAAATTGATTAAAGGAATTCGTCTCATTTACACAGCCCAATTTATTATAATAGCATCGCTCTTTTCCCTTCGTAATCTCAAAATAATACATAACCATCTCTTTTTGACACACAAATCGAGCTTCAAAAAAATCGAAATTGTCTGTGGAGTCACATTTCTCCATTTTCAATTCCGTTTCATTCATTATAACATAGACACTATCTACATTATCTCTTGCTGTGCGAAAACGCAAAATCACTTCATCACCACAGTCCGGCTCCGCTGGAATACGATAGTCGCCCGTCTCATCGCTAAACAAAGCACGCTTATCCAGTACAAACTTACTCTTCATCTTTAATATGCTACCATGCCTTTCATCTTGCTCAAAGAGCAAATATTTTGAACATCTTTTTTATTCTACCTTATCTAACGGAATTATACAACCATTTTTTTTTCGAGCGCAATAAAAATTCCTTTATTTTTTCTATTGGATTTTTGATTAAATAAAAAGAGACGCAGGATATTGTATATCCTGCATCTCTTTTTCTTCATAATTCAACTTTTAAAGATTAATAAATACCAAAGCACTTAGCCATATATCCATCATAATCTCCCAGACAGGTATCCAAATAAGAACAAGGATCACCATAATCTGGAATCCAACCAGTCAAATCGTATACATCAAAGTTGCTCTCATAACCGTATCCTGCATAGTATCCTGCATAATACCAGTCATTGTAATCCGCACCGGCAACCAGATTTACAACAACCTTACCGCCCAGTGCATTCTGAATGGACTTAGCATAAGCATTTACTCTATTGGTGTAAACTTCTGAGTTAGATGGATATGGAATATCAATCTGAATTGGATTTGCCTCATCGATGGTAACACCCTCTGCTGCCAACTCTTCGATAGCAATCTCCAACTCTGCTACTGCATTGTCTACATTGTACCAACCATCAAAACCATCACCGGAACCAACACCATCGTTTGCCTCTGCATCCCACACTTTAATTGGGAACTCATCTGCATCTAACTGTGCCTGCAGTACTTCGCCATAGTAGGTACCTGCCTTAAAGGTAGTAGCAGTACCATTGATATCGATAGTTACATCCTCTTCCAAATATACAAAGTTAGCTGGTGTGTAGGAGTTTCTCAAAGAAACATACTTCAAATCCTCGCCAACTGCCTGTGCATTGTAAGCACTTCTGTCTACTGCAAAGGAGATTGCTCTGCGGAAGTGTACATTCATCATAGCTGCATTGGTTCTTGCTGCATCTTCCTCAGTCTGAGGAGAAACTACTGCTGTAGAATCATTAAAGTTAGCAAATGCACTTCTGTTTACATTGTAGAAGTAAGTATAAGTACATGCATCGGTATTGCTCGTATATGCATAAGTATCGAACAAACCATCATTCTTTGCACTTTCAATCGAAGAAGTATTCAAGTTTACTCCATCAATTGTGCCTGCAACTGCATCATTGTAACCCTTTGTTGCATCAGCGCCATCATTAAACAACCATGTCAAGGTCTTGATATTGATATTGTCTGCATTCCAATAGGAGCTGTTTGCTTTAAATACGATTGTATTCTTCTCAGTTGCGTTTGTTACTAAGTATGGTCCACAGTAAGCAATGTTATCAGGAGTCAAACCATAGGTATAATCTGCTGCGCTGGAGTCAAATTCATCACCAAACTTTCCACCCTGAGATACATAGTAGCTTCTGCAAAGAGGTGCAAAGTTAGACCAACCAAGCATAGTCAAAAAGTACGTACATGGAGCTTCCAAGGTGTACTCAAGCGTATATTCATCGACTGCCTTTACACCAACTTCAGCCATATCGGTAACTTCACCACTCAGGTAACCACTGGCATTAACAATAAGACCATCCACCAAATATTCCATACCAGCTTCTGCATCCATCATATGCTGGAAACCTGCTACGAAGTCGTCAGCTGTCAAAGTTGCCACTTCACGTCCCTGAGAGTCAACCCACTTAACACCCTCTCTCAAATGGAAAGTATAAGTCAAGCCATCCTCAGAAACTTCATAGCTCTCAGCCAATGCTGGCTGCAAAACACCCTCATTGTCATACTCCAGCAAACCATCATAGGTATTTACGATTGCGCTGCTGTCCGATGCCAAATAAGTTGCAAATGGATCCCAAGTAGTTGGGTCAGAAGAATAATTAAGTGTGTAGCTGTCTTTTAAAGTATAACCATGCTCGATCAAGTAAGACTTTGCCCAAGCTTCATACTCACCAGTACCTTTTAACTCACTCCACTTTGCCTTCATTACAGAGCGGTCCTCTGTAGTAATAAATTCAGTAGCAACAACTGCCTGATGATATCTCTCATAGTCACTGCCCCACATAACATAATCTACTGTATAAGGAGCTACTCTGGACATAGCATACATTCCACCAGCTGCAACAGTTGGAATTACTACAGCGGTTTCCAGCAATTTTGCTTCTGCCACTGCCATCAAAGCATAACGCTCGGATACAGTAGTTGCATTTGCCTTAGCAGCTGCATAATACTCAGCAAACTCACCCAAAACCTTCTCATACACTTCGGCAGAAACCTGATCATACTCAGACATCTCGAAATCATCATCGACTGTCTCACCAGTTTCATCTGTGCTGCCTGCTGCTGTGCCTGTACTTTCTTCTTTTGCAGAATCAGTCGTTGTGTTTGCGCCATCGCCATACTTGTCGCCGCTGCAGCCTGCCAATCCACTCATCACAAGACTAAATCCCAGAACGATACTTACCACTCTTTTTTTCATCGTCTACAAGTTCCTTTCTTTTTTTCATAATATACATTCCTCTGATAGATACTCTATCAAAAAAGGAGGATAATTCTCCTATTAGAAAAACATCCTCGCTTCTTTATTAATTATATTATTTTTATTAAATTTGTCAACTAGAATGGGCTAATTGTTAAAATAATTAACTTTTTTACTTTTAAACTTTATTTAATTTTGTTTTTTTATTTTCTAAAAATATATTTTGACAAATACACAGCATTGCAGCCCGAATATCATCGAAATCAGAAATAAATGATCAGTTTATATAATACAGAAACACCATCGCCAAGCATAAATTACAATAGAAAAATTATAAACCTATTGACATTTTTATATTATTATGATATCATTTTGATATCATAAATATCAAGAAAGGAGATTTTTTATGAAGGAGATTACATTAAACAACAAGAAAAATGGTATGGTCATGCTGGTATTATTTCTCATCTTATACCTTGCTGCCATTGCAGGATTGGTTCTCTCCATCTGGGCAGTCGCTGACAAGGAGATCATGGGAGCCATTCCAGGAATCGTCATTACTTCTATCTGGTGTCTCATTGGCTGGATTCCATTTATGGGTCTGAAAGTTCTCAAACCGCAGGAAGCTTTGGTACTGACACTTTTTGGCACCTACATCGGCACTTTAAAGGAAAATGGATTCTACTTTGTCAATCCATTCTGTACCAGTGTCAATCCTGCTGCCCACACCAAATTAAAACAAAGCGGCGACGTGGATAGTCACAAAGGAACTTCTCTGCTGGGTATCCCCAGTTCCAATACGGAAGCAGAAAGCATGGAGCTGTCCAACAAGAAAATCTCTCTCAAAATCATGACTCTGAGCAACAACCGCCAAAAAATCAATGACTGTCTCGGAAATCCCATCGAAATCGGCATTGCGGTAACCTGGCGCGTGGTAGATACTGCAAAAGCAGTGTTCAATGTGGACAATTACAAGGAATATCTGTCCCTGCAATGTGACAGCGCTCTGCGCAACATTGTCAGACTCTATCCTTATGATGTCTCCCCAAATGTGGACACAACAGGAGACGGTATTGCTGACGAGGGCAGCTTAAGAGGCTCCAGCGAAGTAGTTGCTGCCCGCATTCGCGATGAAATTCAAAACAAGGTACAAGACGCAGGACTGGAAATTGTCGAGGCACGCATCACCTACTTAGCTTATGCTCCTGAGATTGCTGCCGTTATGCTGCAAAGACAGCAGGCTTCTGCCATCATTGATGCAAGAAAAATGATTGTGGATGGAGCTGTGGGCATGGTGGAGATGGCTTTGGAACGACTCAACGAAAATCAGGTAGTTGAATTGGACGAAGAACGAAAGGCAGCTATGGTGTCCAATTTACTGGTTGTCCTCTGCGGCAATCATGACGCACAGCCTATTGTAAATTCAGGCAGTCTCTACTAATATGGCAGATACCAAAAAGCAAATCCCCCTGCGGCTTTCCTCAAAACTGTATGATGCCATTGCTGCCTGGGCGGAAGATGATTTTCGCTCCGTAAACGGACAGATTGAGTATCTTCTAACCGAATGTGTCAAACAGCGCAAAAAAAATGGAAAGTATGTACCAGAAGAGCTAGATGTGCCGATTGAACTAGATATCAAATAAAAAAGGGGCTGTAAAAAAACAGCCCCTTTCCCATATATGCCTATATTCTGTTTTCGATTTTATGCATGCGTAATATCCGTATGCTCCGAAATCTCATTGCTGATAGTTACTAAGTCATCTAACGAAAGGTCATGAATATCTTCATGTCCTGTGATGCGGGCAAATGTCTTTAACTCCTCAAAAGAACAATTGAGATAATTAGACACACGTCTTGCCCCCTCTTCTACTTGAAGTTTTGCTCTCAGCTGTGGATCCTGAGTAGCCACGCCCACTGGACATCGACCACTGCCGCAAATACGATACTGCTTGCATGCCAAAGAGACCATCGCCGCACTGGCAATCGCCACTGCAGTTGCTCCCATCGCAATTGCTTTTGCAAAATCAGAAGACACACGCAATCCACCTGTGATGACCAAATCAATATCTGAACCTACGCTGTCCAAATACTTTCTTGCTCTGTGCAATGCATAAATGGTAGGAACACTGGTAGCATCACGAATAATCTTTGGACTAGCTCCTGTTGCACCGCCTCGACCATCAATGGTAATGAAATCCGGCTCCGCATACACGCACCATTCCAAATCTTTTTCGATATGTCCTGCTGCAATCTTGATACCAATCGGTCTTCCATCAGAACCAATTCTAAGTCCTGTAACAAGATCTTTTAAATCCTCTTTGGTCTTAATGAAGTCAAATTTAGATGGACTGATGACATCCTTGCCCAATGGCTTGTTACGGATTTTTGCAATTTCTGGTGTCACTTTTGCACCAGGAAGATGACCACCCATGCCTGGCTTAGTTCCCTGCCCAATCTTAATTTCAATCGCATCCGCATTTCTCAAGTTCTCCGGTGTCACACTATAAATATTAGGTACATACTCAAAAATATATTTATAGGCTGCCTGCATCTCTTCCGGCAAAATGCCGCCTTCTCCACTGCACATTGCGGTCCCTGCCATGGCACTGCCCTTGGCAAGAGCAACTTTTGCTTCCTTGGATAATGCTCCAAAAGACATATGCGAAATGTACACAGGTCCATTCAACACCATCGGTTTCTTTGCATGTTTTCCAATCACAGTCGTCAAATTTACCTCATCATGCTCATTGAGCGGTGCTGGATTTAATTGTGCCCCCAAAATCAAAATATCATCCCAGTTTGGCATAGGCATTTTTGTTCCCATGGCCTCAATGATGGATGTGCCGCTGTGAGCCATATCCTGAATTTCCTTCATATAGCGATAATCACTCACCACAACTTCATCTGCCTGCAGTTTCTCAAAAACAGACACTGGCTGCTTACAAACTGGACATTCGGTGATTTCCGAGAATGGTTTGCCCATCTCATCTTCATCATAAATGTAACCGCATACATTGCACTTATACTTAGCCATATATTCCCCTCCCATAAAAGTAAATTAGAACTATATTCTTTTGTACTATAATCCATGAGGCAGCCAAACATCCCCTCTCTATCATTGCACTTGTGAAAAATCTCTTAAAATTTTCTATATTTCTTCACTTTTCAATATCCGTTGCAGCTGCCAACATTAAATTTAGAATTATTATAATTCTAAAAAAGTAAATTGTCAATACAAATCATATCTAATCAATCAAAAATACAGTAAGACATGACAGCAACCTACGCTTCTGTCATGTCTTATATATGGTCCACACGCTATATTAAACTTTACGGCAATCCTCCAGAAACATCTCATGGATGCGGTTATCTGCATCCAACTCTGGGTGAAATGCCAATCCAATCTGTCTGCCATATCGAACCGCTACAATATGGTCGTCTACAACAGCCAATACCTCAGCACCTTCTCTCACAGATTCCACATAGGGAGCACGAATGAAGGTCATCGGTATCTCACCAATGTTTTTGAAATCAGAATTTGTATGAAAACTGCCCAACTGACGCCCATAGGCATTTCGCCTCACAGTAATGGGCATCGTTCCAAAATAACTATGTTTATCATTGCTGATATTCTCTGCCAGCAGAATAAGTCCTGCACAGGTTGCCAGGACGGGCATCCCTTCTTGAATGCGTCTTTGCAGCTCATCAAACATATCCAACTCACGAAGAAGCTTCCCCTGCACCGTACTTTCACCACCAGGAAGAATGAGACCATCCAAAGGATGATTTAAATCTTCTTTCTGGCGAAGTTCAATCGAGGACACACCCAGTTGACTCAATTTCACACTATGCTCCGCAAAGGCTCCCTGCACAGCTAAAATTCCTATCGTCATTTTACTTTCCTCTCTCTGCCATCAACAGCTGAATTTCCTGTTCGTTGATTCCTACCATAGCTTCGCCCAAATCCTCAGAAAGCTCTGCCAACTGTTTACTGTCTTGATAGTTTGTCACTGCCTTAACAATGGCTGCAGCACGTTTTCTCGGATTTCCAGATTTAAAAATGCCTGAACCGACAAACACCCCTTCGGCGCCTAACTGCATCATCAATGCCGCATCCGCAGGAGTTGCCACTCCGCCTGCTGCAAAGTTAACCACTGGAAGTCTGCCATGGTCATGGACATACTGCACCAAATCAAAAGGTACCTGCAGCGTTTTTGCCGCCTCAAAAAGTTCATCCTCTCGCATGGAAGTCAGTCTTGCGATTTCCTGATTCATTTTTCTCATATGCCGAACTGCCTGCACCACATCTCCTGTGCCAGGCTCACCCTTAGTACGAATCATTGATGCGCCCTCATTGATTCGACGCAGCGCCTCTCCCAAATCTCTCGCACCGCAGACAAATGGAACCTTAAATTTTCTCTTATCAATATGATAGACATCATCTGCCGGAGATAACACTTCACTCTCATCAATATAGTCAATTTCAATTGCCTCCAAAATCTGTGCCTCCACAAAATGACCGATGCGGCATTTCGCCATAACAGGAATCGATACCGCCTCCTGAATGCCCTTAATCATTTTGGGATCGCTCATTCGAGATACACCGCCCGCCGCACGAATATCCGCAGGAATGCGCTCCAATGCCATAACCGCACAGGCACCTGCCTCCTCGGCAATCTTTGCCTGCTCTGGGGTAGTCACATCCATAATCACTCCGCCTTTCAGCATCTGTGCCAACTGTTTGTTCAACTGATATCTGTCTTCCATAATTGTATGATTCCTCCATATATTCTTTTTTTATGATGTTGGGGTCAAAAGGTATTTTGACCCTGGTATCTTTTCATACTATCTTGATAGGTCTTATCATACAACAAAACTGACCTTTAAAAAATATCCAATTTCAATATTTTTTTAAAGGTCAGTTTTTATTAATTTTTATTCACTCGCTTTTACCCTGTCTCCCAAAGTAGTCCACTGCAGGGGCAAGGGGTGCAGCAAATGCCAATTTTCATTCGCATTCGCCGCAGCTCTATCGAAAAAAGAAAAATTGCCGCATGATTTAAATATATCCCATCAAACTTGGCAGGAACAAACTGATTTGTGGAATGTAAGTTACCAACATCAGCACAATGAAAATTGCTAAGAAATACCACATCAGCAGCTTGATAACACCCTCAATCGTCGTCTTTCCTACCTTAACACCCACGAACAAGGTCGTACCGACTGGAGGTGTAATGGTTCCGATACACAGATTCAAAATCATCATGATACCAAAATGTATTACATTCATGCCCATCTGCTGACAAATCGGCAAAAAGATTGGTGTGAAAATCAAGGTAGCCGGTGTCATATCCATGAAGGTACCGACAACCAACAAAATCACATTAATGATGAAGAAAATCACATACTTATTCTCACTGATGCCCAAAAGTGCATCGGATACCATGCTCGGGATGCCTGTAAATGCCATTACCCAAGACATAATACTGGACACACCAATTAAAAAGATAATGATACCCGTCATCTCAGCGCTCTCTAAGAAAATCTTTGGAAGCTCTTGAATCTTGATGGTACGGTAACAAATTAAGGACAAAAACAACGTATACACAACTGCAATGGCAGAACCCTCTGTAGCAGTAAAAACACCTTTAATAATGCCACCGATTACGATAATAATCAAAAGTAAGCTCGGAATCGCCTCCCACAGTACCTTTAACTTTGCCTTCATACCTGGGAAAGAAGAAGTGCTGTGATATCCATGCTTCTTTGCAAAGATAAAAATTACAATCATACAGGCCAGACCCCAGAGGATACCAGGAATATAACCAGCCATAAACAACGCCGCTACGGAAGTACCGCCGCTGACCAGCGAGAAAGTAATCATGACATTACTCGGCGGAATCAACAGTCCAGTTGGAGCCGATGCAATGTTTGCTGCTGCAGAAAAATTACGGTCATACCCCTCATCCTCTTCGATTGGTCCGATGATGGAACCCATAGCAGAAGCGGCTGCAGTACCAGAACCAGAAATCGCACCAAACAACATATTTGCCACTACATTGGTGTGAGCCAATGCACCAGGAATACGACCAGTCAACATCTTTGCCAGATTAATCAGACGAATCGCAATACCGCCCTTATTCATGATATTACCAGCCAGGATGAAAAATGGAATGGCAAGCAAGCTAAATACGGATACACCGGAAAAAATACGCTGTGCGCCGGTCAGCACGGCTGCCTCCGTCTCCATAATAGGTAAAATTGCGAAAATAGAGGAAATACCCAGTGCAATCGCAATTGGAGAACCCATCAACAGCAAAACCAAAAGTACACTGAAAATAATTAATCCAGATAATGCTGCAATACTCATAATTATTCTTCCTCCTTCCTGCTGTAATCTGTCTTCCAGATATCAATCATATTGACAATGCAAAAATACATAATCAACACACCCGAAACCGGAATAACCAAGTATACATATCCCATTGGAATCTGTAATGCTGCAGTCACCTGAGTCATTGTCAGCTTGGTAATAGTAACCCCACCATATACCATGACAATGCCAGCGAAGGCGAAAGTAAATAATTCTACAACTAACTCCAAAATCTTCTTTGGAGTTCCTTTCACTTTATCTGCCAGGAAAGCCATTCTCATATGGTCACGCTTGCCAAACACATAAGCAGCCGCCAGAATTGCCATCCAGGCGAAGGAATAGGTCAGCAGCTCTTCCGAAATCGTACTCGGATTCTGAAAAATATAGCGAACTACGACCTGATAAGTACCTACTACAACCATCAGTGCAAACAGCATTACTGTGACAGCACCGATGAGCTTCATCAATCCATCACGAATTTTGTATAATACACCCATCACTCTCCTCCTTCTGCTGCCTTTGCATTCGCTTCCAGTGCATGTTCGTAGATATCCTTAATCTTTGGATTGTTCTCAACCATTTGTTCCTGCAAATCACGTACTTTATCCTGGAATGCGGTCACATCTACTTCAATGAAGGTCACGCCCATCTTGTTCTCAGCAATTTCCTTTGCCTCTTCCACGCAGCGATTCCACTCTTCCATCTCTACCTCAGTCGAAAGCAATGCCGCTTCCTTAAATATCTGCAATTCCTCATCGCTTAAGCTCTCTAAGAACTTCAGATTACCAATCAACATATCTGGCACCATCTGATGCATGTCATAGCAGAAATATTTTGCTACCTCACCATGCTTGTTGTTGGTCAATGCAAGCTCGTTATTTTCTGCACCATCAATGACACCCTGCTGAATCGCAGTATACACCTCACCGAAGCTCATTGGAGAAGCGGCTGCACCGAAGGCATTTACCATGCTTACGCTGGCGGGACTCTGCTGTACACGAATCTTCAATCCTTTCAAATCATCCGGAGTATAAATTGGTTTCTTTGCATAGAAATTTCTGGTTCCCGCATTGTACCAGGTCAACACGCGCAGACCAGAACTGTCTGTGGACTCATAAATTTGTTCCATATATTCGGTGTCATTCATGAAATCTTTGTAAATCTCCTCCGAGCTGAACAAATAAGGCATACTAAAAATTTCGTAAATATTATCGAATGTTTCCAAGTTAGCGGTACCTGCCACAACAAAATCAATTGCGCCAGTCTGTGTCAGCTCAATCGCTCTCTGTGCTGCTCCCAATAACTCATTCGGATAAATCTGCACTTCATACTTGTCCCCCAGCCTTTCTTCCACATATTCCTTAAAAGCCTCCAGACCAATATGCTCTGGATGTTCCTCGGACTGTGCGTGGGAGATGCGGATGATTCGCTTACCCGATGTAACACTGCTGCATCCAGTCAGGCAGGTTAAACCCAGACCGACAACCAGCAATGCAGCACTGAGAAGTATTCCTCGTCTCTTCATTTTCATCTTCCTCCATAAAATCTGTAGCACTGCCGCCGCAATCGACTTTCATGCTTGGTGATGCCTGCTTCGCAGACATGTCAGTTTACGGAACATTCCGAATCTGCTCGATAAGTTCTCTTTGATTTGGAAAATCGTTTTCATAAATTGTACTCATGCATTCCTCAAATTGCCTTCTCTCCTCGGCGCTCAGGTAAATAATCTGACATCCCGCCTCCTCCATCACCTGCAATGCATCCATCTCATACTTTTCCCACAAGTCTCGCTCATAGCGAGCCGACTCCATCGCGCATTGTGCCAGCAATGTTTGATCCTCCTCGGACAGCTTATTCCAAGTTTCCTCAGAAATCAGCTGAACCTCCGGGATGCGCACATGCTCATCCATCGTATAATATTTCGCCTGCAAATAATGTTTTTCAGCCACATAGGAACCTACATTATTTTCTGCTCCATCAATGAACCCCCGCTCCAGCATACCATACACATCTGCGTACACATACTGCTCGGTCTCTGCCCCGAGTGCCTGCATCGTCTCATTCATCATATCACTTGACGGCTGCACACGAATCGTCAGCCCCTCTAAATCTTCTGGAGTGTGAATAGGTACTTCCCTCGTGTATAGATTTCTTGCCCCTGCATCATACCAGGAAAGTGCCCGCATTCCGCTTCCAGAAAAATATTGCAGGCACTGTTTGCCAACTTCCCCATTCAACACATTCCACATATGATCGCTATTGCGGTACAGATAAGGCAGCATCAGCACCTTCAGCTCAGAAATATCATCAGTAATCGAGGCAATAGAAACTCGGGCAAAATCAATCCCTCCATAACAAACCTGTTTGACTACGGATGACTCATCACCCAACACGCCATCTGCCTCCACCACAATTTGAATCCGCCCCTCGCTGCGCTCCTTCACCAAATCGGCAAAAAACTGTGCTGCTTTTGTGGTCGGATAATCATTTGGTTGATTTTCTGCATAAGTAAACACGAACTCCAACGATTGATTTTCCTCCTGCTCCAATCTGCCTGATGTGTATCCCGCACACGCAGTCAGACAAATACTCCCAAGAATTATCGCTGTCCAGATTGTTCTCTGTGAATTTTTTAACACATGTTTCATTATATGCAAAATTCATCTCCTCTCCTACCGTAAAATTTTATGATTTACCGTAAAATTTTATTTTAACTGTTCATCCACACAACACATCATATCTTTCTCTGCTGCGCCCGATACTCACTTGGCACGATACCTGTCTTTCTTTTGAATACTTTCGTAAAATAATTAGAATCTCCATAACCGGTTCTCAACGCGACTTCCCGCACCGATAAATCCGTGGTACGCAGCAGCTGCTCCGCCCGCTCAATGCGATACTGAGTAAGATAAGTAGTAAAGTTACATCCAAATCCCTGCTTAAACAATTTACAAAAATAAGTGTCTGAATAATGCATAAACTGAGCCGCATCCTGCATGGAAATCTCGTGCATATAATTTTGTTCAATAAAATGCGTAATTTCATATGTTACCACTTTAGAAATCTGCGGGTCACTATCTTCCTCCCAAACACCCTCACTGATATCAAAGTTTTTGCCATCCTTCTCATCAAAACTCCTTACATCCAATAACGGTGCCGTATCCCCCGCACATTTTTTCTGATACTCCGGATTTTGCATATTCTGCTTTGCCTGATGAATGGCTTCCTCCATTACTGCAAACAACTCTTCTTTTTGATAAGGTTTCGTCAAATAATCCATGGCACGCAGACGAATTGCCTGCCTGGCATAAGAAAAATCGCTGTATGCACTTAAAAACACCA
>JBJELF010000058.1:0-3764 GCA_051879015.1 Lachnospiraceae bacterium
TTCTAACAAATCCAAAATGGTATTCATCCTCTACCCTTTTCAAAAAAGTAAGCCACGAAGCACGTACTATCAACATAAGCAACTATCATACCTGCATCTCCATATATCTCCGGTATGTCTTAAACCCAACTGCTTCGTAAAATGCCAATGCATCCTGATTGAACTCCCACATATTAAGTTCGATATGATTGAATCCTTTTTCCTTAGCGTAATTTCGTATGAATGTTATCATCTCCGAAGCAACACCCTGTCTTCGATATTCCTTATCAACACAAAATTCATCAACATCCATAAAATCACGTTCATACATAAAAGGAGTCGCCGGCTTTACGATATGATGAAGTACTGCAAAACCGCAAATAATCCCATCAGAATCTGCTACAACTATCTCCTGTTCTGGATCATTCCATATATCATATACATGATCTCGTAATTCGTCATTAAACCCTGCTTTAAATACTTCTGGTTTTCCTTCTACATGAAGATTGGTCCTATGTCAAGATTTAGTACAAGTTAAAATGACTATTCACGAGTTCCGACCCCATATTATTTGTTTTACATCATTTGTACATATGTTAGGGTCAATTTATCCAATTTTCACCTCAGATGCCATGCCTATTTGATATACAATATCTCTATCTATCTTTGTATCGCTTTTATCGAAACGCTTCCTTTCCAGCTGAATTCGGCAATAAAAATTCTACAATTCCAGCGGCATAAGGCGCAATATCATATTGCTGAAAATAGATAACAATGCCTTCTGGGGTCAAATAAAAGCTATCTGGATTAAATGTGTTCCTCAATAAGTTGGCATAATCCTCAAAAAAATTTCCTGGTGATACGGTTAGCAATTCTGAAATTTTATTTTCAATCCATACTATAATCTTATCCTCAAACATACTATCATCCGTATAGAAATCCTTTAAATTAATTTTCTTACCAGTCACAAAATTCCATGTATCCGATGTTCGAATAGTCGCACCATGTGCTCCACCTAAATATGTGTACTGTTCTAGATACAAACTAGTCACACAGCCTTTATTCAGCGTCACCTGATACATCATATTGAATTCAAATGGATGAAATGGTGGATTATTTTCTTGAATATACCTAGCTATTTCTACTGCTTGAGGATACAGCACCCATTTACAATAATATTCTCTATCTCGTGCCAGAGAACGATATACTTCATTGATGGATTCAACTGCTTTCTGATTACAAGTGGAATGGAAGATCGGATATGCGATATGATAAATTAAAACAGGTATATCACGGTAAAATAACATATTATTGATTGATTCATTTTCAATAGTTTGCATATGACTGATTGACCTCATGATTTTTTTCTGCATTTTACACAGTTCCATTTCTTCTCTTTCTTTTCTTTCTTCTCTATTCCAATTTATCCAAATACCAGATAAAACGAATAAAAAAATGAAAATGCTTTCAATGCTTTTATTTCTACTTTAATATATGGTGCAATGGACTAAAATCACACAAAAGTAGCTGTTTCTCTGAAATATGACAAAAACATCCCCTAATTTTGATAATTATTTAACAATTTCGAAAAATTTGCTATAATGATTCTCGTAGTGATACAAATGAACATATGCATACAATAGAAAAGAAGGAGGTTTTTGCTATGTTAAAGTACATCATTCCGATTGCCATTGTCCTTATTATTATCCTACTTTTGGCTACTGGCTATGTCAAAGCTTCTCCGGATAAGGCCTACATCATTTCTGGTCTCCGCAAGACACCAAAAATTCTTATTGGTAAGGCTGGCATCAAGATTCCATTTTTTGAGAAGAAAGACGAATTGAGTTTGCAACTGATTCCCATTGATGTTAAGACGTCCAATTCCGTACCTACCGCTGACTATATCAACATCAATGTAGATGCGGCAGTCAACATAAAAATTGGAGATGATCCACATAAGATTTCCTTGGCTGCTCAGAACTTTTTGAATAAGAAAACAGATTACATTGCACAAATTGCTCGAGAGGTACTGGAAGGAAACATGCGTGAGATTGTCGGTAAAATGCATCTCGAAGAAATGGTATCTGACCGTCAAAAATTTGCAGAACTGGTAAAGCAAAATGCAGAACCTGACTTAGCTGCCATGGGATTGGACATTGTCAGCTTCAATGTACAGAACTTCATGGACAATAATAATGTTATCGAAAATCTGGGTGTAGATAATGTAGTACGAATCCAAAAAAATGCTGCTATCTCCCGTGCAGAAAGCGAAAAAGAAATTGCAAAAGCACAAGCGATTGCTCAAAAAGAAGCCAATGATGCACAAGTAAAAGCTCAGACAGAGATTGCAGCCAGACAAAATGAATTGGCTATCCGCAAGGCAGAGTTGAAAAAAGAGGCTGATATTAAGCAAGCAGAAGCAGATGCTGCTTATGAAATCCAGAAAGAGGAACAGCGTAAGACCATCGAAATTACAACCGCCAATGCAAACATCGCCAAACAGGAAAAAGAGATTCTTTTGAAACAGAAAGAAGCCGAAGTAACGGAGCAAACTTTGAATGCACAAATCAAGAAAAAGGCGGAGGCAGAAAAGTTTGCAAAACAGCAGCAGGCAGATGCGGAACTGTATGAGCGTCAGAGACGTGCGGAAGCAGAATTATTTGAAATCCAGAAGAAAGCAGAAGCTGCTAAATTTGAGCAGGAGAAAGCGGCTGAGGCAAAGAAAGTCCAGGCTGAGGCGGATATGTATGCTAAAACTCAGGAAGCAGAAGGTATTCGCAAAGTCGGTGAGGCAGAGGCTCGTGCCATTGAGGCAAAGGGACTTGCAGAAGCACAGGCTATGGAAAAGAAAGCGGAAGCCATGAAGAAATATGGTCAGGCAGCTATGATGGAGATGATTGTAAATGCTCTTCCAGAAATGGCAAAGGCCATCGCAGAGCCACTTGCTTCCATCGACAAAGTGACTATCATTGATAGCGGAGATGGTCAGGGTGGCGTATCTTCTGTAGGAGGATATGTACCAGCTGTTCTTGCGAAAGTAATTGAATCCGTCAAAGAAACCACTGGTCTGGATATCACAGAAGTCATGAGAGCCAATACATATGATGCCAAAGTAACACGCAATGTCAATATTAGTGGTTTAGAGCAGACCGGCAACGACACTACTAAAGTTGAGGTTGCATTAGAAAAAGCTCCGATTGAGTCAATTGCCCCAATCGAAGAATCTAATTGTTAAAAAAATATCAATTCACAAAAGAACAAAAAAGAATTGCAAACAAGAAAGAATTGCACAGGTTTGTCAAACACGGCAAACCTGTGCAATCACTTTTTTCTATTCTTCCATAACCAATTCTATTTGGTTAATACATAACCATTTGTCTACCATATGATAATATATGTATCCCAGAAAATCTTGTGTCCTTATTTCTGTTTTTTGTTATCTCACAATTTTCTGGAATCCTATGTCGCATAGTGAATCACTCTCAACTGAGATGGGATGTATGCAGTAGCTCCTTCATTAAGATAGATATTCATATTCAAAGGAAGCCCGATTGGTTTCAAAAGCAAAGAGAGTAGCTCCTCCTTTGCAAAAACGATAGAAAGCCTGACAGGCTGCACTTTCATGAATGGTTCTCACCATATTTCCTTTTTTCGGAGCATTTAGAGGACGTTCCGCTGCCTTTTGCATTTGAGCTTCCAATTCTAAATTTCCCTGAGTAATTCGTACCATTCTATTTTGTATTTGGTGAGCCTTAGCTCCCAAATAAGTAGCCAATCGGTACTCC
>JBJELF010000059.1:0-16967 GCA_051879015.1 Lachnospiraceae bacterium
GGCGGGAAGACAGTGGGAGACGTGGCTGTCAGACCTCAGGGCAAATCCATATGGTCTGGAAATACAAACTATCCCTACTATACTACCTACGGCATTGGATTTTATGAATACTTCCTTCTCTGTGAGGATTTGCACTGCCTTCCCATTCCAGTACTCAACGCAGGTATGACTTGTCCGATACAGAGCAATCATTACTTAGTTTATCCCACTAACAGCAAAAAGTTTCAGCAGCTCATCCAAGACGCCTTAGACCTGGTAGAATTTTGCCGCGGCGATGCGGACACCGCCTGGGGAGCAGTCCGCATTTCTATGGGACATAAGGAGCCTTTTGTACTCAAATACATTGCTATCGGCAATGAACAGTGGCAGAGCGAATACTTTGAGCATTACACCCTGTTTGTAAAGGCCTTTGAAAAGGCTGCAAAAGAAAATCCAGAAATGTATGGCGATATTCAACTGATTGTTGCCAACAGTACCTCCTCTGGTGACATCGTGGGCTGGAATTACATCCACGAACATTCGGATAATACCACCACTGCACTGGTAGATGAGCATTACTACGAGCCAGCCGACTGGTTCTTCACCAACACTACTCGTTATGATAACTATGACCGCAGTCTCAATGCCAAAGTTTTCCTAGGCGAGTATGCGGCCCAAGCCAATACGCTTTATGCAGCATTGTCAGAGGCTGCCTATATGACTGCTCTGGAGCGAAACGGAGATGTCGTAAAAATGGCCTGCTATGCACCATTGTTTGCAAACAGCACTTTAAATCAGTGGACTCCAGACCTAATTTGGTTCAGCAATCACTCTGTCTATGGTTCCATCAACTACTATGTGCAGCAGCTTTTCTCCAACAATTCAGGCTGCCTTGCTCTGCCTGCCACTCTAGAGCAGCCTCAGACATTAACTCAGCTCTCTGGTGCAGTCGGTTTGGGCAGCTGGTCCACCGCGGTAGCTTACGAAAACTTTAAAGTAACCTCTAACAGCACTGGCGAAATGCTCTGCCACTATGATTTTAAAGACGCCAGTCAACTCAAACACTGGGATATACAGACTGGAAAATGGAGTATCAAAAACGGTAGACTTCAACAGTCCAGCACCGCTGCTCCTATCAACAGCAACATTGGCGATGTAATTTACATCGGTGATACTACATGGAGTGAGTATACCTTGGAGGTAGACGCAAAAATTTTGAATGGAAAAGAAGGATTCCTGATTCCAGTCGCTGTCAAAGGCATTTCCGACTCCATCTTCTGGAACCTGGGAGGTTGGGAAAATACTATCTCCTGCCTGCAAACCGTTTCTGCTGGCAGCAAAAGTGGTCAAATAGCCGGTACAGTTAAAAATGTACACCTAGACAAAAATAAGATTTATCATCTGAAGGTGACGGTCACAGGAGACCGCATCCAATGTTACCTTAATAATCAGCTCTACATCAACTATGAGTATGTTACAAAATCTAATTTATATCAATCCAGTACGATAGGTGAAAATGGAGACTTAATTATTAAATTGGTTAACTCTACTGAAATTCCACAGAGTCTTGAAATCCAACTAAATGATTTTGATAAGACCCGATATGAAACCAGCGCCAATATAATCACCCTGGGCAACGAGGATGCATCCAGTCAAAACACCTACACTAATCCAGAAAAAGTGGTACCGATTTTCTCTGACTTCGATATCCTTGATAGATTTACCTATGAGATTCCGGCCTACTCTCTGGTAGTGATGCGGATTCCTGCTAAGTAAAGCTATAAAAACGAAATGGGACAGCTGTAGTCATACAGCTGTCCTATTTCGTTTATCCACGCAGACGTTCCATGATTTCAGCCTGCTTTTTACGCTTTCTGTACAATAAAACGATATAAACAATTCCACTGATTGTCATTAATACCAAGGCATACTGAATCAGTTCTTCTATCGTAACCATCCAGATATTGACAAATATAAAAGAAATAATCAATAATACCAACATCCAATACCCAAAAGCCGCCGCAAAAAATACAATAGTGCCAAGCACATCCTTGACACGGTCCTGCCAATCCAGCATTCTCGGCTCATGCCAGCTTTCTTTTTTCTTTGACTCAGAATCCATCATCTCCAAGTCTTTTTTTTCCATGCGAGTTACACTTCCTTTCTTGTCATGCAATCAAGCTTCTCAATACTTAACTCCCCAAACACTGATGTTGTTGCCTGCAGCAGTAAATGTCATAACATCGGTGCCAGCTTCATCCTGCTGCCTGCAGAACACACCGCTGTACTCCACATTGTTATAAGTCAATTTCATATAATAACTTCCCTCAGTTCTGCTCCATGTGCCCGTACATACACTACCTCTGGAATTTAAGCCAACCACTGTCCCATCTTCTCTCAGCTCAATCTTGGTAGGCTCTGCAATCGTACTGTCAATGGTATTGCCCTGCTCAACAAAGTAATAAATGCCGACTAGATCTTCATTTTCATATCCAGTCTCGGAAATTGTCTCACCGTTGGTCGCATAAGGCAGCATTACTGGCCAGCCTTCCTCATTTAAGAAGAACTGTTTTACACGTGGCTCATGATATTCACTGTTATTGTCAAAACGAGTGTGATATGCGATATACATCTTACCATCATCAGCTTTAAAAGCAGAATTGTGTCCCGTCGCCATATAAGCACACTCAAGGCTTGGCAGCATATAATTGCCAGACAATTTTAATCCCATAAAGTTGTGGGAAACATTACTGCTCGGAGTCTGTCCCAACATATCTACATACGGTCCATCCGGACTCTCACTGCGGAATACACGAATCTGATAGCCGCCTTCACGATTTAAAGAACCATAGGCAACATATAAATAATAATAGCCACTGTCCTCATCATACATAATATAAGGTGCCTCAATGGAATGATGTCCGCCGCCCAAAAGACGTTTTCCAAAATAGGGATCTACATCATTTTCCTCGTCTGCCTCCGGATGAATGACTAGCCCAGTAGCTGGATCAATCTCCAACAGGAAAATACCGCCTGACCAAGAGCCATATACCATCCACAGCTTATCATTTTCATCATAAAATAAGGTCGGATCGATACAGTTTGGTGCTGCCATATTATTATACTCTCCTTTGGCATCCAAGTAATTTGCTGCCGCATACTCCTCAGTCACATAATCCAACACATCAGTCTGGTCAATATCATCGGACGTAAAACCGGAATACAGCAAAGTGCTCTGCCAAGTATAAGGTCCCTCAATAGAGTCCGCAATACCAAAACACAGACTGGATTTGATATAAGTAGAAGAAGTACAATAATACATCACATACTTCTCCATGGTCTTATTATAAATAACATGGGGTGCCCACACGGAATAATCTCCGTCATTGTCTCCTGCCCACGCAAAAACTTCAGAATCCGTTTCAAACAAATCTCCGTAAACCGTATTATTAGAATTATAACCGTTGCCTACGCCCACATATTTCCAGGTTCTCATATCGGTCGATACAGCTGAAGACATATGAGAACCAAAAATATAATAATTTCCATCTGCCTGAATGATGGACGGGTCATGAACCGATACCCCCGCCTTGATACTGCCAACTGCAATTCCCTCATACATATTGTCAGTACTTAGATAAGAATAATCTTCCGTCTCAGCGGGGGCCGTCGTGCTCCCTGCTGTACCTGTTGTTTCATTTGCGGTATTTTGACTGCATCCAGTTATTGCCCCAAGCAGCATAATAACAGCTGCCGCCGCTATCTTTTTTCGCATAATAAATCCCCTTTTTGTCCATTTGATAAGATACATCATAGCTGCCTCATTTCTGAAACAACTATGATGTATCTCAAAAGTAATATAATCGATTAAAAATGTCAATCCATCACAATTCTTTTAATTGATTACTCAATTTCCAACGCCAAATGCAGCACACTGCACTTTGGAATCTTGAAGTTTACGCCCTTATCTGTGATTTGGTAAGCATCAAAAACCTGCTCTTTCACTACATCTGGATTCTCAAATGTATTATGAGCATGCATTTCCTCTGTCACAATGCTTCCCTCCACAGCAAGTATCTTGGTATCTGTAAATACACCTTCGATGTCGTAATCCTCCGTCAGGGACAAATTAGTCACAGTCACATGAATCTTTCCATCAATACCAACGGAAACAGACTCAGAGAGATTTGGAACCATTTCCTCCTCTACCCCTACCAACTCAGTTTCAATGCTGCTGTCCACCAGCTCGGCATCCTGATGATACTTGTACATATGAAATACATGATAGGTTGGAGTCAAAATCATACGGGCACCTTCAGTCAAAATCATGGCCTGAAGTACATTAACTACCTGAGCAATGTTTGCCATCTTGACACGGTCACAATGTTTATTGAAGATATTTAATGTAATACCTGCAATCAGTGCGTCTCTCATGGTGTTCTGCTGGAATAAAAATCCTGGATTAGTACCTGGCTCTACAAAATACCAAGATCCCCACTCATCCACAATCATACCAATGCGCTTCTGTGGATCATACTGCTCCATAATAGCACCGTGACGATCAATCAGTTCCTCCATATACAGAGTTTTTCTCATACTCTTGTACCACATACCCTCATCAAATTCAGTAGCACTTCCTTTGTGAAGCCATCCGCCTGGATGAACATAATAATGTAAAGACAAACCATCCATAAAACCATGCTGACCCTTGGCACGCCTGTGAGTAACCTCTAATACCTTTCTGGTCCACTCAAAATCATCTACATTGGCACCACAGCAAATTTTGAGCAGAGTAGTTGGAGCCTTATAGTTATCCTCATTACTCTCTTCTGGCGTGCTGGTGGTTACCACTTCCTGCTCTTCCTCAGGCTCTGTCTGATTATAACGCTTTACAAAAGTCTGATATCTTCTATAATTATTCGCATATTCCTCTGGTGTCATATTACCACCACAGCCCCAGTTTTCGTTGCCCACACCAAAATAATCAACGGTCCATGGTTCTGGATGACCATTTTTTGCACGTAAATCTGCCATTGGAGACACGCCGTCAAAGGTCATATACTCAACCCACTCGCTCATCTCCTGCACTGTACCGCTTCCCATATTGCCGTTTATGTAGGTCTTGCAGCCTAACTGCCTGCACAACTCAAAAAATTCATGGGTACCAAAACTGTTGTCTTCAACAACACCGCCCCAGTTAGTATTTACCATCTTTTTACGATTTTCCTTTGGACCAATACCATCCTTCCAATGATACTCGTCAGCAAAGCAGCCGCCTGGCCAACGCAATACTGGAACCTGAATCTCTTTTAATGCTTCTACGACGTCATTTCTCATTCCATTTGTGTTTGGAATTTCAGAGTTTTCTCCTACATAGATACCTTCATAAATACATCTGCCTAGATGTTCTGAAAATTGACCCTGAATCTCTGGATTGATGTGGCCCTTTTTCACATGAGGATTCACATACAACTTTGCCATCTTGCATACCTTCCTTTTTTTAAACTCAATCATAACAGTTTATGTATGATTACCATTCAAGTCCAAATTAGATAATTTCATTTTTTGTTGAATTGTTTCATTTTTTCTTGAACTTAAGGTAAGGATACTATCATTTATATAAAAAGTCAACAAAAATTTTTCTTTTTTTGCTTTCTCTTTTGAATATACTACCACCGTTTTTTTGACAAAAATAGACAGACTAAATTGACGTATTATACAAAATTTTATTGAATCATTGACTTTACAACATATCTTTTTTATAATATTTTGTGAATCTTTTGTAACTTTTCAGTGAAATAAATGGTTACAAACTTTTACATAATATTAAATATAGAGGGGGATACTATATGTTATATTTTAAATCGTTGAAGGAGGCTGAAGAAGTTTTCAAAGCGCTCAGCACACCCATGAGACTCAAACTCATGGAGCTTATCTATGAAGATGATAATCTCAGTATGAATGATCTGGCAGCAAAATCCGGCTTAACCAACAGTGCTATTTCCATGCATGTCGGCAAACTGGTAGATGCGGGATTAGTACAAATTAAAACAACTTCCGGCAAACGTGGTACCATGAAAATTGTGCAGCCACGTTACGAGCGGTTAATGATTGATTTAGCTCCTGAAAAGACTGCAAAACAGTGCTATATAGACGATGTACATATCGGTCATTATTCTGCTTATCAAATTACACCCACCTGCGGCATTGCTACCCACAAAAAAATTATTGGAGAATTTGATAATCCCAAAACTTTCTCATACCCTGACCGCTTTGACGCAGGAATTCTTTGGTTCGGCTCCGGTTATATCGAATATAATCTCCCCAATCACTTACAGCCTGGACAGACTCTCTCAGAACTTCAGATTTCTTTTGAAATCAGTTCAGAATGTCCAAATACCAATCAGGACTATCCATCTGATATCCATTTTTATATCAATGGCATCTCCCTTGGCAGCTGGATTAGCCCTGGCGATTTTGGTGACCGAAAAGGATTTATGTCTCCTCCCTGGTGGCCTTCCATTCTAAATCAATATGGACTGCTCAAAACCTTAATCATCAATAATGAAGGATGTTTCATTGATGGTACCAGCAAGATTTCCAACACTACGATTTCCCGATTAAATCTGGACTATAACAGTATCATTAATTTTCGTTTTGATGTGCCCAAATACACTACCAACTGCGGCGGTCTGACCTTATTTGGAGAGGATTTTGGAGACCATGCCCAGTCTATCCGAGTAAAAATGTTTTTTAACACCCATTAAAAAAGCCGCTGTATGTTACTCAGAGCTAACATACAGCAGCTTTTTTAGTCTCCAATTAAATTTCTTGCAAACTCTGGAGTTCGATAATTGTACTGGTCAATCACAATTCCTCGATCCTCCGAGGCAGCATGAATCATCAATCCATTGCCGATATACATACCTACATGGCTGATGGCATTTCCCCTTGTAATAAAGAAAATCAAATCCCCTGGCTGCATCTCGTCGAAGGACACCTCACGTCCCTGCTCAGCCTGCCAGTAAGAGGTTCTTCGGATGGAAATTCCCGCAGCTTTCTTGTATACCTGCTGCATAAATCCAGAACAATCCACCCCGACACCCAACTGAGTGCCGCCCCATACATATGCCTCGCCATAATGAGCCAACGCCTCTTCAATGATACTCTTTCTCACATCCGAAAGCCCAATATAATCCGAAAAATAAACTGGCTCATCCAGATAATACTCAATTGACACAAAATCACCGCTGACATATCCCTTGATATCGGAATCCAACTGAATGTAAACCCAGCCATTGCTCAGCACTCTCTGAACTTCAAACAAATTGCCCTCCGCAATCTGAGTAATTCTTCTTGTAATCTTGCTTGGTCCAAAACGTACATTTAGCACCTCTGTCTCCACCTTAATACGCGGAGTTGCATGTTCCAGAGCAGCCTCTTTTGCTTCCTCACCAGTCAGAAGAAATTCCGCTGCTATGTATCCTTTGTTTCCATCCACATCTACTTCGTACCAGTCATCATTTACTTTTTTTGAAATAATCACGCCCGCATATAAATTGGCATATCCCACACAGAAAGAATCGGTGGTCGGCTCCATACGAATGTTAACATAAGTGTTTACTCCATCAACTACCGCCAGTTTATCCACATCTTCATAATGAGTAAACACAGTATTTCGATCGATTTCTGGCTCTGATTCTGCTTCACTGCTTTCTTCTGTCTCATCCTCTGAAGGAGCTACAGTTGTCTCATCGATTTCTGTGCTTTCTTCTGTATCATCTGACTCAGCGTCCGTTCCTGCCTTTACCGCATCACCATCTGTCGCAATGCTTTCTATCACGTCGGATGATGTCTGATTATCCTCTATTTCTTGGCTGCAGGCGGTCAAATAACACATACTCCCTACCATCAACATCGACACCCATTTGAGCATTTTATATTTCATTGTATTTCTCTTTCCTTTCCTCTGCCTCTTGTCTCACTAATCTTACATCTTCTAATACACGCTGACGAAGTGCTTCAACTGTTTCAAATTTCATTTCGCCGCGTACAAACGAATGCAGCATAACTTGAAGCTTTTTACCATACGCATTTTCATTATAATGAAATAAAAATAATTCCAATAAAAGCTTTTTCTCGTCTGTAATTGTAGGTTTGCAACCAATATTTAAAATACCACTGTATTCTTTTCCATCTAATATGGCACTTGCAGAATAAACCCCATAGGGAGGGACCAATTTATCTTCTGAAATTTCTATATTCATAGTGGGAAACCCTAAACGATGTGCCAATCCCCTGCCATGAATGACCTCTCCTATATAACTATAAGAATGCCCCATCAGTCGATTGGCTATCTCTATCTGACCCTGTTTGATAAAACTGCGCACTAAGGTACTGCTAATTTCCTGACCTGTAATCTCATCTACTGCCTTCTCAATCACTCTGACCTGACAATCCCAGCGTGGCATCCACTCTTCCAACAACTGAGGTGTACCTCTTCTTCCCTTCCCAAACCGAAAATCGGTACCGACTACAATCATACCAGAGTTCAATTGTTCATGCAAGACTTTCTTCATAAAAAATTCTGCTTCCATCAGTCTTGTAGACTCATCAAAAGGATATTCCACTAAGTAATCCACCTGATTGGCTGATAAAAAATTTTCTTTTTCCTCATCACTCATAAGCAGCCCGCCATCGATCGGTTTTTGAATTCGCTTATTTTGCGAAAAATTCGCAAAAGTAAATATCACCGTTTTCCAACCATTGGCTGAAGCTGCCTGTTTCATCTCTTCCAATAATCTTCTGTGACCCCGATGAAATCCATCAAATTTTCCGATAGTCACAACTGTTTTTTCTTCCAAAAAAAATTCTGTCTTATTTTTTATAACAATCATGTAAGTAATATCCTTCAAGTAATCCGCTAAATTTAAGTTAAAATATTAGGATTCCAAAAACATCTTCTGCGGCCAAAACTTATTTCTTACCTCATCCCATTGATAAATTCCCACAAATCTTCCAGAAGGCTCAAATACAAGAATAGGGCTTGGATTTTCAGGCTCATTGACCAAGGCATGAACAGGCAGCGGATTTCCATTGTCAGACAATCGAATAAATTCTTCCTTTACCACACAACGCTCATACTCCGGAAACATCTCCCACACAGGTGTTACTAATTCATCCAACTGATTATTATTGCGAAATTCTTCTATCTCTTTTAATGTCTTGGCATCTTCCAAATAAAATACTCCCACTCTCGTGCGAATCAACTGTGCCATACAGCCGCCACAGCCTAATTTCGCACCAATATCATGACAGAGAGTACGAATATAAGTACCTTTCGAACAAGATACCGACATCGTCACATAGGGAAGCTCTATCTTCTCAATGATAATATTTGAAATTTCTACTTTGCGAGCCTTCCGTTCAATGACTTTTCCTTCTCTTGCCAACTCATACAGCTTTTTCCCATTGACCTTCAAGGCAGAGTACATAGGCGGTATCTGCTCATATTCTCCCACAAAGGATTCAATGGCAGCCTGAACCTCTTCCTCCCCACAGATGACTGGCGACTCAGACAGAATCTTCCCGCTGATATCCTGCGTATCCGTCTCTGCACCCAGCAAAAGTACCGCACGATAGGTCTTACTCTTATCCGTCAGCATATCACATAGCTTGGTACCACTCCCCAGACATACGGGCAGCACACCTTCTGCATCAGGATCAAGAGTGCCCGTATGCCCGATTTTTTTCATATGGAGAATTCCACGCAATTTTGCCACCACATCATGAGAGGTAAAACCTTTTTCTTTATAAACATTCATGACTCCATTCATGGCTTTTTCTCTATCTCCGTTTACATTATCTCTGCCTGGATCATCTCATCGACTCCCCTCACAATCGTTTCTCGAATCAATTTTTCGCTGACATCAAACAATGTGGCCCCAGCAGCATGAATATGACCACCTCCGCCCAACAAAGCACATACCTGATTGACATCCACATAGGTGCGGGAGCGCATACTCAATTTATGTTTGTGCTCATTAACCTGCAGCAAAAAGGCGGAACACTCCACACCTTCCAGGTCTCTGAGCAGTCCAACCACATTCACATGTTCATCTGTCTCCAAACCGCAGGTCTGGTAATCCTCCATAGTTAAATAAACATATACAAATTTTCCCTGATTGTACAGCTGTACCTTCTGAAAGGCAATGCCATTGAGCCTCTGATGCTGCAGACTAGTCTCCAAAAAAGAGTTAATAATGCCGCTGGCATCCACTCCCTTCTCAAGCAAATCTGCTGCAATACGCATAGTCTTAGCAGATACGTTTGAAAAACGAAAAGCGCCACTGTCATGAACAATGCCTGTATAAATACAGGAAGCTGTGTTTATCGATACCATTTCGGGATCGAACAGTTGATACAAAACCTCTGCTGCGGAGCTTGCTTTGCCATCTAATACAAAGATATCTCCGTATCCCTCATTGCTTACATGATGGTCAATGCATATGGTCTTTTTGGCAGTGTCAAAATATTCACCTCCCACTGCCAGTCGTCTTTTCACAGAACAATCCAGTGCCACATACAGATCATATTGTTTTTTGCCCTGATTTTCATAGAGTACCGTATCGGCACCGGGCAAAGTATTGAGCTTTTTATCAAATTTTTCTAAATACACATCCACCTTCAGGTGAGGAAAATTGTCACGAATATAATTTGCCAAGGCCAAACAGGAGCCTACACAGTCCCCATCCGGCAGCACATGACCGCTGATTCCGACTGTTTTCTCCACCTTAGAAAGCTCCTCATTCAAGTTCACCAAATTCATCATCCTCCTTATCCTCTGGCAAATCCTTTGTTACCTCTTCAATCATTCTCGTCATATTGACTCCGTACTCAATAGAATGGTCAGAAATAAATTTAATTTCTGGTGTATTTCTCAAATTAATGGATTCTGCCAACAGATGACGAATGTAAGGCATAGCATTTTTCAAAACAGTCAATGTATCCTTAAAGGCTTCCTCATCACCTAACACACTGATATAAGCCTTGCAAGTCTTCAAATCAGGAGCCACTTCCACCGCAGTTACTGTCGTCATAGGATGAATTCTTGGGTCTTTTATTTCGGAGCGAATAATATTACTCAACTCTCTCTGCACCTCTGCATTAATTCTTGTGTTTTTAATGCTATTCTTACGCATTTTTCAAACCTCCTTAACAATATTGATTGAGTTCAAAAGATATTTTGAGCTGTTGTCAAACCGAACTCATCGTCCCAACAACAGCCCACCCACTCACTTATACCTATTTATTTTATACTTACTAATTTTTGACTTATTGTCTATCTTGGCACTTCTACCATCTTATAAGCCTCAAACAAATCTTCCTCAGCCAAGTCGTTGAATTTCTCCAGTACGATACCGCACTCGTATCCTTCTTTCACTTCTTTCACATCATCCTTGAAACGCTTCAAAGATGCCACTGGTCCGTCAAAAATCTGCTCTCCCGCTCTGGTCACACGCACATTGCAGCCTCTCTGAATGACACCGTCGGTAACATAGGTACCAGCAATCATACCGACACCAGATGCCTTGAACAGGCTTCGAATAATACCATGACCAATCACTTTCTCCTCAAATACTGGGTCCAGCATACCCTTCATGGCAGCTTCTACATCCTCAATTGCCTGATAGATGACACGGTAGAGACGTACATCCACACCTTCGTGCTCTGCCTCCGCCTTGGCAACTGGGTCCGGACGAGTATTGAAACCGATGATAATTGCGTTGGATGCGGCAGCTAAAGTCACATCAGACTCATTGATGGCACCAACACCGCCGTGAATTACCTTTACGACAACTTCATCATTAGACAGCTTCAGCAAAGACTGCTTCACTGCCTCTACAGAACCCTGCACATCCGCCTTAATGATAATGTTCAATTCCTTTAAATTGCCAGCCTGAATTTGAGAGAACAATCCATCTAATGTAAGTTTGGACTTGGTATCCTCCAACATCTTTACTCTGCCCTCAGAGATAAAGGTCTCTGCGTAGCTTCTTGCCTCTTTATCATTATCAAATCCACGGAAAATCTCTCCCGCATTTGGCACTTCATTTAAGCCTAATATCTCAACAGGAACCGATGGAGTCGCTTCCTTCACACGGCGTCCCTTGTCATCGATCATCGCACGTACTTTACCATAACAGCCGCCTGCAGCTACAATATCGCCCACATGTAAGGTACCCTTCTGTACCAATACAGTAGCCACTGGTCCGCGTCCCTTATCCAACTGTGCCTCAATAACCAGACCTCTTGCATTTCTATTTGGATTAGCACGAAGCTCTCTCATCTCAGCTACCAGCAAAAGCATCTCCAATAAAGTATCAATACCCTCACCTGTCTTTGCAGATACTGGCACAAAAATGGTCTGACCACCCCAGTCTTCTGGAATCAACTCGTACTCAGCCATTTCCTTCATCACACGCTCAATATTGGCACTTGGCTTATCAATCTTGTTGATGGCAACTACAATCTCAACGCCCGCTGCCTTGGCATGATTAATAGCCTCGATGGTCTGCGGCATTACGCCATCATCTGCTGCAACAACTAAAATTGCAATATCCGTAGACTGAGCTCCACGCATTCTCATAGCAGTGAATGCTTCATGTCCAGGGGTATCCAGGAAAGTAATATTCTGACCATTGCATTTTACTACATAGGCACCGATATGCTGTGTAATACCGCCAGCTTCCTTTGCGGTCACATTGCTGGAACGAATCTTATCCAACAGAGAAGTCTTACCATGGTCTACATGACCCATAACACAGACTACTGGTGGACGTGGAACCAAACTTTCCTCTGGATCCTCTACGTCCTTAAGCAGTTCCTCAATGACATTGACCTTTACCTCTTTCTCACAGATACAGTTGAAATCCATTGCAATCCCTTCAGCTGTATCATAGTCAATTTCGGAGTTGATGGTCACTAGCTGACCAGCCATGAACAGTTTCTTAACAATAGCCGATGCCGGCTGTTTCAACATATCTGCAAAATCACTGATTGTAATCTGCTCTGGCAATGTCAAGGTACGAATCTGCTCCTCTGGCTTTTCCTTTGGAGACTCAACCGGCTTCTTTATTGGCTTCTTGCCCAAATTCTTGGTATTTTCCTGCTTACCCGTTCTCTCTTCCTGCTGTTTACTCTTCTCTCTCTCTTCTCTTTCCTTCTTGTTCATGGACTTTCTGTCGCCCTTGCCCATACCGGACAGAGAATCCATACCAGAAGATTTATCCTTATCGCGGTCACGACGGCTGCTCTGCTGCCCACGTTCATTTTTATTGTAGATGTCGTCCTTATCTTTGTTCTGGAATCCGCGCATCTCCAACATATCACGATCCTTCTTAAAGTCACGATTGTCACGGTTTCCTCCGTTTCGGTTATCGCGATTGCCGTCACTACGATTGTCACGTCCTGCGTTTCGATTTTGAGGCTGATTCTGTCCACTATTACTACTATTAGTTACATTATTCGCATTGTCACGGCGGTCGCGACGCTCACCACTATTCTGAGCTTTATCACGCTTAGAGTCACGACGATCACTACTCTGACTCTTTCCATCACGATTGTCACGATTGTCACGATTTCCACCCTTACCTGGCTTCTTTCCGCCATTCTCTACTGCACGACGCTCTGCCAACTGAGCAGCCTGCTTCTCAATCGCTCTGGCAGCCTCAATCGCAGCCAAGGTCTGCGCTCTCTTGCGCTCTGCTTCTGCCTGTGCTGCCTTTTCCGCAGCTTCTTTTTCTGCAGCTGCCTGCGCTGCTGCATCCGCTGCTGCCTTCTCAGCACTCGCTTTTTCTGCCTCTTCTGCTGCTTCCTTTGGCTGAGCTGGTATTTCTGCCTTCTTTGGTGCTTCCATTGTCTTCACAACTTTCTCAGGAATCTTTGCTTCCTCTACTTTTGTATCTTCTATTTTTGTCTCTGGTTTCGTCTCAAACTTATTTCCAGATTTATTCTCAGGTTTCACCACTGATTTATTTTCCGCTTTACTGTCCTTAGCGCCTTTGTTATCTTTTCCAGTCTTAACTCCATCTCCATTGGATTTCTGATTCTTGTGTCCATTGTTCTTTTGTCCATTCGATTGCTTTCCATCAGACTGTTTTCCATTTCCATTATTTGTATTTGCGTTGCTGGAAGTATTATTAGCGTTATTTCCTGCACCTTTGCTCGTGCGGTTTTGAGGGCGCACCAACACTCTCATTTTCTTCTTTTGATTTTGAGCATCTCCTGCTCCTGTATTCATTTCTAATTCGGAATCTTTATTATTCTGCAAAACTAATCGAAACCTCCTTACTGGTTTATCTTACTTTAAATACTGAACAATTGCCTTTGCGAAACCTGCATCAGTCACACAGGCAGATACACGAGATTGCTGTCCCATGGAATGTCCCAGTGATTCTCTGTCAAACATAATATAGATTGGCACTTTATAAAAAGTACACATATCTGTATAACTTTTCTTGGCATTGTCAGAAGCATCTTCTGCCACAATGACCAATCTGCCCTTACCTGATTTTACCATCTTTTCCACGGAAAATTCACCACTGACGGTTTTTCCTGCCTTTGTCGCCATGCCAAGCATAGCCAATGCTTTATTCTGCATCCTCCAGCTCCTTTCTCAAGGTGTCATACAGTAACTCTGGTATCGCCACATTGAGTGCACGTTCAAAGGCCTTGCTTTTTTTTGCCTTATCAAAACATTCTAAACTGCGACAGACATATGCACCTCGGCCATTTTTTCTGCCTGTCAAATCCATCACAATCTCATTCTCAGGAGTGCGTATCACACGCACCATTTCCTTCTTACCTTTCATTTCTCTGCATCCAACACACTGACGCAGAGGATCTTTTTTCTTCTTTACCAATCCCACCACTCCTGTTTTGCAAATTTTATTCCTCAGAATTCTCTGTCTTTGCAGTCTCATCCTCTGCTAAAACGGCATTTGCATTTTCTTTCATTTCAGATTCAGTCTTGGATTCAGATTCCTGCGACTCAAAGTCGTACTCACCTTCCTGCAGTCTGTCATCTAGGCCAAATTCCTCCCACAGACCCTGTTCTTTCGCCTGTGTCTCAGACTTGATATCAATCTTATATCCAGTCAGTTTTGCTGCCAATCTAGCATTTTGGCCTTCCTTACCAATAGCAAGAGACAACTGATAATCCGGCACAATTACAACTGCTGTTTTTTCTTCTTCATCTGCAGCAACACAGATAACCTTTGCTGGACTCAGAGCATTTTCAATCAACAAGGCTGGATCTTCATCCCAATTCATAATATCAATTTTCTCTCCGCGAAGCTCCTGAACGACTGCATTCACTCTAGCACCGTTGATACCAACACAGGCACCAACTGCATCTACATTTGGATCATGAGAACGAACTGCCATCTTAGTTCTGCTGCCAGCTTCACGGCTGATTGCCATAATTTCAACTACACCACTCTGCAGCTCTGCCACTTCATTTTCAAACAATCTCTTAACCATCTCTGGATGCGTTCTGGAAATAGAAATTTTGGGTCCCTTAGATGTCTCTTCCACCTTCAAAATATACAGCTTAATATGCTCGGTCGGCTGGAATCTCTCTCCCTTGACCTGCTCGCTCTCCATCAAAAGCGCATCGGCACGACCTAAGTTTACACTGACATTATTTCCTACATATCGCTGTACAATACCAGTAATCACTTCTCTTTCCAATCCTTTGTAATATTCGGTGTCAGCGCGTCTTGTCTCCTCACGAATCTTTTGACGAATCACATTAATACCGTTCGTAGTAGCGATACGTCCAAATTCCTTGGATTGAATCGGTACCTTTACCGTATCACCGATAGATGCCTTGCGGTCAAATTTCTGTGCATTAACCAGAGCAATCTGCTCCAATGGGTCAGTCACTTCCTCTGACACAACCTTTTCTGCATACAACTCATACTCACAGGTATCATAATTCATAGAAACATGAATATTATCTGTCTTTCCAAAATGATTCTTACAAGCCTGAATCAATGAATTTTCAATGGCTTCCAACAATACTCTCTTGCTAATATTTTTTTCCTTTGCCAGATTATCTAACGCATCCGACAGCTCCTTATTCATTTTTACATCCTCCTTTTATGTTTCAATCTACGCTCGATCATATTACAATGCGAAACTCTTTGCCTTTTTCTTCGATGGTGAGATTTCAACTTATCTGCCCTAAACTTTGCTATAGAAACACTCATACCTGCTTTCCATACACCAACAATCAATAAAATGAACTGCTCTATGCTTCGCACACTCACAGCTGCTGCTAGAAATCGAAAGTCAAGCGAACCAATGCGATCTGACTTCTCTCAAATACCTGACATTCTCCGCTTTCCAGTTCAATCGTAATTGTCTCTTCGTTAAAATCTGTCAGGATACCGGTATAGTCTCTGATTTTATTGATTGGCTTGAAAAGATGAACCTCTACTTCCTCGCCAATACTGTGAGCAAAATGTTTATCCTTCTTTAACTGGCGACCTAAACCAGGAGAACTTACCTCTAAAATATAAGCCTCGGCAATAAAATTCGCCTCATCCAGTTTTTCATCAATTGCTCGGCTGACAAGCTCACAGTCATCGATGGTAACACCATCACAATCCTCTGTATGTTTGTCAATGTAAATACGGAGATACCAGGAACCTGCCTCCTTAACAAACTCCACATCGTAAATCTCCAGATTGTTTGCATCTGTAATCGGTTTTAGAAGCTGTTCGGTCTTTGCCTCATATTCTTCATGCTTTGCCATTCTTACACCACCTTCCTTTCAGATTTTCTAAATTATAATTTCGTATAACACATAAGTAAGGAGTGAACGAATTGCCCACTCCTTTCTAACTATACTATAAACTCAATTGCATTATATCACAAAAAAAGAAAATTGCAACTAATATTTTTACTTATACCAAACTTTC
>JBJELF010000060.1:0-59127 GCA_051879015.1 Lachnospiraceae bacterium
CCCTGACACCACGGGTATGAACCGTGTGCTCTCGCCAACTGAGCTACTCCGCCATGTGAATGGGGCCTATAGGGCTCGAACCTATGACCCTCTGCTTGTAAGGCAGATGCTCTCCCAGCTGAGCTAAGACCCCATATCTCTTGTTGATTTCTTCAACGATTCATACTATAATATAAATTGTCGAAATTGTCAACACTTTTTTGAAAATTTTTTTAAAAAGTTTTTATATCATTATTATCAACAGAGTGAGGTACCCCAATGGAACATAATCTTTCCCTATATCGTATTTTTTATACTGTTGCAGGTACAGAAAGCATCTCCAAAGCTGCACGTGAACTGTACATTAGTCAACCCGCTATCAGTAAATCTATCAGCAGACTGGAAGAAAGTCTGCATACTACCCTTTTTACCAGAAATTCTCGCGGAGTCACTCTGACCTCCGAAGGACGTATTTTGTATACCCATGTAAAGACTGCCTTTGAAGCCCTTGACCGAGGAGAAAAGGAACTTGCTCAAATTCATGACCTCGGTATCGGTCATATCCACTTAGGTGTCAGCACCACGTTGTGTAAGTATCTGCTGCTTCCCTACCTAAAAGGATTTGTGGTGGAAAATCCCCATATCAATATCAGCATTGAGACCCAAGACACTTTTCAAACCTTAAAAATGCTGGAGAATCAAAAATTAGATATCGGTGTAGTAGCAAAACAAAACAATTTTAAAAACATCCATTTTTATCCCGTGACAGAAATTGAAGACATTTTTGTCGCAAGCCCCAGTTACCTGGAAAATTTCTATCTGCGCGAAGGCAAACAGGCTGACTGGATTTCTCAAGGCAATATTATGCTTTTGGACTCAAAAAATAACACCCGTCAGTTTGTTGACCAATATCTAAGTACACAACAACTGACTATCCGACATCAACTGGAAATCTCCACTATGGACCTCGTGATTGAATTTGCCAAAATTGGCCTTGGTATCGGCTGCTGTATCAAAGAATGTGTCTCTAAAGAATTACAAAATGGTACTCTCATCCAGCTGCCCCTGCCCGTACCAATGGAAAAACGTACCTTAGGCTTTGCTACCAGCAGTTCTGGCATCAACAGTCTGGCCGTACAGCATTTTATGACCTATGTCACTCACCATTCCTGCAATGAGATTTTATAATCGCAAAAAGTATGGTACCCCAACAAAACTGTTGCGCCAGTTTTGTTGGGGCACCACCAGGCATAAAAGTCGATTGCTCTGCACTCTGCGCTCCTGCAACCACTCCTGATATTTGCAATTTGCTCTATCGGGTTACTTGCGAATCCCGTACATTATCGAGGCTGATCCGAATCAACCGTTCCATCGCCGCCGAAATCTTCCTTCAGGTCCGTGCCGATTTCTTCCATCAATCCACCTACTCCATCTTCTCTGGTTGTATCAATACCTTCATTCATACCACTATGGTCATTGATACCATTTCCATCATTGATATTGTTATTATCATTTAGATTGTTGCCATTTCCATTATCATTCGTATGATTATCATTCAGATTATTTCCATTGTTATCGTTGATGTTATTGTTATTCAGACCGTTTCCATTATTATCATTGACATTATTATTGTTATGATAGTTGTCTGTGCTATCATTTGTACTGTTTGTGGAATCATGGACACCATTATTGTTGATACCATTATTGTTAGTTCCATTGTTATTCAAGGTATCTGTTGCATTCGTATTATTGGTAGTATTATCCATATTGTTACCCATATTTCTGTTGCGGCAACCACTGAGAGACAATACAAGCACCAACATAGTAGTGATAAGTGCCAGTTTTTTTGCTCTGTTCATAATGCATTACTCCTTTTCGCATATAACTAGATTAAAAATAATCCGTTTACAGAGCTTATTATGTTCCGCCAAACAAAATTTATACATCAAAATGCTTTTGGTCTATTATCTGCACATTCATCGAAAGAAAAATATCGATATATTCACTTATGCAAACATAACTCACACATAGCCGTTTGACAGGACTTTTATAGTAAAATACACTTTCCAAGCCACACAGAATAAATCAATTTCTCCTTTACTTTTTTGGATTGAGACTGCTCCAGGGCACGAGCATACAAATCTAACTGAGTCTGGTAGCGTTTTCTTAACACTTCCTCGCCATCCTCTCGCTTCACCACATCCGTTTTATAATCCAACACTACAATCTCTTCTTTTTCAATAAAATAGCAGTCAATAATTCCCTTCACAAGAACCATATCCTCCAACATCTCCGTCTCGCAATCATCTGGAATTTCGTTGACTTCTCTGGCCGAAATTCCCATCAAAAATTGCTGCTCCTTAAATAATTGTCCTTGTTCCTGCGCTGCTGCTGCCCGCTTGACAATAGACTGCCTCAAAAACCATGCAAAATCTCTCACTCTGACACATTCCCTCTCCTGCTGACTTAAAATTTTATTCTCTACCATGGCATCAAGCTGCGCTTCCAGATTATTTTCTTTCTGTGTCTGAGCAAAATTCAACTTTTCAAAAACAGTATGATAGACGATACCTCTCGCCGCCCCCACCAAATCCTCTTTTTCCTGCAAAAATTGAGGAATTATCTCTTCCTTCTCAGCAATCATCGGCTGCCAGCCTTCTTCTTCCATCTTTTTTCGTTTCAACTCAGAAACGGAGAGAGCAGCATTGACCTTTGTGTAAGGCATATAACCATATTGCCAAGAAAAGCGAGCTTCGATTTCCTCAGCCATCGCCTCATCCTCCATCACATTTTCATCCCAGAGGGAAAAGAGCTCACGGGTCAATAAATTTTTATCTGCATTGACTTTTTCAACCAGCCCTAATTGCCCTTTATCTAGACAGGTAATTTGATATCCCGCATCAAAATGGAAATAGGGATTAGAATAAGGAACATTCCTTCCAAATTTCTGCCACCAACTGGATAAACTTTCATGGTGCAGCACTGCTGGCAGAATAAAATCGAGATAACAGGTACTGGCCGACAACTGTACAAAAGACAGTTGAGCTGCATACTCATCTACACTGTCCATATATCTTTGCAGACGCTCCTGAGGATTTTTACAGGCAGCAGTAACAATCAACTTTTCCTTTGCTCGAGTCATAGCAACATATAGGATACGCAGTTCTTCACCCGTATTGTCTAACAAAATCTTTCGCTGAACTGCTTTTTTTGCTAAAGTGGCAGTCTTCGTGCGCTGATCGATACGCACACAGTCCATGCCCACGCCAAAATCTGCCTGAAAAGCAATATTTTTTCTGGCATCAATCTGATTGAATTTTTTTGCGCATCCAGCTAAGATAACAATTGGAAACTCCAACCCCTTACTTTTATGAATGCTCATGATATGGACACAATCCATCTGAGATACCGCCGATGCTTCGCCAAAATCCACATCATATTTATTCAGTTTTTCAATATAGCGCACAAACTGAAACAGCCCCTTATAACTAGTCTTTTCAAATTCTTCTGCTTTCTCCACCAACATATCTAGGTTAGCACGACGTTTCTCACCGGCAGGCATGGCATAGGCATAATCATAGTAACCCGTCTCCTCCAACACCTTCCATAGAAGTTCTCCTAAAGTCAAAATATTTGAGGCCTTGCGATAGCGACTGAGCATTTCCATAAACTGTCCCAATTTATCTGACAACTTTGTATCTTTATGCTCCATATAATACTGAATTTCACACTTAAGACCGCCTTTGATATTGCCGCCCACTGCAAACACATGGACTTCCGCTAGCTCATCTGAAGAAAATTTTCCGATTGGACTATGAAGTACCGCCGCCAGTGGAATATCTTGCCGAGGATTATTGATGATGCGTAATAAATTTAGAATCAACTGTACCTCCGTTGCGTTAAAATAGCCACTGCGCGACTCTGCCACAGCTGGAATGCCCTGACTCATCAGCACATCAGTCATATTTTCTGCCCATCCACTCATAGTACGCAGTAAAACCACTACATCCTGATATTTTGCCCTGCGATAGCATTTTTCTTCTTTGTCCCACACAAACTGTCCCGTGTAGGGATTAGTCAACTCTTGAATCTTCCTGGCAATCATCATAGCTTCCCACTCTCTGGCATTGAGCTCGCCTTCCTGTCCAGCAGAGATTTCTTCCGAATCATTCTCGTCTGTCTCCTCCAAATCCAAGAGCATAAACTCGACATTGCCGCCCACCCGCTCTTTTGTCGGCTCAAAAATCGCCGATGGATACAGTGCTGTCTCCTCTGTGTAAGTAATGTCACCCAACTTCTGTGTCATAGCTTGATAAAAAATCAGATTGATGCCATTTAGCACCTCACTGCGGCTTCGAAAGTTCTGATGCAGCTCAATTTTTCTCTCTTTCTCCCCATTGACCTGATAGCGATTATATTTTTCCATAAAAAGTTCCGGTCTAGCCAAACGAAACTTGTAAATACTCTGCTTAACATCACCTACCATAAAAACATTTGGATTACCCACGCTGGTTCTAGAGATACTATTGAGAAGAACTTCCTGTACCAAGTTGCTGTCCTGATATTCATCAATCATAATTTCATCAAAATGACTGCGATACTGATTGGCAATCGCAGTAGGCTCCAAACTAGTTTCCGTCTTTTTAAGCAAAATATTCAACGCAAAATGCTCCAAATCGTTGAAATCTAAAAGATTTTTTTCATTTTTTGCCTGACGATAGCGCTTACAAAACTCTTTCGTTAAATTTGCCAATTCGCTGACTGCCCAAGCACTGTCCTGGATATCAGCAAACATTTCTTCAACTGGCTTGTAAAAAAACTGCTTCTGTATCATTTTGATGCCATCCTTAATCTCGTTTCTGATTTTAGAAGCCGCATCTGCCTTTATTACGCTGAAATTATCCTTTTTCGTTTTAGAAGGTTTTCTTCCAAATTTAATTGCATCCAATCGCTCTTTTGCATCCACAAAGGAAGTAAATGCTAAAGCACTCTTGACTTTCTCCGCCTCCGCCTCAAAAACGGACAAATATTTTTGAGGTCCATCCTCCTCCTGACAAATTTCCAGACATTTGTCAAACATCTGAGAAAATTCTTCTAACTGAAGCTTTAACTGCTCTTTCAAAAATCGCATCCACTCTGCCTGCTCCAAATCCTCCATAGAAGCCAGATTACAGCTATTGCCACAGGAAGTCAGCCATTCTTCCGGCCAAGGATAGCTGACCGCCATGCGATACAAGCTCAAAATCATTTCCCCGATGCTCGAATCATCGCGGGCTGGAGAGTAAGCATCTACAAATTTACGAAACAGCTCATCCCTCGTTCCATCCTCTTGAATCGTATAATGATCTTCCATCATCTCCCCGAGGACATCTTCCTGAATTAATTTCAGCTCACCTTCATCTCCCACACGAAAGCCTGGTTCCAAATCGATAGCATGAAAATGATTTTGCACCACCGACATACAGAAACTATCGATGGTCATAATGGAAGCATAATGCACTAAAGTCAGCTGACGGCACAGATGAGCATTGCTGGGCTCCTTCTCTACTGCCTGCTCCAAGGCCTGCTCCAATCGCTCCTTCATTTCAGCAGCTGCTGCTCGAGTAAAAGTTACAACCAACAGTCGATCTACATCCATACCATCCATGACTTTTCTTAAAATGCGAGCAATCAACACGGCCGTCTTCCCACTTCCCGCCGCAGCCGGCACCAGAATACTGCAGCCCTCTGTATCAATTACTTTTTGCTGATCTGTTGTCCACGAAATTTTCATTTAATTCTCCTTTTTTTCATACAAATCTTTTAAGATATCCCACAGTTCATCCGGTGTAAAATTTTTCAAACGACGATATCGATATCCATTGATGGCACTGTCAAAACCACACACACCACGAAACTCACAATAGCTGCAGGGGCGCTTATTTTTGTACTCATAAGGGAGCACATTAATTTCTCCTCTTACCAGATCAGACCCAATCTCTGTTGCCTTATCCAATGCATACTGACACATACGCTTTAGATCGCCTTCTTCGGCAAGCTCCGGATTGCGGCTGCCAAGCTTATCAATTACTTTTGATTTTTCTTCCATAGTGTGGTCCAATTTTTGAATAACGCCGGGACTTGCATTGGTCAAACCTGTTAGTTTCAGCGAATCCAACATCTCATCCTCAATACTCTCCGCACCCCCAGAGCTTGGATGCTCTACCAAAGGATTTTTGATATTGTAATAATAAACGCCAGCTGGAATGACTGCTTTGTCTGGATACCTTTTCTGTTCTATCTCCATAGCTGCCGCCATGTAAACAATTAACTGCAGCTGCAAACCATAGTAAAATTTCGTCATATCCAAGGATGATGTACCCGTCTTATAGTCAATAATCTTGACTAACAGTTCCTTTTCCTCTTCTGCAATATCCAAACGATCAATTTTTCCCTGCAAAGTCATCTTCATACCGTCAGCTAAAGTCAGTTCCATGGAAGATAGATTATCCCGCTCTGAAAAATTCACCTCGCTGCCCGCCGTTTCAAAATCACCTCGCTGCATTTGCTCTCCTAAAGCCCACACGGTACGATCTAACATTTGCTCCATACGCTCTTTGAGATATTCATTTCTAGCTGAACTCTGCATAATTGTATTATTATAAGTTTCTGTCACTTCATCAATACTCTCCTTGACCCATGACTTTCTCTGCTCCTCCCTGGCTGTCTTTAAATCCACTCCATGCTCAGACATTTTGTGAAAATATAAATTCAGCGCACTGTGAAAAATAGTGCCATAGTCCATTGCCGCTAACTCATACTCTTTGCGTGAGCGAAGCCCCAGACCATAAGCTAAAAAATATGCATACTGACAGGCAGCAAAACGTTCCAGACGAGTTACACTGTTTAAGGGAGTCGTTCCTACCAACTCACGAGCAAGACGCTGATTTAAACATTCTCCCTGATAAGAAAGGAAAACTGCTTCAATCAACTGGTCTATCTTTTCCTTCCAGCCATGGCGCAGATACCAGCCATACAATTCCTTCCACCAATCTTCTCCGGTTCCCTCCATGCTCTGTTTCATTCCCTCAATTAGAAATGGAATGGACAATTTAGGACTGATGGTACTCTCCAATCCCAATGCATCCCCCTCCTGCTGTCGTATCGTTGGAAACAAATTTTTCATTAAATGAATCAAATAGGAGGGTCTTGCCTGCTTGCCATCACTGCTATGAGTGCTCCATGACAGACATAAATACTGACTAGGCTTTGTCAGCATCAAATAGAGATAATATTTCTGAAAAAATCCCTCTTGCTTAATACTCGGAGATAAATGAATCTCCATTCTTTCTAGCTGCTCACGATCCAATTCTGACAGCAAACCTCCCTTTTCTCCTGATTTTGGCACAATTCCATCATTGACTCCCACCACAAACAAGGCTTTCACATCGCCCAGACGGGTTCGCTGCAAATCGCCCATAATCAAGCGGTCTACCGAAGGAGGAATCAGACCAACCTGCAAATTTTCGAAACCCGACTTCAACATATCTCGATAATCATCAAGCGGAATTTCATTCTCTCCCATCAACTGTACCAACTGGTCAAATAAACCAATAACTTTTCCAAAGACCTGCTCATACTCCCGCTGAAACAAAAATTCTCTTTCTTTCTCAAATTCTGCCGCCATAGACAATATCTGTTCTTCTGCTCGTAAATCTTTTAAAAATGTATACAGACTCTCAGTCTTCTCCCGTACTGTCCCCTTCTTTCGACGCATAAACTTGTCCAGATTTTCCAGATTAGACCAAATTTCTTCTCTCAGCTCGTTGATATGCTTTAATTCTTCCTCCGTCAGCTCACCGTAAAGATAAGTCCATTCTTTCTTCCACTTATTGCGTCCACGTACCCCCAGTGCCAGACAATAATTTTCTAGTATATCTACCTCTTCTCTTTCTACACCGCTGAGACAATTTCTCAGATAGCGAAACATCGTATCATAAGAAAAATTTTTGTCGATTGTCTCCAATACACTCTGTATCAGCTCTACCAACGGATTTCCCGAAAGGCCTTTATTTTGGTCCACAAACAGCGGAATTTCTGCTCTCGCAAAACAGCGTTTAGCCGCCTCACCGTACTGTTCTAAGTCACCAGTAACAATGGCAATATCTCGATAACGAAACTTCTTCTCCCTCAATAATCGCTGAATCTGGCGCAGTACCGCCTCCATCTCGTTGGCTGGATTTGTCCCACAGACCATTCCAATGTGGCTCACTTTTTCAGGATAGGCGTAAGCTGGATATCGAAATAAATTTCGCTCCAGATGAAACATCTCATCTGGCAAATTTTGTTTCTCTTTCATCCAAATATCATTTTTTCTCTCCACGCCAACCTTTACCGCCAATTCATTTAGCTGCTGTGCCATGCTGTGACTCATATAAAATAAATCATGTTCTGCTACAGCCCTGTGAATGTCTTTTCCATTTCCCACCGTGATACAGACCGTCACATCTACACTATGCTTTAAAAGAAGTGCCAACAGCTCAAACTGCACTGGTGTAAAGCCGGTAAATCCATCTAACACAAAATGACTCTTGTGTACCATCTCGGACTGAGAAATAATCTGACAGAGCGTTGGCAGCAACTCTTCCGTCGTAATATAGGCACCTTCCAAATCTTTTTCAAACTGTTCATACAAAACCGACAAATCCTTCAGCTTCTGCTGCAGCAGTGCAGAGATCCCCTGAGCATCAGCCACATTCTCTAACTGCTCACGCTTAATTCCATACTGCAAAAATTCAGACAACTGCGATTTCAATTCTCCGATAAAACCCGAACGATTCAAGTTGGCTGAGTAGACCGCCAATTTTTCTTTTTGTCCCTCTGCACTTCTTCGCAAAATCATAGCCTTACCGGTATCATCCAAAATTGCTGGCAGAGTTAAATTTAATTCTTCAATGATGCGAAAAGCCAGACGGTCAAAACTGAGCACATCAATATTAGTCAGCACATGACCAGGATGAAGCCAAATCAATTCTCTTTGCACCTGCAAAGTTGCCTGTTCTGGCACAATCACCTTATAGACCTCTTTCGGATTCTTCCTCGATGTTTCAATTAAAGGTTGATAGAGATATTTTTGTCGGTCTGCCAAGGCAGTACCCAGCATAAACTGTAATCCCATTTTCCATTTTCCTGTTACTGACCCAATCACTTACACGCAGTAACTTTTCCTTTCTATATTTAAGATTCTCTCATATTTCATTCTTCTTTATCATAAATATACTAACAGATGATAATAAATGACTGTCCAAATCGCATCTACTAGCCAGACCGATTTCCCATTCAGGCAGTCACTCAAATTTCATTTTATAAAAAGGAGCCTTTCATGAGTTCAAAAACCAAAATAGTTGTACTCAAAAGTCGAGAATTGATTTATACCACCATCTTTCTCGCTCTCGCCATCTTTCTCATCGTCCTTCTCGTGATGATGTTTTGCCCCACCGAAGAAACTCCTTCCACCGAAACTTCTCTGTACATACCTGGCGTATACACCTCATCCCTCACACTAAATAATCAAGCACTTGATATTTCAGTATCTGTAGATGAAGATCATATTAATCAAATCCGCTTTGTGCAGCTTACAGAGGAAATCACCGCCATGTATCCCCTCATGGAAAGTGCCATGGACAGCATCGCAAATCAGATTGTGCTAACTCAATCGTTAGATAATATTTCTTACACCGATGACATGAAATACACAGCTACCCTCCTTCTCGAGACTATTGAACAAATTCTCCAAAAGGCCCGAGTGAAATAAAATGTGGGTCCCAAAGTCATACATTTCATGCAAACATGAAATGTATGACCTTTTGACCCTAGTATCATAAATTATTCTATGACTTGAATTTGTGGTATGACACGACTTAAAATATCAGCGACCTGCTTTGCCTCCTCCATAGTGGTCTCCGATCCAATAGTCAGCCTCAATGACCCGCGCGCCAATTCTTCTGGCAGACCGATAGCCATCAGCACATGAGATGGAGCATCAGAGCCCGCGGTGCATGCAGATCCAGAAGAAGCACAAACACCCTCCATATCTAACATAATCAGCAAGGTTTCTCCCTCAATTCCTGGAAAGCTAAAATTCATGTTTCCCGGAAGCCGAGCTGTGCTGCTTCCATTGAGACGACTGTTGGGAATTTCATTTAAAATGCGTTCCGTCATATAACGTCGAATCTGATTCATTCGATTCATGGCCTCTGCCATCTCCCTCATGGATTTTTCTGCTGCTACGCCCATTCCTATAATACCCGCTACATTTTCCGTACCAGGCCGCATATGATTCTCCTGACCGCCTCCATACATCAAAGGCTCTATCTTCACTCCATCACGCAAATACAAAAAGCCCGTCCCCTTCGGTCCATTAAACTTATGACCACTGGCGCTCAGCAAATCAACATTTAAAAAACGCACATCAATAGGAATATGTCCATAAGCCTGCACAGCATCCGTATGAAACAACACATTTTTTCTATGACACACAATTCCCAGCTGGCGAATCGGCTCTATAGTTCCAATCTCATTATTTGCCATCATAACAGAGACAAGCACTGTATCAGGACGAATAGCCCGCTCAAGCTGTCTGGCCGAAATCAATCCATTTCTATCCACCGAGAGATAAGTCACTTCCCATCCACATTTCTCCAAATACTGACAAGTATGCAAAACTGCATGATGTTCAATATTGGTTGTAATAATATGTCTTCCTTTCTCTTTCTGCGCCTCTGCAATACCACGCAAAGCCCAGTTATCTGATTCAGTGCCGCCTCCAGTAAAGTAAATTTCATTCTCCGAAGCATTCAAGCTCTTTGCAATACTCTGCCTCGTTCGCTGTAATTCCTTTCGATTAGAAAGAGCAATTTGGTACACCGCCGATGGGTTTGCAAACTGCTCTCTCAAATAACCTGTCATTGCCTCCACCGCCTCCTTACACATGGGAGTGGTGGCTGCATGGTCCATATATATTAATTCGCTCACAGAAACCTCCATTCCACTGTCCCTTTGACAGCAAAGAAAAATCCTTCAACCAAAATCCAATGACTATTTCATCGAGACATGCTTTTTCATATGAGCATGACCCTTTGACCCTAGTATTCTTTTACATACTATATGATATGATACCAAGGTCAAAAGGTTTCGTTGCTGCAAATTTAATAATTTCCCAAAATTTTTAAAATCAAAGCTTCCTGCTCAATACCATAAAGGGCATTTTTCACACCGGGATCCTCTAAGTTTCCCTCAATATCCACAAAAAAGCGATACTCCCAAGCACGATCTGCAATCGGACGAGACTCAATCTTTGTCATATTGACCTGATTAAAAATAAAATGAGACAAAATATGATACAGAGAACCACTCTCATGAGGCAATTCAAAACACAGACTGATTTTCTTTGCATTCTTACAGTAAATCTTCGATTTAGATACCACAATAAAACGAGTCGTATTATTCTTCTGGTCATTAATGGTATAATCTAAAATTTCCAGTCCATACAGCTTTGCAGCCATCTCACTGGCAATGGCCGCTTTCGTTCTATCCTTATATTCCAAAACCATGCGTGCGCTGGCCGCTGTATTATCTTTCTCAATACGCTCCCAGTCTGGATAGTTAGCCAAATAACCCTTGCACTGCATCAACGCCTGGATATGAGAATATACCGTCTTAATTTCTTCCTTCTTAGCTCCTGGAAGTCCCAACAAACAATGACTCACCGGCAGGTAACATTCTCCTACGATGGTATTGTTATAGCTGTCCAGCAAATCATAGACATCACCTACTTGACCAGCTTTCGAATTTTCGATAGGAAGCACCGCATAGTCTGCTCTTCCCTCTGCGACCTCCTTCATAGCGTCCTCCCACTGTCTCACATAATAGCAATCTACATTCTCTCCAAAGAACTGGACAGTAGCTGCATTACTATAAGCACCCTGCACTCCCTGATAAACGACACGAATATTGTCCATCTTCAGAGAATCGACCATCTGAAAGGGAAGAGTCTCACCTTTTCCTCTTTCCTGCATCTTTTTATATTGCAATTTTCTGCTGATTGCCATAATCTGGCTAAACAACTCATTGATTCCCTCTTTATTGAAGGCATCCGTAGCACTGGCACATAGAACCTGGAGTTTTTCCTTCTCCCGTTCTTTATCCAATACAGGCTTACCTACGCTGATTTTGTACTCTGCTACATCGCCACAAAGCAAATTTCTTTTTTCAAATAAATCTAAAATCTGTTTATCGATAACATCCAGCTCATCCCTTATCTTTTTTAAATCTAATTCCATTTTAATTTATGTTCCTTTCTAATCCTCTTCCGCACTCGTTGATACAAAGTTCCCCAAAATTGACATTCCTTAACGATTATCTTGTCGTGTTGCTTCAACTGAAAATGTCAATTCCTGATACAACTGCTGCATTGTTTTTTTTGATATGGGATGACGCTTCCAACCTGCAATCTCTGCCATTGGTGCCAGCACAAAATCTCTCTTTTCCATCTCTGGATGAGGCACCACCAATCTCTCATCCCCGATAATTTCATCGTCAAACAGTAGAATATCCAAATCCAGTGTTCTCGGTCCCCAATGTATCAAACGTACGCGGTGAGCCTCCTGCTCTATCCGCTGCAGCACATCCAATAATTCATGAGCTGTCAAAAGGGTGCGAATCTCCATAGCACCGTTTAAAAAATTGTCCTGTTCTACGCCGCCGTAGGGCAAGGTATCCATGTAAGAAGAAACTTGTCTGACCTGAATCAAGGGTTCCTCTCTTAAGCGAGCAACTGCCTGATTTAAATATTCTTCTCTATCTCCCATATTAGAACCTAAGGCTACATAGGCGGTATGCCATCCCCGCTCTATTCTGACCGAAACCGTCTCCAGAGGCAAGCCAACGGGAGCCCAAGGTTTTTTCATTTCCAACGAAACTTTTTGCAGCAACTTCCATTTCAACAATAAGCTTTGTGCCAACTGCTCTGCTACTGTCTCAATCAGCAAAAAGGTGTGTGTCTGCATATATTCCGTGATAAAAGCTGACACATCACCATAGTGAATGGATTTTGTCAAATTGTCCGTAAGACCAGCCTGACGCACATCTGTGTAGAGCACAACATCCACCACAAATTTCTGTCCAAGACGCTGCTCCTCCTCAAAAACTCCGTGACGTGCAAATACCTCTAAATTTTTAATTCGTATCTCATCCATTGTTTTATACCCATGTCCATCTGTAAGAATTCAACCGCATCTCATATCTTCAGCTGAATTATTTCTTTTATCAGCTATTTCTCATTGCATCGACCATGATTGCCGCTCTCTTGTTCATCTTCACATTGTGTACTCGAATGATAGAGCAGCCTTTCATAATTCCCCACACCGTTGTGGCCAAGGTACCCTCCTCCCGCTCGGTCACAGGAAGATTTAATGTCAAACCAATCATCGACTTGCGGGAGGTTCCCAAAAGCACCGGATATCCCAACTCTTTCAAGCGTTCCAGATGATTCATCAAAATCAAATTTTGCTCATAAGTCTTTCCAAAACCAATACCTGGATCTAAAATAATCTGACTATCCTGCACACCTGCTCTCTTTCCTATCTCAACAGATTCCCGTAAATCACTCAGCACATCCTCCAGATAACGCTCATAAACCGCCTCTTTGCGATTGTGCATCACACAAACTGGCATACCTGACTTGGCCGCCAGTTTTGCCATCCCAGAATCATAGCGAAATCCCCAGATATCATTGAGCATATCTGCTCCTGCCTCCAGCGCTGCCCTTGCCACCTGGGACTTGTAAGTGTCGATAGACAGCGGAATATCAAATTCCTTTTTAATAGCAGAAATCACTGGCACTACGCGGCTGATTTCTTCTTCATCAGGCAAAAGTGTATATCCTGGTCTGGTAGATTCACCGCCAATATCAATGATATCCGCACCGTCCTCAATCATTTCCTCCACATGCTTTAAAGCCACATCCTGATGATTCCACTTTCCGCCATCTGAAAAGGAATCCGGAGTGACATTCAAAATTCCCATAATATAAGTATTATGTTCTAAATCAAACATTTTTTTTCCTATTTTCATATCGATACTTCTTTCTCTTTCTTAGTTTTCCTCAGCACGATTACAGCATTCGGAAAATTCGGTCGGTCAACAGAGGATTCGTCTCAAATTCACCACGACAGACATAGGTCATGGTCTTAGTACCCGGCTTTTTTACACCTCTCATCGTCATACACATATGTTCCGCCTCAATCACCACCATCACACCTTTGGGCTGTAAATAATTCATCATAGCATCCGCAATCTGTCCTGTCAGCTTTTCCTGAATCTGCGGTCTTCTTGCATAAACCTCCACCGCACGCGCTAATTTACTTAGTCCCGCAACCTTTCCGTCAGGAATGTAAGCAATATGGGCTTTTCCATAAAATGGAAGAAGATGATGCTCACACATGGAAAAAATAGGAATATCCTTCTCCAACACCATTTCCTGATGCTCCGCTGTAAAGGTCTTACTCAAATGTACCGCCGCATCCTGCTCCAAACCACCGTAAATCTCCGTACACATGCGTGCAATGCGGTCTGGTGTCTCCAACAATCCTTCTCTGTCTGGGTCCTCTCCAATGCCTTCTAACATCAAGCGAACTCCCAACTTAATCTTTTCTAAATCCATCTTCCACACTCCTTCCTGCCGCCTCATACAGTTCCTTCATGAAAGATAGAGAACCGCAGGCGCATATCACACCTGTAGGCTGCACCTTTTCTTTGGCAGCCGCCAACGCTTCCGTCATCTTATGAGCTGCCATTACATCAATCTGTGGATTCATCTGGTTAATTTCCTGTTTTAATTTCTCTGCTGGCAGTGCCCGAGGACTGTCTGACTGAATCGTAATCACTGTTCTGGCAAGTGGCAGCAAGATATGCAATATTTCTTGATAATCTTTATCCTGAAAAATCCCCATAATAAACACAATCGTTTGCTTCGGACAGCAAAATTCCAGAGAATGCCTCAGCTGCTCTGCTCCCGCGGGATTGTGAGCTCCATCCGCCACCAACAGCGGAAACTTGGCCAGCACTTCCATGCGTCCCGGCCATCGAGTCTTTTTGACTCCTCTCAAAAAAACCTCCTCAGAAATCGCATATCCCTGCCCCTGCAGCACTCTCCAGACTTCCACAGCCACAGCTACATTCTCCTTTTGATAAACTCCCAAAAAAGGCAGTTCCATCTCCAATCCATGATACCGCACCAACAAATGAGGATTGTCTTGTCTGATCATTTTTATGATAAAACTCTCGCTCACCTTTGCAATCGTAAACGGAGCATTTTTTTCTGCACAATATCGGCTGACACAAGACATCACTTCACACTCCTGCTCATATAACACGACGGGAATATTGTTCATCACAATACCTGTCTTATGACTCGCAATCTCTGTCAGCGTTTTTCCCAAAAACTTTGTGTGGTCCAGACTGATTGCCGTCAGCACCGCACATACTTTGCGATTCATCACATTAGTAGCATCTTCATCGCCGCCCATGCCGCACTCAATAACCATGATATCACAATGTTCTTTCTGAAAATAGACAAACGCCAATGCAGTCTCCAACTCAAAGGAAGTAGCATAGCGGCCGCTCTCCTTCTTGAGCTGCTCATTGGCTTCCAATACCATTTCCAAACAGTCCGCTAATTTATCTGTCGGCGCCCAGCCTCCATTGATGCGATACTGCTCCCGCCGGTCAAACAATGCCGGTGAGGAGTAAGCACCTGTTTTATAGCCCGCCTCTGTCAGCACACTAGACAACATAGCAAGGACAGAACCTTTTCCATTGGTGCCCGCAATGTGAACGCTTGGAATCTGATTTTGCGGATTACCCAAAAAATCCATTAATTTTCTCATACAGTCCAAACCAAGCACAATGCCGCTATGACAATGAACTGCCGCCAAATCCCATAAGCTTTGTAAATCAGCCAATATCCATCACCTCACTCCTATTTCTATCACTTGCACTAGTCTACCATTTTTCTAAATCTTAGTCAACAACTGAAATATTGGGAGTCTGCGTTTTTGAATCGTTCCAATAAGATCGACCTCAGAGTAAAGCATAAAGTGAAAGGCAGTGGGCACAATAAAACTAAACTGATTTCATTACTTAAAAATTATTTTGCAAGGAGGAACTTTATGGCTGCTTTGCGTGAAGCTGCTCGATGCAGTGTAGGAAATTTTGTGCGCTGTGGTGTAACAGGATGGTGTCTGGAGGTCATTTTTACAGGGATTCATTCTCTGTTTACTCATGATTACTCCCTGTTTAGTCATACCTCACTTTTAATGTTTCCTATTTATGGTTTAGGTGCATTGATACATCCCTGTTCTCGATTGCTCAAGAAACAGAGTGCCTTTGTCCGCGGCATCTTTTATATGCTTTGCATCTTTGGAACAGAATATCTTTCTGGAAATTTCTTAAAAAAACGAGGAATTTGTCCTTGGGATTACAGCGATTCCCCACTCAACATCAACGGATTGATTCGCTTGGACTATGCACCTCTTTGGTTTGGTACAGGACTATTGTTTGAGCGCATGACAAAAGAAAAAAATTATTCCGAATATCCTTCAATACTCCAATAACGTCCATCGCTCTCCACCAATACCGCTCCAACTTCCCTCGTATTTTTTACTAGACTAGAAACCTGCTCCAACCGTTTCAATACTTCTGGAGCAGGATGCCCATAGCGATTAACTCCACAACTAATCACGGTATAGGCTGGCTCCAACTGCTTCAAAAATTCCAGGCTGCTGCTATACTTTGAACCATGATGTCCTGCTTTCAACAAAGAAACATTCCCAACAGCCAATGCCTCTTCCCACTCACTGCTCAAATCTCCTGTCAGCAGACAGAGAAACTCTCCATATTCCACCTTGAGTACAATCGAACTGTCATTCACATCCTCAAAGACCTCTCCTTTCAGTGGATGCAATCCCTGAATCAACAGATTTTCTTCTGACAGGAAAATGCCGTCCTCCGCAAAATATACTTTTGCTCCCCTCTGCTGTGCCAACTGGTACATCCTCATTCCTGCTTCCTCCTGCAAAGCCGCCCTTGTCATGATAAAATTGCTCACCACAATGCTTCCCGACTCCAAAATTTCCTGCAGACCATTATAATGGTCCGAATCCGGATGAGTCATAACCATATAGTCAATCTTTCCAACTCCCCTCGAAAGTAAAAATGGCTCAATCCGCCACCTTCCCACACTGCTGACCGATGAACTTCCTCCATCTACCAGCATCACATGCTCCTGCGCCGTCTGAATTACAATGGAATCTCCCTGTCCCACATCCAAAAAAGTTATACGCAGCGTATTCGTCTGAATCGGCATCAGAATCCAAACCAAAATAACCGTGAGCTCCAGTACCATCCCAGCCTTTCCTATCTCACAGAAACTTTTTTTTATTTTTGACTGTTTTTCCCATGAACCATGTATTTGCAGAAAAGATAACACAATGCGATTCTTCCTGTTTTCTATTTTATGCCGCTTGTTATACTCTGCCCTGCGAATCTGCCCTGCCATTGTTCCTCCAAGCAACATCAAGATTCCGTAGTAAATTCCTATCTGAACAAAACTCGGCTGACCGATAATGATATTGGGTATCGGACTTTCCTGCAGCATTTCACAACAGCTTTCGTAAAACATGAGAATATAATGCCCTGTTCCTGCAAAAAATATAGCGATTGTCTTGGAAAATAATCCACAGACAGCAGTGAGCAGTGCTGAAAAGAGCAAATAGACAGCCAACGGCAGGGCAACTAAATTGAGCAAAATTCCACCTACATTCCAAGTATAATAGAAATAGACCTGTACGGGAAGCAATACCAAGTGCAGACAAAGAGAAGACAAAATGGTTGCAATTCCTGCTCCCCTAACCCACTTTTGAAACCACAGGACAAATAATCCCAAGCTATAGACTGCCAAAAAAGAAAATAAAAAACCGCACTGATAGAGTTGTCTCGGGTACTGACACAAAATAATGAGCAATGCAAGGGAAGCAGCACTAACCATATCATATTTTCTTCCAAGGACACTGGCAAACATCTGGCACAGCACCATCAAAATAGCTCTCAGTGCCGAGACGGGGTTTCCAACCATGCAGCCGTACAACACTGCTAACGCGGTACCGACTCCCATTCCCACATGATAAGATCCTGTTATCCGGCGAACAAGCTGATAACAGCCCAGCGCTAAAAAAGACACATGAAGTCCTGACACTGCCAAAATATGCCCAATTCCGCTTTTTTGATACAATTCCTTCAAATCTTCATTCATCGCCTTGGATTCCCCCAGAAAAACAGCTTCAAAAATTCCCCCATCTTCCTCTTCTGTCGCTTCTTCAATAGACTGATGCAACATTCTCTTGAATTGCTGCAGCTGCCTTTGCCATACCCAACCTTCCTTCTGCTCCCAAATCAACTTCTCCGCCTGCACAGCGCATTCAATTTGATTTGCCAGATAATACTCTGCTAAATCAAATTGACCTGGATTAGTCGCCTTAGAAAAATAGCTAAGCTGTCCTTTGGCATGAAGCCGCTGGCTTGGATACAATTGCAGCTCTGCTGTTTCCCAAAGTTCTCCATCCAGATACAAAATAAGCCCCCTCGACTCAAGCATTTCTGTATCTGCCTTCACAATCACTTGTTCCAGCCAGATACTTCCCTTGTCCTGCTGCCAGATAATTTTGCGAATCTTCCCCTCCAGTTCAACCTCCACGGAGTTCTCCTGCGTTTTTCTCAAATAGGATTGAAACTCAGAAGGTTCACAGGCATGCTTCATACACTGATAACCCATCAAAAAACAAATAGGCAAAGCACAGGATATATAGAGAGGAATGCTTATAATATAACGGAAAAAAGTATTTTCTTTTAAATTGGGAGTTTCTGAAAGAAAAAAAGATAAGATAGATAAAATCAAGAGTGCACTGCATAAGAAAATAAACGAAATCGATAGTTTCCAGGAATAGAAGACAATACCCAAAGAGAAGCAGATTGACGCCGATAAAAGTGGTCGTTTCAATTTATTTATCACCTCCTTTATGTGCATAATACCATATTTATATACTTATGTCAATTAACAATCAAAACTATCACAGTCAGATTGCATTTCAAATGATTGCACCATCTGACTGTGAACAATTTGACCCAACATCATTTAAATATAATCTGCACCAGACAAATTAGAAAGATAACAACTGACCACGCTGTCCCAACTATTAACAATATCTTATTTGCAAGACGATTTGCATAACATAGATTCAAAGAAAATCCCTTATCCGATGGATAAAGCAGTTTCAGTCTCTTATAATTGAGTAAATCCAGCACAATATGAGATGCAAAAGCAATTCCAAAATAAGGAGCTGCCATTGGAAAAATAATATTTACAATGACTACAAAAATTACCCATGCCAAAATTGAGTGCATAAAAGAACGATGGGGCTGTTCTTTGCCGAATGCGCACACGGCCACAAAGACCAGACAACCGCCCACCACTCGCATCAAGTTACTATTTTGCATCAAACGCTCATAAATTCCCAACTTAAAAAAATTTTCTAGCAGAACCACGGCCAACACCACAACTAACGTAAGAATCGTCACTCGGTCTGCTCCCTTGTGGGAATCCGAGGTATCCACATCAATATCATTAATCAAAGCCCCCAAGGCAGCTACTCCTGTTCCCACTATCAATTCTGACAAAGAATTTGGATGCATAATCGTCAAGGCAGATGCTACACCCACTGCCATATGTGTTTTTCCTAACATATTAACTTCCCTTCTGCTGCCTTCATCTGGCAGCACAAATTATTGTAAAATGTCTATGGATTCGCTCATGCAAGCATAGCTCATACATAGCTGCTTGACGGGACTATCACATCAAGCAATAGTCATCTGCCGTCAACTCAAAAGACATTGCTCCCTGAAAATCCGAACAATAGACATTTTTTTCCTTATCTACCAAAATGGCATAAGCGCCATAATGCTGTACCAACTCCAGACTCTCCTCTACACCTAAAATAAAACAAGCTGTCGACAAAGCATCGCTGAGCAGTCCGTCCTGACATAAAACTGTGACAGAAATCAATCCACTGTCAGCTGGATAACCGGTATCAGGATTCATAATGTGATGATAACGCACCCCATTTTCCTCAAAATATCGCTCGTAATCTCCTGAGGTAGAAATGCACCAATCACCTTCCAGCCGAAGAACACCTAAATAGCTGCTGCTCTCTCTTGGATTCTGAATACCCACATTCCAAGTACCTCCCTCTGTTTTTTCTCCATAGGTCAAAATACTTCCTCCTACAGCAATGACGGCACCTTTTACTTCTTTCTGTCCTTGCAAAAAAGTTCTTACCTCATCACAGCCAATGCCTTTTCCCGCAGCACCCAGATCCAAGGTGACATCTTCTGGAAGCCAAATTTGATTATCCTCTCGGACAATTTTTTCATAACCCGCATCTTCCACCAATTTTTTTAAAAGTTCTCCATCAGGGATATGCGGATTTTCTCCATCCACATCCCACTCTCGGGTAATCAGTCCTACCGTTGGGTCAAAGGCTCCACCACTCTGCTCTGCCACATCAAAAATCTTCTCCATGTAATTTGTCAGCTGCTTAGACATTTCAAAAAACTCTCCGCCAGCTGCAGCATTCATCTGAGCAATCTCTGAATCTTCCACTCTCCAGGACAAGATTTGATTTTCCAAATCAGTCAGGACCTTTAGCACATCCTCACTGCAATCTTCCCCCGTCGAGTATATAGTCTGCTGCACCACGGTACCCATAGCGGTATCCACTGAGCGGTATATGGTCTCGGAAGAACTGCATCCAGTCAGCCACAGCGCAGCACCTATTACGCATCCATAACTCCACTTTTTTTTCATAAATTAAATCCTTTCGTTTATCAGCCATTCCTTCATTTTTTAACCGACATACCCCGAAGTTGGGTACCAGCATAGATAAAAGTCAATTGCTTCGCGCCTTGCGCTCCCGCAATCACTGCCTGTATAAGCAATGTCCATTGAAAACACTTTTTTAATATATCCTTTTTTTCGCCATATTGCAACAAAAATTCGATGAATCTGTCCATATTTCAAAATGATAACTCTTGCACCTACGCAAAAAATTTGCTACACTACAAAACAAATATATTTGGTCACTGTTTGATCAGCATAACAGCCGCCGCATATTTCTGCCTGTTTCGCAGGCTCCAATCATTCAGAAAATCAAACAAATCGATTGTTTCCTACGTCGCATTCACGCAATCATTCATGAATAGAACAGAAAGGAATTCTCATGCAAGTAACACAAAAAAAAAGAGAGCAAAAAGCAGCTCTCATTACCACACTGTTTTTGATAATGCTCCTTGCAGCATGCCTTTTGGGATGGTATTATCAGACAAATCATGCCCAAACAGGGCACTTGGCCCGCATTTATCAAAATGGTATCCTCGTACAGGAAATTGATTTATCCTCTGTCACTGAGACTTACCAGCTGCGTTTTGAAGGAGAAAACGGTTCCTACAATATAGTCGAAATTCGTCCCCAAGAAATCGGAATTGTAGAGGCAAGCTGTCCCGACAAAATATGTATTCACACTGGATTTATCCATACCAATCTCATCCCCATCACCTGCCTGCCCAACCATCTGGTCATTCAAATTGAATCAGACGAAAATACACAACTAGACTTAGATGGAGTTGCTTTTTAGAAAACGGAGGTTGAAATGAGCATTAAAAAAATGACAATTTTAGCAGTTTTTACTACTATCTCTCTGACTATTTTTATGATTGAGTCCACCCTGCCAGCGCTGGCTCCTATTCCCGGTATCAAATTGGGACTTTCCAATATTGTCACCCTCGTGGTACTGGCACTGTTTGGCTGGAAGGAAGCAGGTCTCGTCCTCTTTATGCGTATTTTTTTGTCCTGCCTGTTTACGGGACAAATTATCTACACAACATACAGTGTAATGGGAGGAGTCTTTTGCTATATTACAATGACATTCTTTCACTGGCTTTTTCAGCATCACTTTATTTTTCTAACCAGCATTATGGGAGCCATCGCCCACAACATTGGACAAATTTTGGCCGCCTATCTTCTGGTATGGAATGGTGCCATCCTGGTCTATCTTCCCATTTTGCTCATCAGCGCTGTCCTAACTGGACTGTTTACAGGACTGTGCGCTCACTTTTTTATCAGGCAATTTAAAAAGCTGCACCTATAATTGATGCAGCTTTTATTAATAATGTTTTGGATTGTGGAACGCAAAGTACGAAACAATCCAAAGGTCATTCTATCCTACAAGAATGAAGCAGCTTTTTCTTTTCCTCCGCGCTTAGAAATGCCGCCTCCACTGCATTCTTTAACAGCTGCTGCTTCTGTGTGGCAGTCAACCCCAGTTCTGCCTCCAATAATCGATATTCTTGCCAAATATCTGTATGAGACACGGTCATATTATCTGTGTTTACTGTTACCAACATTCCTTGCTTTAAATAATTTAAGATGGGATGCACCTTCAAGGTAGACACTGCTTGAGTCTGCACATTGCTGCTGGGACAAGTCTCTAACGCAATGTGATGTTTTGCTAAATCATTCACCAATTTCTCATCTTCCTGTGCCCGAATACCATGACCGATACGGCTTGCTCCCATCTTGACAGCAGTCCATACACTTTCCGCTCCTGCTGCCTCCCCTGCATGAATGGTAAAAGGAATGCCCTTCTCTCTTGCTAAGGCAAAGATGTTGCCATAGTTTTCCGTAGGATATAACCCTTCTGCCCCTGCCAAATCCAGCGCGCACACACCGCAATGCAAAAATTTTTCAGCCATCCGTACTGTCTCTTTATTGACATTCTCCTGCTGTCCTCTCATGCAGCACAAAATCAACTGCCCCTGAACTTCCGTCTCCTCCATACCTAAACTAAGACCTTGAATAGCCGCCTCACAGGCCTGCTGCTGTGACATTCCCTTTTGTCCATGCAGACATGGAGCAAAGCGAATCTCAACATAACGCATATTTTTTTTCTGTAAATCATGCATCAAACTGCGCACACTCTCCTGCAAAGCCCAGCCAGTCTGCATCACAGACAATGGCAAATCAAATTTTTCCAAATACTTGCTCAAACTTCGGCAATCAGATTCCACCGACAGATAGGGAGAAAGTTCCTCTGCTGAATTTGCCGGCAATTCAATCTGCTGTTCCTTCGCTAAACGAAGAATTGTCTCGACCGACAGAGAACCATCTAAATGTAAATGCAAATCAATCATATCATTCACCTCCGAACTTTTTTCCATCTTACTCTACTTCACCAATTTTTTCAAGCAGAGAACGGAGTTCTGATTTCTTTGTTGCACTAAAATTCACTTTATGTTATAACTGATATGGCACAATAAGGAATAAAAAAACGGAGAATCAATTCACTATGGAACAAAAAATTATCTTTTTTGACATTGACGGCACTTTAATCACAGAGGATTCCAGGAATACACTCCCCGACAGCACCGTGGCGGCAATCCAGCAAGCACACAAAAACGGTCATTTACTTTTCATCAACACAGGACGTACAATCTGCAATGTACCCGCTGACCTCATTGCTATTGGCTTCAACGGCGTAGTCTGCGGATGCGGCACAGACATCTATGCTGATGGAAAACGTCTTTTTTATCATACCCATCCCCATGAAAAAGCAGAGCTTCTCTGTCAGGCGGCAAACAAATTGAATATGGACTTATTTTTTGAATCCAGCCATGGCATTTACGCGCAATTTCCCCTCATCACTAAGCAGGCTCAACAGCTTTATCATACTTTATCCAGCCGAGGGTTGGTCGTTTCTGACTGGAACCAATGTCCCGACCGCAGTTTTGACAAATTCATTACTTGGCATACAGACGGAGAAGAACAGCGTCAAGCATTCCTTCAATTCCTCCCCAATGAATTTACCTATATTAACCGAGGTCCTAATTTCAGTGAATTTTGCAATTCGGCCTACTCCAAGGCAACAGGTATCCAATTTCTGCTGGATTATTATCATCTTCCTCTCTCCAATGCCTATGCCATCGGAGACAGCAACAATGACCTGACCATGCTCAACTATGTACCAGGAAGTATTGCCATGGGAAACAGCAAACCTGAAAGTCTCAAACAACAGGTATGGCATGTCACTACTGACATCCTTGATAACGGTATCTGGAATGCCCTACATTTTATCCAAGTCATATATAACTAATAGAATAAGCGCTCCTTATGGAACGCTTACCTATTCCCCTTTATGTGCCGCTTAACACATCATTGATGATTTCTGCCACATAAGGGATTGCATTATAGATTTCTTCTACGGTGTTGGTCTGAGCTCCCACTTCAATCAAAGCACTGCGTCCCATCAGATGCTGATTATATCGGCTTTGTTTTAGGTAAACTGTGCGAAACATACCATTATATTTTGCTCGCATAATCAACGCCATCTGCATACTGAAAGCCAAATTATCCTCGCGGTAGGGATTGACCATACCTTCAATCTCTCCCGCCTCATTGCGGCAGGTTCCATTGAAAAACATAACACGGGCAATCTGCTTTCCATCTATCTCTGTCACCAGATGAACATTTTCTGCGACTCCATCACGATGCAGGTCAATTACCACCTGAATACTGGGATTTTCTTCCAAAATCTGTTCCAGTACGGGCAATGCTCGACTATAGGCTGGGTCACGATCCAGATTTCCATTTTCATCCACATCATATTGACCTGTGTGATGAATAACCTGATAGCCATATTGGTTCATTAACAGTTCCGTTAGATAATTACCGGCTCCCACCACCGTATCGGATATCTCGCCAGGCACCGAATCAGCAAAGGACTCTTGGGAATGGGTGTGGTAAATTAAAATTTGTGGTCCATCCACGGTTTTGTCGATGGATAAATCTTTTGTCAAAATAACGGCAGGATTCAACATATCCACACCTGCTCCACATCCAGGGTTTACTACGCACATCTGACTCAAAATTGTATCATAGTCAAACAATTGCTGCACCGAAAAAAGTCCATTCTCGAGTACAATGTTTAACTTGCTATTCAATACTCCCGTAGACGGAATCAAAGTCACTGCATTTACATCCGTCTCATTTGTCACTGCGACATTATCATTTCCTGCAGCCACTTCCTGCTCGACACTCTCTGCCGTCTCATCTATTCCTACCGTCTCCTGTATCATCTCCCCTGTCTCTTCAACGGTTTCAACATTCATGGAATTCGTCTGTACTTCATCTTCGCTGTCTTCTCCATACAGATAGTCTGGCTCATCCAGCACAAACTCTGACGATTCTTCCTGATTACTCTGATACAACAGAGCAGGCGCCTGTGCCTCCCACAAAATCGTAATCCAAGTAGGCGTTTCCTCCCTCTGTCCACCATAGACAATCAAATCATACAAAGGATTTTGAAATCGACAGAGATTTTCACTGAAAATTCCTGCTGCAACCTCTATTTTTTTCTTCACATAAGATGGAATTTCTTTCACTGACACTCCCTGAAACAAAATCCAAATATAACCCAATAAAAGTAAACTGATTCCAAACAACAGACTTCCCCTTAACCATTGTTTCCACCTATTCATAAATCAAACCCTTCCCTTCTCCTGTGCAGAAACAGATTTCCATTGCCTTTGGATTCAAAATTATGAGCAATCCGATCTATCGCCTTACTTGCTCATACATAAGTGCATTTTTTTAATGTCCATTGAAACGGGTTCCAAAATCATACATTTTCATGCAAACATGAAATGTATGACCTTTTGACCCTGGTATCATCATATTCTAAGTATATATTTATGCACATTGCAGCTCTCCTATGCCCCCAGTACCAGAGAATTAATCGCATCGGCCAAAACAGTACTCATCCGTCCCAGCTGTTCATCCATATCTTTTGGTGTAACAAATAGATTTCCCGCTGACTGCTCTAATAATTCTCTCATCAGTTCATGCTTCTCCCGCTCACAGAGCTGATCCAAGCTATCCGCTAATCCCTTCGTAGCCTCCTCCCTACGCAGAAAATCCACTGTCACTCCCAGTAAATCATGTACCAGAGAAGCTCCCCGGATAACAGTTGGCACACCTACCGCAATAACTGGTACTCCCAACGCCTTTCTGCTAAATCCCTTTCGATGATTTCCCACGCCCGACCCTGGCTGAATACCTGTGTCCGTCAGCTGAATTGTGCGACATAAGCGTCGGGCACTGCAGGCCGCCAAGGCATCAAACACAATAATCACATCTGGCTTTGTCTGCTCCACAATGCCCTGTACAATCTCTACTGCCTCCATGCCAGTCTGAGCCATAACTCCCGGCACAATACCGCTGACCTGTCGGCTAGCTCCTGACAACATTCGAGTCATCAAAATTTTTCCCACAATCTCTGGTCCCAGAGCATCCGCCGTCAGTTTTCCATTTCCCAGCCCCACCACCAGCATAGAACTCCAATTTTCAGGCAGCATTCGTTCTAAATAAGTTCCTACAACATTCCGACATTGATTTTGATAGATTTCCTCTCCTAACCATGAAGTCTCAATCGTAACATACGTCCCTACTGGCTTGCCCATCTGTTTTGCACCTATCTCATTCAAAATTTTCACTCTCGTAATCACTACGTTTCCCGAGTAAACCTCCTCTTTTTCCAACACAACCCCCTGAATTTCTCCTCCATTCCCCAAAAAACTTTCTTGTACTTCCAACGCCAAATCCGTCTGCATTCTTTTTCTCCTTTCCTGCCAATCGCTTTGTGATGAATCTCCATTCCTTTATACAAGCTGTGCTGCAATGCGCATACCTATCTGAACGGTTACCGTCACCTACAATATTGACCAAAATTTAAAAAAATATGTATTGACAAACATTTGAATTTTTGATATATTGCTATAGTATGTGTTTGCACTAATCGTCCGTGTCTCCGGCTTAGTGTAAATAGGCAAAAAGAAGACCCCTCTCACCTTCGAATATGCCTACCAAAATGAATTATATTTATAATATTATTAAAATCGGAGGTGCCCATCATGGCAAATATTAAATCTGCAAAGAAGAGAATTTTAGTTATCCAGACAAAGACAGAAAGAAACAAGGCTATTAAATCCAGAGTTAAGACTTATATCAAGAAGGTAGATGCTGCTATCGCTTCTGGCGACAAGGCTGCTGCACAGGCTGCATTGGTTGCTGCTTCTTCTGAAATTGACAAGGCTGCAAGCAAGGGTGTATACCACAAGAATACTGCATCCAGAAAGATTAGCCGTCTTTCTACTGCAGTAAACAAAATGGCTTAAGTTTTTGACATAAATAATTACGACAAAAATAAAAAATAAGAGGTAGGTTGTCCTGCCTCTTATTTTTTTTGACTTAAATCAATTTTTCCAGTCGAGCACGCATGGTGTCTTCCCCAATAATCTGCAGTAAGCTCCATAAATCTGGTGTATTTGCATTGCCTGTTACGCCAATACGAATTACCTCTGCCACATCACTGATGCTTCCCGCAAACAACTCTGGATTTGCACGATAAGCCTTCATATCTGCAGTAAATCCAAACTTCTCACCAATGTTCTTCAGCTCATTAAACCACTCATTATTATTTCTGCTATGGTCATAACTCTCAAGATAAGCTCCAATAATCTTCTTTACAGTCTCTGCATCTATACGGAAGCTGTCCATGCTGACCTCAGGATCAAAAAAGCAATAAGAAATCAATTCAAAAATTTGTCTTGCATAGATAAAATCTTTTCTGCGGCGCTTGCCGTGAACGCCCATAAACAATTCCAGAATTTTTACCATCTTATCCGTATCTGCAAACCATATATCCACCTTATCTGGTGCATTATCCTTCGCCCAATTATAAAGGAACTGATAGACCTCCTCCACATCCAGTTTGGAGAACTCATTCTTACAAATATTATGCAGCTTATCCAAATCAAACAGTGCACCAGATTGACTCATCTTCTCTACCTTAAATGGAAACTCATTGATATCCTTCTGTGGAAACTTCTCATGCCACTCTTCAAAATCAGAATTTAACAGAGTCAACAAATATACTCTCATACAATATGGATGGTATCCATCTTTGCGATAATAGTCCAAAGATAGTTCTGGGTCTTTTCTCTTGGAAAGCTTTCTCTTACCTCCAGTTTCTTCATCAAACTTCATCAAATGGGCAGTATGAGCATATTTTGGCATCTTAAATCCCAATACACGGAATAATTCTACATGAGTTGGAGCTGATGACAGCCACTCCTCACCGCGAATAACCATTGTAGTACGCATCAAATGGTCATCTATTGCATGAGCAAAATGATAGGTAGGAATTCCATCTGACTTCAGCAAGATAATATCATGAACATTCTCCTGAATCTCAATCTTACCTCGAATACAGTCGCGAAATTCAATCTGCTTTCCTAACTCACCCTGAGAGCGCAGGCGCAGTACATAAGGCTTTCCAGCTTTCAAATTCTCCTCAACTTGTTCTAACGTCAGATTACGGCAAGCTGCATACTTTCCATAATATCCAGGCAGCTCCTTATTGGTTGTCTGTACCTCGCGGGCTGCATTCAGCTCCTCCTCCGTACAAAAACATGGATATGCCAATCCCTGCTGTACTAATGTCTTTGCATAGGCATGATAAATCTCTGCCCTCTGACGCTGAAAATAAGGACCATAAACATTCTGTGGATTCTCCTCTCCACAACCTGCACCTTCATCAAACTCAATATTGAAATAGCGAAGCACATTGATAATGGTCTCCACTGCACCCTCAACTTTGCGCTTCTCATCCGTATCCTCAATTCTCAGATAAAATACGCCGCCATTTCTATGGGCAATACGCTCATCTGCTAACGCACTATATAAATTTCCTAAATGAATAAATCCCGTCGGACTTGGAGCCATACGTGTGACCTGTGCTCCTGCTGGTAAATTTCTAACTGGAAATTTTTCTTCATAATATTCTGGTGTCTTATCCACATCCGGGAATAACAATTCTGCTAACTTATTATAATCCATTTTTTCCTCCTAATTTATGCAAGTGTCAACTGCCCACCACCTAATACCCTAAAGGACACAGGCGGCAGTAGGCTTACAACTGCCTAGTCGTAATGTATATGACCTTTGGTATCATATCATATAAAAAACACAAAATCAATAATTACACTTGACCAATATCCGATTTTTGATTATGATTAAGCTATCATTCATTGTGCGGAAGCACAAGATATAGAAAGAAACATTTTGAAAGGAGCTTCATCATGAGTATCTCGTATTCTCAAAACCGTTGGGTGAAGATAGCACTCATTATCTTAGGATCCGCTATCTACGCCGCCGGCATCAATTTCTTTATCGTACCACTTTCTCTTTACAGCAGTGGTCTGGTAGGTATTGCACAGCTTTTAAATCTTCTCATCAATCACTTGATTCCTGGAGATATCACAGTGAATGCCTACGGACCCATTTACTTCCTCATCAATGTTCCTCTGTTAATTTTAGCCTGGAAGCAAATGGGAAAAAACTTTTTTCTGAAAACCATTATTGGAATTGCCGCAATGAGTTTCTTTATGGCAGTATTGCCTGTACCTCGAACTCCCATTGTACAAGATTATCTCACTTCTGTAGTCATTGGCGGTATTTTAGCTGGTTATGGCTCAGGCGTGGTACTTACCGCAGGAGGCAGCGGCGGCGGCACCGATGTTCTAGGTGTCTGGGTAACGAAAAAATTCAAAGATTTCAGTGTTGGCAAACTGACCCTCTACGTCAATTTAGTGGTATATAGCATTTACTTAATTTTGTTTGATATTCAGATTGTTATTTACTCTTTGATTTACATGGTATTTTATATGCTGTTTTTGGATCGCGGACATTATCAGAATGTTACCGTCCGACTAATGATTTTCACAAAAAAGGAAGGAATTGACCAGTCCATTTTGCAGCAGCTTGGCCGAGGCGTAACTCGCTGGGAAGGAACCGGAGTGTATACCAATGAAAATACTCATGTACTTGTCACTGTTGTCAACAAATATGAAGTACATAAATATCTGGAAATTGTCCATGAAATAGATCCAACGGCCTTTACAATTGTCGATGAAGGCGTACGAGTTCACGGAAATTTTATAAAGAGATTATAATAACCCACAAAAAAAAGATAAAAGAATTGATTGACCTCCAACTCTTTTATCTTTTTTATTTTGCTCAGGTTACTATACCTGCAAGCTTACTTTCCAAAGTAAGCATCCACTCCATCTGCGATACCATTTGCAATAAGCTGGCGATAATAATCCTGCGCCATTAACTGATCTTCTGTCGGATTAGACATAAATCCCATCTCCACAATCGTCACAGGAATGCTACACCAGTTGATTCCCGTCATGGTGTCCGTCTCCATAATCCCTTTATTAACTGCGCCAGTCGCTGCACATATAGCATTCGTCACTAAAGTGGACAAAGTCGCACACTCCGATGCCATATAACCTACATAGGCATTAGCCGCACTTGGAGTCATAGACAAACAGCCCGTCACGGACGAATCATTCAAACTATTTGCGTGTACTCGAATAAAAATATTTGCTCCGCTGTTATTTGCCGCCACCGCACGCTCTGCATTTGACATTGGACAATCATTGTTCTCACGAATCATATAAACACCATATCCTCTATCCAGCAAATTCTGCTTCAGCTTAAGAGATACCTGAAGGTTTAATTCATACTCTGGGATACCTGTTGATACTCCCTGAGTTCCTGTCGTCAGCTTCGCCTTCATGACACTGGATCCCGGTGCATTGGGCTCTGTCTCCGAAATACCATACTGCTGATGTCCCGCATCCACAGCTACAATAATTCCATTATAATTATCTGTCGGAATCGTCAATGTAGTACCATCCTCAAAGGTCTGGCTTGTAGGCTGCGGTACCTCTCCCGCCACCACATACTCTGACGTTATATAATAGGTAGAACCTTCATAGAGTACCTGGCACCAATCCTGCGTATATCCAGTCACCGTGAAGACGGTATACTTCGGAATCGTGGTATAAATATTAACATTGCTCGGTGGAATCTCTGGTGACAGACGCAGATTGACATTTTCCGAAGCATAAGCTATGTAGTTTGCCTCCTCAAAAACTGGACCTGTTGTCATCTCTAAATCCGTCTCAGCCTCTGTCTCACTGGTTTCTGTACTATCTTCTGAGCTTTCTTCTAAACTTTCTTCTGATGAACTTTCTTCTGATAAACTTTCTTCTGATGAACTTTCTTCTGATAAACTTTCTTCTGTTCCTTCTGAAATACTCTCGCTTGTGCTGATTGATTCGGTATTTGTTTCCTCCAATCTGCTACTCTCTTCTGGTGTACTAGTCTCATTTGTCTGTCCGCTGCATGCACCAAACAGCAGCATACCCACTAAACAAAAACTCATAAATAAACTTCTTTTTCTCATAGTCACTCTCCTTCAAAAAAATCAAATAATGTCATTTGTCCTTCAATATTTTTTTTCTTTCTCTTCATTGGATTAGAATTAGAATTCAGTCTTACTTCCTCATCGGCAGGAGAATGCTCCATCATCTCACTCTGCTCCTCCTTAAACTGAGAAATCGTTTTCATGGAAGCGTATCCATCTTGCTGAAAACGCTGATAATCTTGATTCGTCCAACCGTATTTCGCCGCAATAGGCATTTGTCTTGTCGCATCAATGATAAGCTGCTGTACTTCCTTTGGAAATTTTTGTCCATATTTTTTTTCATTGTTACGAATATTTTTTAATACTCCATCGCCAGCCCGCTCCAAACCGCCACTTTTGCTAATATATTTTAAAATATACTCTCGATTTTCTTTTTTGATCATTCGTCTCGTACAAAGGTACTGTTCCAACTTCACATAAGCCTCACTGTCACAGTAGAAGCCATTCTCCAAAAAATTGGCAATCTGCTCTCGACTATAAAATGGATATCCTAACTCCGGATATTGTTTTCTTTGCTTTAAAATCTTTTTTGTTTCTAATTTGGAATATCCGCTTAAATATGTGATATTGTCCTCCTCAACATAAGTACATGCTTTCATTTGCAGCAGCTCCGCCAGATAACTTGCCTCGAAAATTTCATATTTTAGAGGAGCTCCCAACAGCGCGCGGAAAATTTCATACAATTGGTTGATTTCCATAACACCATAGCGCGCCAGCAGACATTTTAACAACATTTGCGGACGTTCACTAGTGTATACATTCTTCAGCAGAGTAATTTCTAACTGTGCTGCTTGATTATTATCCAAATTTTCCAATTTGCATTCCTCATCCTTTCTGCATTTACTATAAAAGTCCTGTCAAGTGACTATGTATGAGCGATGTTTACATAAACGAATACATAGACATTTGACGGGTTAACCGGTATGAGCAAGTAGAGCGATTGCTCAAATTGCAAATACGAGCAACGATTGCAGGGGTGCAAAGCACAGAACAATCGACTTTTATATAGGAAAAGTCAGATACTGCCACTTAAATAGCTGCAACTATCTTTCCTTTCACTTTTATAATTGTACGATATATCATTTTATTTGTCAATCCATGAGATTTTTTTTATAGGAAGCTTCCTCCATACTCCTATCTTAGTCTATCCATTTTTTATCTGCTCCGCAAAAATTTGTGTTTTATTACAAGAGCGCACCAAAAAGTAAAAATTTTGTAAATTTATTTAAAAATTCTATTTTACATATTCGAGTTTCATGATAAAATAAGAGTTGTGAAAATCTATCTATACAAAGGAGTATACACTATGGACTTCACTTCAATTTTAAAATTGATGGCTGGTATTGGTATGTTCTTGTTCGGTATGAACTTGATGGCCTCTTCCATCGAAAAATTAGCTGGTGCCAAACTTGAAAGCACCTTGGAGCGTTTGACAAGCAATAAATGGAAAGCGCTCGCACTGGGAACAGGTGTCACTGCTGTCATTCAATCATCGGCAGCCACCTCTATCACTATTGTCGGCTTTGTCAATGCAGGTTTGATGACCTTAAAACAAGCCATTCCTGTTATCTGGGGTTCTAACATCGGTTCTACAGCCACCGCTCAGATTCTTCGTCTTGGTGATTTAGGCTCAGGAAGTTCCATTCTGTCTATGTTAAAACCCTCCTCCTTCGCACCGATTCTTATCTTTGTCGGTGCCATGATTATGTTATTGGCCAAAAAACGTAATCTCAAAAACATTGCCAACCTACTCATCGGTTTTGGTATCCTCTTCTTTGGTATGACTACTATGGAGGAAGTATTCGAGCCCTTAAAGGAATCCGAACAATTCAAGCAGCTGTTTACCTCATTCAACAACCCTGTTCTGGGTATTCTTGCAGGTTTAATTTTAACAGCTATTATTCAAAGTTCCTCCGCCTCTGTTGGTATTTTGCAGGCATTGTCCTCCACGGGTACTGTGACAGCTGGTATCGCTTTTCCAATTATCCTTGGACAAAATGTAGGCAAATGCCTTCCTATCATTCTCGCTTCCTTTGGCGTAAACAAAAATTCTAAGCGTGCTTCCGTCTGTTATGTACTATTCAATATCATCAGCTTAGTCCTGTTTGGCTTCATCGTTTGCGGAAGCAATGCTATCTTCCATTTTGAATTTATGAACAATGTAGTCAACCGTGGCGATATCGCCAATATCCATACTGGTGTCAACTTAGTTACTGCCCTGCTGTTGATGCCGCTGTTGGGAGTTTATGAAAAGCTGCTGAAAAAAATTGTACCTGATAAAGACAAGTCTCACGAAAAGCAAACCTTCAAAGCTATTGATTATCTGGACAAACTGCTGACAAAGACGCCTGGTCTGGCGATGGAACAGTGCCACAAGGTACTCACTGCCATGGGAGAAGCCGTTATCGACAACATTCATATTGCTTTGGGCTTATTTGATGAATATAGTGAAAAACCACTGGAGGAATTCCGTCAATCGGAAGACTTCCTAGACCGCTGTGAGGCAAAAGTCAGCGAGTATATGGCAGAAGTAACCAAGCATACAATGAACGAGGCAGAATCTCGCAATTCTACCAAAATTTTACAATCCGTCAGCGATTTTGAGCGAATTGGTGATTATTGTGTCAATTTGACAGAGACCTCAGCCTACATGCATGAAAATAATACTCACTTTAGTGAGCAAGCAGTTCAAGAACTTCATATATTATATCAGGCAATTGAAGAAATTGTACATTACACGGTGACGGCCTACAGCACAGGGGACATGGATGCTTTAAATCATATCGAACCAATTGAGGAAACTGTAGATGAAATCACAGACCGTATCCGCAATAATCATATCAAGCGTTTGAGGAAAGGTTTGTGTACTGCCGATAACAGTATTTCTATCATTGAAATTTTAACCAACCTAGAACGTATTTCTGACCACTGTGCAAACATTGCAGTCTACATTATGCAGGAACGTGCTGGCTCTGAACATTTTGACCGCCGCAAATACCTTCGCCACCTCCATGAAGGTATTGACCCAATTTATGTGAAATACTTAGATCAATATACAAGAAAATACACCAATCAAGTACCCGAAATTTAAAAAAGAAAGAAATATTTGAACAAATATTTTTTTTATGGTATACTAACATATCATGATGTTGAGTTCAAAAGGTATTTTAAACTTATGTTTTGGCGAATCCCAAAGTCATCCATTTCATGTAAGCGTGAAATGGATGACTTTGAATAACCTTTTGACCCCGGTATCATATCATTTTGATAAGGAGGGATTGTATGGCTGTAAATGAATCCGCTGAGAATTATCTCGAAACTATCCTCATCCTAAGCAAGCAATTGCCCGTGGTTCGTTCTGTAGATATCGCCAATGAGCTGGGTTTTAAGAAATCCAGTGTGAGTATTGCTATGAAGCATCTGCGTGAAAAAAATCATATTACTGTCACCGATGCTGGATTTATCTATCTGACCGAATCAGGTAAAGCAATCGCCGATATGATCTACGAGCGACACGAATTTTTGTCTAAATGGCTCATATCCATGGGAGTCGACCCACAAATTGCAGTGGAAGATGCATGCAAAATGGAGCATGTGGTTAGCAAAGAGAGTTTTGAGGCAATCAAAAAATATGTCAATGCGCAGACCGAATCGCAATAAAATGGAGTAGGAGGAAGTTCCCTCCTACTCCATTTTGTGATACTAGGTTCAAAAGGTCTTTTGACTTCTTGGGACTCTGGTATCATATTATTTTATTTAGTCATTGGTTAAATCGCCATTGCCCCGAATAGATATCTGCTCACCTAAATAAGTCGGCAAAGGAAGCATGATAATAGATACCACATCCTTAATTCTCGCTGCTGCCTCGCGTATATTCCGCATTTCCTGACCATAATAGCTACGATAATCAGCTGCCACACCATAAGCCTCAATTCCAAGTTTCTCAGCAATATACAATGCACGATATAGATGGTACTCCTGCGTTACAATAATCATCTTCTTTACGCCAAATACCTCTCTGGCACGATACATACTCTCATAAGTAGAAAATCCAGCATGATCCATGAAAACATCTGAGGAAGTTACCCCTGCTTCCATAGCATAATTCTTCATAACCTGCACTTCATTGTAATCATCACTGCCATGATCTCCGCTCATTAGCAATTTGGGCGCTGCCTGCAATTCATACAGAGCCACACCTTGTTTTAAACGATCTGCCAGCATAGAACTGGGTTCCCCATTTGATTTCACCTGACAGCCCAACACTAAAATACAGTCCATATCTGTGAGTTGTGCTGCTTCCTCTTCTGTCAAAATATGGCTTTTCACTGATTCCACTACATAACAGTTAAGACCTAAAACTACAATCAGCCCCAATCCTGCCACGCCAATCACAATAATCAGTAATTTCTTAGCCCATTTTTTCCAGTTCATTTCTATCCAACTCCTTATTTCTGCTTCAGGCGTAAAATATACAAAGACTCCTTTGGCAGTGTCCAAGAAAAATCTTTTTCTGTAGTTTCAAATTTCTGTATGTACGGTATCACTGCATTTGGATGAGAAAAGCTATTGTAGGAGCCTGGCTTATGACCTTCTATATAATATGCAGTACCTTCCCAGCCTGATAACTCCTGTGTAAAACAAATATCAATCTTCTGCTCCATCGGCGTGACATTAACAAGCTTAACAATCACATCCTTAGATTCTCTGTCCAGAGTGGTGCTGATATAAACTGGCTCAATGATAGTTGGCTTCACATCCAATGCAAGTTCCAGAGCACCATCCACATAAGTTTCTACATGTCTTCCTCGAACATGAATTTCCAACTCGTATGTACGTCCCTGCTCTATTTTACGCTCTCTCTGACTCAAACAGGAATTTCTTCCACTCAAGTCCTCACTAATCATGGAATCGCTGTTTGCCCAGCCGCCCAATGTCCAACAGAGCTGATTTTTCTTGTCCTGACGAGCAAAAATGATACGCATTCCCTTCTTTCCATGAATTTCCTTTGCTTTAAGACAAATGGTATAATTCTTGAATGGGATGGTCTCCAATTCGATCTCTCTGCTCTTTTTCAAACCAACCGTTTGGTCCGCAAAACAATGCATCTTCTTGCTATCCTCGTTAATAACTACAATTTCACTGTACTCTACTACGGAATCATCACAGCCGAGTGCCACAATACCTGGCAAACTGTCAACACGTCTGCTTGCCACATAATTTTCCTCCTGCTGCTCTACCCGCTGCTCTAATACTGCATCACCCTGATGTTCCATATACAGTTTCTGCACATGGTAATTTGGTGTCAAATAAAAACGATGATTGTCAAACCAAATCATATCAGGCCGCCAATTGACATAATCTACATTACACAGTAAAGGGGCATAGCAGGCCAACTCCACTGCCGGCGCATTTTGAAGCGCAATCATAAAGGAGGCTTCCGCCAGTGCATTATACCAAGTATTTCCCTGAGATGCATACTCGCCCAAAAAGACCTTTGGTCCATTGACATCAAAATTATCATATCTATGATGGTGCGCCAAAAACCAATCCGGTGACTGATAATAATGCTCATCCACCAAATCTGCCTTCTCACGGCGTGCTGCCTTCCAGCCTTTCTCATACTCAATGCCAGCTGCAAAAGGTCCGCTGGTACCAATCACCTTCATATCTGGATATTTGTCCTTGATTGCCTTATGAAATAGCGGAGAACGCTCAAAAAAGGCATCTCCAATCTCCTCGTTACCAATGCCTATGTACTCCATGCCAAAAGGCTCTGGATGTCCCATAGAGGCACGAAGCCCGCCCCATTTGGTGTTGACATCTCCATTAGCAAACTCAATTAAATCAAGCGCATCATCAATAAATCCCTGCAGCAACTCACCTGATGCCGCATTATAATGATGAGGATCATAACCACCTGGAAGCACTGGAAGAGGTTTTGCACCAATATCTTCGCAGAATTGAAAATATTCAAAATATCCCAGTCCTAAAGTCTGATTATAATCCCAATTGTTTCTTCTAGCCGGACGCTCTTCAATAGGACCCACACTATTTTTCCATCGATACTGGGCATCTCTGCTGTCTGGATCTAAATTTCCATCATGAATCAAACAACCGCCTGGAAAACGCATAAACTTTGGATGCATTGCTTCTAAAGCTTCCGCCAAATCACGCCGCAATCCATTTCTTCGACCCTTATAGGTATCCTTTGGAAACAAGGAAACAAAATCCACCTCGACACAGCCTGCTCCTGTTAAAGTAACTGCAACAGATCCCTGTGTAGTACTGGAAGATGCAGTCAATAGCGCCTCATACTTTGTCCATTCTGTTCCAATAAAAAAACTTGCTTCATCCAGTATGCGCCCTGCCTCATTACGAATAGACAGTTTGATTTCTGCATTTTGTACACTTCTGGCATAACAGCTGGCATAATACTTTTCACCATCTTCAAATACCATACCCTCATTAAATCCCATATTTCTTACACCATCATCTCCTGAAGGCTCTGATACATGCATCACCAGATAATGTGGATTTTTTCTGCTGAGAGGATCCGCTGTCTCAATGGAAAGTTCCGCCCGTCCTAGCTTTTCCCAAGCCGTCAAAGCATGATACTTCTTATTGTCAATAGGATCAAACTCAAAGGAACGATTCTGTACCATCTCGGCATACAGCCCACCATCTGCCGCGTGATTGATATCTTCAAAAAAGATACCAAATAATGAACCTAATTCCTTGGTCTGCTTCTCAATATTAATTGTTACTTTCATAACATAAATCTCCCTTTTTAAATAATTCGAAATTCACCCTATTCAGGCTATTTTCTCATGTTTTTTCAGGTTCCAAATTCATGCTTTTTGATATAAACATAAAATGCATGACTTTTTGATCCATATCATAATAATAAAATAGCTCTCACTAAATCTAGTAAGAGCCTACTTTACCTCATTTTTTGGAGTAAACCTATAAGCCGAGTTATGTTACATTTTCATGTCGATGATCATCTATCTAGTATGTCTGTCGCCAGACATCTCAAGCGACCTACCCGGAGCCAGCGGGCCACTGATGCTCCATGTTCGGTCTTGCTTCGAGTGGGGTTTACATGGCCTTCCCTGTTACCAGACAAGCGGTAGTCTCTTACACTGCCTTTCCACCCTTACTAGGCTTTCCTAGCGGTTTATTTCTGTTGCACTATCCCTAGAGTCGCCTCCGCCAGACGTTATCTGGCACTCTGCCCTATGAAGCTCGGACTTTCCTCACCTGCTGCCTTTCGGCAATCGCAGCCGCGACCATCTAGTTTACTCCAAATCACAATTTTGAATTTTACCATGATTTTGCTCAAAAGTAAAGAAATTTTTTATTATTTACACTTTAAAACAACTTCCCCCAATAAATTCGCGTACAATCGAGTTCTTAGGTATATCCTCGTTGCTCATGCCTAGGAAATAATTAAAGAATTTCAGCAGACGATGTGCCTCTCCATATGAACTGTCTCCTTGAGGTATCTCCAACAGCAATGGTTCCACATACTGTTTTAATACTGCCGGCTCATACAACAGGGAGGAATTAAAAATAACATCTGCTTCCTCCTGATATGGGAATATATTTTTTTCTTCCCCTTTACGCACATTTTCCCACATAGCAATGGTTGTCTTTGCCGAATTTCCCCGAGTACGGGCATCACGCACAATACGGCGAATCAAGCGACCATCCGTAGTAGAAATTCGATTATGCAAGTCTACATTCATCTGAGTTAAGGCGCTGATATAAATCTTAAAGCACAATCCCGCTCCTACTTCTCCCAACAAAGCTGGATTCAAACAGTGAATCCCCTCCAGTACCAATACTTGGTCCTTTTGAAGCTGCAGAGAATTTCCCTTGTACTCCCGATAACCAGTCAGAAAATTATAAGTTGGCATCAAGATTTTCTCTCCTGCCAGCAATTTTTTAATATCACTGCGCAGCAGTTCTCTATCAATACATTCAATATCTTCAAAATTGTAATTTCCTTCCTCATCGCGTGGACTATTCACTCGATTAACAAAATAGTTATCTACCTCGATAGGCTGAGGCTTCATACCATGCGCTCTTAGCTGAATCGAAAGTCGATGAGAAAAGGTCGTCTTGCCCGACGAAGACGGACCTGCTATCAAAATAATACGCTTGGTACCGCTCTCACAAATTTGTTCTGCAATATCAGCAATACGCTTTTCCATCAAGGCTTCTTGTACCAACACGACATCATTCATCTCTTTGCGGACAATAGAATCATTCAAATCTGCTACCAAATGAATGCCCATATGCTCTTGCCATCTGCGCTGCTCCTCCAAGACATGGAATAATTTCGGGGACGGCGCAAATTCAGGTACCACATTTGGATTTTTTCGATTTGGCATCTGCAAGACAAAGCCATTTCCATAAGGATACAATTTAAAATACTTTAAATATCCTGTTGATGGCACCATATATCCATAAAAATAGTCCATGTAGTCACCTAACCAGTACAAGCTCGTACAAGACGAACGCCGATAGCGAAATAAATTCACCTTATCTATCATTCCTTCTTCCTTCAACAGCCGAATGGCTTCATCCGTCGAAACAATTTTCTTTTCAATCGGAAGATTCTGCGCCACCAGTTCTTTCATATGCTGTTCTAACTGCTGCAGATTTTTCTCGCAAGGCTGCCAGTCTGACATATAACAAAAATACCCCTGATCCACCGAAGTTTCTACCTTGCAGCAATGGGCATATGTCTTTCCCCACAAATCACTGATTGCCTTCAGCATCAGGAAACTGACCCCTCTTCGATAGACCTCCAAACCCACTCGCTCAGTGATGGTAATAAAGCGAATCTGGTCTTTTCCTGCTTCGGGTGCAGTTAACTCACAAAATTTCCCATTTGCCTCTGCAAGAACAATTTGATAGGGATAATTTTCCTGCACTTCCCTGGCTTTATCCTCTAATTTTCTTATTTCCGTCATTTCTATGCTTTCCTTTCCATAAAAATTGCAGCGCTTTAGCCAGTTATCTTATGTTTTACACCGCTGCACCATCTAGCTGACAATGATTTTTTATTCTTTGGCTGTTCCAACCTTTTTCTTTGCCTGTTCCAACAGTGCAATCAAAGCCTCCTCACTCCCTTCGACCCATGCACTCTCCTCATCCACTGTCAGCCCCAAATACTCACGCAAGGTACATTCTGTATCACTGTTGCCCCAGGCTTCCACATATTCATCAATTTCTTCAAATTGAATTTCTCCCGCCAAATAACGCTCTCTAAATGTTTGCTCCATAACCCTTTTTTCCTCCATTTATTCTATTCTTCAGCCAAACCTGCATATTATCATTATCTTTAGCTTTAAAATCCAATCTATTTTTACCTTGGCATCATTATATCGTTTCATAAGCTGGACGATAACAGTCTTCTACCACTTCCAGCTCATCACTGCACATTTCATGCAGATATTGACTCACTACATCAATAAAAATCCATTCCATCTGATAATGACCGCAATCAATGACAATCAGCCCTCGCTCTGCCGCATCCAGTCCAGTGTGATGCTTGATATCACCCGTCACATACACATCTGCCCCTGCTTTTATAGCATCTTCAATGCCATCTGCTCCGCTGCCAGGACATAATGCCACATATGAAATCATCGTATCCATAGCTGCACTGCCCGCAAATACATGCAAACTGTCTATCGAAAAAACTCCCTTCAATCTCTCACAAAATTTTCTTAAAGGCATTGGCTCCTGTAACACACCTTTTGCACCTACTCCAATCGTTACTTCATAGCCATCATCCACGATTTTTTCTTCGATATCTCCCAAAGGAGCTCTATGCTCTAAATGCAGTCTCTCTGCGGCTGCCATACCCATTCCTCGGTCAGACTTATCAAAATTGGTATGCATCGCATAGAGCACAATCCCATTTTCTGCCAACTTCAGCACTTTTTTTCCATCAAAATCTTCGTCGCTTATTCTTTTAACTCCTGAGAAAATCATTGGATGGTGACTGACAATCATATCACATTCTTCACTGATTGCCTTTTCTATCACTTCTTCTGTCACATCCACCGTCACAAAAATTTTTTTTACATCTCTTTTCCCAGAACCCACTAAAAGTCCCGAATTATCCCATTTGCACTGCCATGACTCCGGTGCCAAATTTTGCAGCAAAGCAATCACTTCTTTTGCCTTCATAATTCAATCCTCCATATTAATTATGTCCATTGTCCAATAATCTGTTCCAACTCTGCAATCTTTTCCTCAACTTCTCTGAGACGAAGCTTTGCTGTCTCACTTTCCTGCTGCAGTAATCGTTCTTTTACCTGCCATTGTTTTTCCCTGCAATAGCTTATATAGTCTAAAAATATGGGAGACTTACTCTCCATCAAACGCTTGCCATAGACGAAATCTTTCTCTGTGTTATAATCTCCTCTGCCATGAATGGCTCTTAAAAATACATAATATTTTCCTTCATCAAATACCATATGTTCTTCCATAACAGCCCAACCTGCCTGCTGTAAATACCGTCTCACTTCAGCCACCTCCGTATGAGGCGACAAGATAAGTTCCTTGACAGTCTCTAACACGGTCTGCCCATCCTGTAAAATCCGAATCATCAACGGACCGCCCATTCCTGCAATAATAATAGAATCCGCCTCATTTGGTGCCAAACACTCCAATCCATCAGAAATCCTGGTCTCTATGTACGCCTCCAATCCATATTCTCTAATATGCTCCTGCGCTCTCTGTAAAGGACCTGGTTTGACATCCATAGCAATCGCTCTGGGTACTTTTTTATGAAGCACGAGCCATAGTGGCACAAATCCATGATCTGTGCCCACATCTGCCACTACATTTCCCTCCGTCACCAAAGAAGTTACCATCTGTAGTCTTTTTGATATCATTAACTTTGTCTTTTCCATCTTGTCTTCTCACTTTATCTATATATAATCCTTAAATTTTTTACTTCGCATGGGATGTTTCAGTTTTCTCAATGCCTTTGCCTCAATTTGTCGAATTCGCTCTCGCGTGACATGAAACTCCCGCCCTACCTCTTCTAAAGTCTTGGCATCATTTCCATCCAATCCAAAACGCATTCGCAGCACATCAGCCTCTCTCGGTGTCAAAGAATGTAAAGCCTCTTGAATCTGCTCCCTCAAAAATTTCTGATCAATTTCCTCCGATGGCACAGGCATATGTCGATCCTCAATGTAATCCACTAAATGACTATCTTCCTCTTCACCTACCGGAGTTTCCAGAGAAATAGGATCCTGGGCTACTTTCAATACTTCCTCTATTTTGTCTCGAGAGAGCTTTAAACTTTCTGCCAACTCCCCTGTCGTTGGTTCTCGTCCCAACTCCTGTGTCAAGACTCGAGACTGACGGGACACTCGGTTGATTGTCTCTACCATATGCACCGGAATACGAATCGTTCTCGCTTGATCCGCAATGGCTCTTGTAATAGCCTGACGAATCCACCAAGTTGCATAAGTACTAAACTTATACCCTTTTTGATAATCATATTTTTCTACAGCCTTCAGCAGTCCTAAATTACCCTCCTGAATCAAATCCAACAGCTGCATTCCGCGCCCCATATAACGCTTAGCCACGCTAACTACCAAACGCAAATTACCCTCTGCCAACTTTCGCTTGGCGGCCTCGCTCCCCTCTAAAATCTGTCTGGAAAGCTCCATCTCCTGCTCCGTAGTCAAAAGAGGAATCTTTCCAATTTCTTTTAGATAAACCCGAATTGGGTCATCCGTCTCAAAATCATTTTCATGCAATCCTTGATTTTCATCTGGCAGATTCTCTTTTTCTTCTACAAATTCCTCCACCAAATTAACTCCATTAGCATCCAAAAAATTTAGTAATTCTTCTTCATCGACAGCGATTTCTTCTCCATTTTCTAAAAAGATAGATAAAATCTCTTCATAGTCCAAAGAATTTTGTTTTTCCTTCGCCAACTTTAAAAGCTCCTGCTTTTTCTCCTTGGTCAAGGCACACTTCTGCTCCATTCAATACCTCCTAATCAAGAGTTATGTTTATCGTCTTCAGTGTGCTCTGTTCTCTGCTTATCTTCTGCAATTCTCGAATATCCTGTACCTGCGCTGCCGCATACTCCAAACTGTTCTGTTTGACACGTATCACGGTCTCACGGAAAGCCCGATTTTGTTCTTCTCTCGTCATTTTCATCGGAAGTCTTGAATGAAATACTTCCGCCGCCTTTTTATATTCTGCCTCATCCTCCAGAAAATAATTCATAATTTGCCCTGGATTTATTTTATTTTCTTCCACCTGCTTAATTAAGAGGGCAGCAATTTTCTGATACAGTGGCTCCACAAAATCTTCCGCCGTAATTATATTTTTAATTTTTTCATAAACCTGCGGCTCCTCACAAATCCAAGTGAGCAATCGCTTTTGCGCCTCCAAGGCTCCATTTCTTTTTTCTTTTCCGGATGGATTTCTCGGCGCTTGACGCTCTGTCACTGCCCCGCCAAAACCATTGACCGCTCCCATTTGATTGACTTTTCGCTTTAATACACTATAATCAATACCATACTGTCTGGAAACTGCCTCAATATAGTTATTTCGCTCCATCTCGTCCTCAAACTCCAACAGTTTTTTTGTCACCTCATTATAAAATCTAGTTTTTTGTTCTGGATCCTTTCCATCATAGTTTTCGTAAAGAAGCTGAATTTCAAACAGAAAACTATTGACAGCCTGCCCAATTCTCTCCAAAAAAGCATCTCTTCCCATATTTTTAATAAATTCATCAGGGTCCTTATATGGCTTTAAATTTAAAACTTTAATCGATAAGCCAGCTTTCTTTAAAATTGGAATGGCACGTTGAGCCGCCCTCACGCCAGCTCCATCACTGTCAAACGTCAAAATAACATCCTGAACATATCGTTTTAAAATCATGCCATGTCTTTCTGTGAAAGCGGTTCCCAACGCAGCCACCGCATTGGTAAACCCAGCTTGATGCATGGCAATGACATCCATATAACCCTCACAGACCAGTATATAGCCAGCCTTGCTCTTTCGGGCCACATTCAGTCCATATAAATTGCTGCTTTTGTCAAAAATTTTTGTTTCGGGAGAGTTTAGATACTTAGGCTCTCCGTCACCCAGCACCCGACCACCAAATCCAATTACTCGATTGTTAATGTCCATAATTGGAAACATCACTCGATTCCAAAACTTGTCATAGGCTCCCCTCTCATCCAGGCGAACCAACCCTGATTCTTTTAAAATTTCATCTTTATAACCCTTTTTCTTCAAATACTGATATAAATCGTTGGGATATGGATTAGAAAAACCCAATCCAAAGGACTGCATCGTAGCATCACTTAGACCACGCTCCTTAAAATACTGATAACCTCTCTGTCCCGATTCTCTCCTTAATTGATAGTAAAAATAAGTGGCTGCATCCTTCTGAATAGCCAACAGCTGACTTTTTAAATCAGCTTGTTCCCTTGCTTCCCTCGAATTATCTTTCTGCGGAAGTGTTACGCCTGCTCGGTCTGCCAGTGCCTGCAATGCCTCTGTAAAACTATAATTTTCATAATCCATCAAAAATTTTACTACATTGCCACCGACTCCGCATCCGAAACAGTAGTACATTTGCTTGTCCGCTGACACAGAAAACGAGGGAGATTTTTCATTATGAAACGGACATAAACCAAAATAATCGCGGCCTTTCTTTTGTAGACGCACATAACCAGAAATCACATCCACAATATCATTTCGAGAGCATACCTCCTCTACAATCTCATCCGAATAGTACATCGCAACCTCCTTCTGTCATTCTGTATCTATCATACCACATTTATCAAAAAAGTGCTACGTTACTTTACGCTAGTTCATGTTTTAGTGCCTCCCAAGGTCATACATTTCATGCAAACATGCGATGTATGACCTTTTGACCCTAGTATCATTCTATACGGCAACTTGAATTTACCACTATTATTATAGCGCAGATATGTTGAATTTGTTTTTTTTCTGTGCTATGATAAATATAATTACAGTCTGTGACCTAGCATAAAATCATAAATATGATACTGTACTAGAAAACACCAAAGACTGCACTATATTATATATTATAGAAAGGATTAAAAAAATATGTCAAAGATTGATGTTGTAAGAAGTGCTATGGTTGCTGCCATGAAAGCAAAAGATAAACCAAGAAAAGATGCACTCTCCATGTTATTGTCTGTACTGAAAAATGCCGCTATCGACAAACGCAGCGATTTGACAGAAGATGAGGAAAATGCAGTTGTACTGAAAGAAATTAAGCAAACAAAGGAAACTTTGGACACTACTCCTTCCGAACGCACCGATATCATTGATGAATGCAAGTTCCGTATCTCTGTTTATCAAGAATTTGCTCCTCAAATGATGGATGAAGCTGCCATTGTCAAAGAAATTGAGGCTGTGTTGGCTGAGCTTGGAATTGAAACTCCAACTGCGAAAGATAAAGGCAAAATTATGAAGCCACTAATGGCAAAAGTCAAAGGCAAGGCTGACGGCAAGTTGGTAAATAGTGTATTGGCTTCCGTATTAAAGTAGTTGGTGAAGTATCCACCGCTTAATTCCAAAAAGGCACAGGCGGCTGTAGATTCTCTGGCTGTTCTTATATAAATTGTCCATGCGCTTTACGCATAAAAGCTCCCTAAGGCAGTTCAATTGATTTGCCTTAGGGAGCTCTTATCATATGTTTAATCTTACCGTAACTGACACATCACACGGACTGGTTAAGCTTCTAAGTAGTTCTTCAATCTATCTGCAATTGCAAGGATGAACTCTTTACTGTTGACCGCCTTCTTATTTTCCAAAGTGGACATCAAGTACAAATCCTTGGTCATGATACCATTTTCAATGGTATCGATAGTTGCCTTCTCTAACTGATTTGCAAAATTTACCAACTCTGGAAGATTATCCAACTCACCACGCTTTCTCAATGCACCAGACCATGCAAAGATGGTTGCTACAGAGTTAGTGGAAGTTTCCTCACCCTTTAAATGTTTGTAGTAATGTCTCTGTACTGTGCCATGAGCAGCTTCATACTCGTAAACACCGTCTGGAGAAACTAATACAGAGGTCATCATAGCCAGAGAACCAAATGCGGTCGCCACCATATCACTCATCACATCTCCATCATAGTTCTTACAAGCCCAAATATAGCCGCCCTCTGAACGAATTACACGAGCAACTGCGTCATCAATCAAAGTGTAGAAGTATTCAATGCCAGCTTCTTTAAATTTGTCTGCATACTCTGCATCAAATATTTCTTGAAAAATATCCTTAAAAGTATGGTCATACTTCTTAGAAATGGTATCCTTAGTCGCAAACCACAAATCCTGCTTAGTATCTAATGCATAATTGAAACAACTCTTTGCAAAGCTGCGAATAGAAGCTTCCACATTATGCATACCCTGAATGATACCAGGTCCTGCAAAATTATGAATTAATTCTCTTGTCTCCTCGCCTGCTTCATTGGTGTATACCAGCTCTGCCTTACCCGCTGCTGGAATTTTCATCTCAACACCTTTGTATACATCACCGTAAGCATGTCTTGCGATACAAATTGGCTTTTTCCATGTCTTTACAGTTGGCTCAATACCTTTTACAATAATTGGTGCACGGAATACAGTACCATCCAAAATTGCACGAATTGTGCCATTTGGACTCTTCCACATCTGATGCAGATTATACTCTGGCATTCTCGCTGCGTTTGGAGTAATGGTTGCACATTTTACAGCCACACCATATTTCTTTGTTGCCAACGCAGAATCCACAGTCACCTGATCCTCTGTCTGATCACGATAGGGTAATCCTAAATCATAATATTCTGTCTTCAAATCGATAAATGGAATCAACAATTCCTCCTTTATCATCTGCCACAAAATTCTTGTCATCTCGTCTCCGTCCATCTCTACCAATGGAGTTAACATTTCAATTTTTTTCATCACTTGTTTTCCTCCTGAACTGATATTTGCAGCCACTAGCTAACATTAAGTACTTTACCGCATCAACAGCAGTCTCACCGTCAACTTGCTCAAAACACAAATTAACTGAATTTACGAAATAGCTACAATTACTTTCATTTCTGTAGGTTCTGTCATCACTATAGGCAGACCCATTTGCTAAATGCCTTGTCACGAAAAAAATTATACTGTTTTATTTATATTTATGCAAGTATAAATATATCTCCGCTTTATAAATTTCTTTGTGAAAAGTCACTACTGTTCCCACACTTCAATAGAAGCTGTCGGATAAAATTTCTGCAAAATTTCCTGATAAGTCATACCTGCCTCTGCCATTCGATAAGCTCCATTCTGTGTCATGCCAATGCCATGCCCATTACCCCCACCCCATATCACTAGATTATTCGTTCCTTCTTCTCTTGTCAAGCAGAAAAAAGGACTTGGAAGCAATGAGCCCTCACTGGTACTCATACCAGCACTGCTGCGATTTTCATACAGACGGCTGCTGTCTCCCAACAAAGTACGAATTGCAGTCTGATGATTCACTCGTATTGTCTGTAAGCTTCCGCAAATACGTATCTCATCCACAGCTCCGCCTTCCAGACGCTTCGTCACAGTAATGTCCTGCACTTCACCCAAATTCACTTCTGTCAGAGACCTCAAATTTCCTGTCTCATCCTCCGCAAATAACATATCTGGCATCGTCTGGAACATTTGATTTAATCGGCTATCTAATAATTGGCTCAGCTCCGTCCAATCAATGCTACATTTCCACCGATACCATACTTCACTGCTCTCCCAAGCGGGATAATCCCAGTTTTGAATAAAACTGCGAAAAACTTCTTCATTGGCCAAATCTAATATCTCTCCATTTAGTGTCAACATCGTTGTCTTGGTGTATCCAGCCTCACTGCTACCCCAAGAACGTAAATCTGTTGTACTTCCACAGGAAGTGGAAAAATAATATGCGGTCAAAATTTCATTTCCCACCATCAAAATTTCTCCGGCGGTTTCTAAAACACCCTGTGTCGAGACATCCTGCCGCAAAATGTTATTATAAACTTGGTAATTGGTACTGTCATCCACATGAGCTCCAAAACTCGCACAACTATTAGAATGCATCTGTTTCCATGCATAACTGCGCGCACACACAGCCTGTACCTTTGCCGCCTCCAGACCATACCTAGCCGGCATCTCAGAAGGCACCACATAAGTCAAGTAAGTCTCCAAAGGCAATTCATTAACAATCAGCAGTCCTTCCTCTCGTCTACTGATTTCTATGCTTCCCTCATAAGTTGGATTTCCAAGATTACGGTTGACAGAGAGAAGCTGAATCCCTGCATCCTCCAAGGATTCCACTAAAATCACCTGGTCTGTCGGAAATTTAGTATTCACATCAAAAATCAAAATAGTACCTGCCTGATAGACAAAACTAGTCTCATCCATCGTGACAGAAAAACTTCCACTGCTAGTCAAGCAAACCTGACTATGATAATTGGAACTCCATCCGTCACTACAAATCAACACACGAATATTTTGTACCGCTTCTTCTTTCTGGCGCAGAATTCCGCAGCATATACCATCAACCAAAATAAATTCCAAAGAGCCCTCACCTGCCACCAAATCTTCTTTTCTTACACTGGTAACTTGTCCCTCACCATAAGATAAATCATAAAACTGTGCCTGCTTCGATAAGACAATTTCTCCATATCCCCGAACTTGTACAAACTCATCTCCCACAGCTAAGAGTCGTCCTTCTATTTTTTCTTCTTTGAGTATTACTTTTCCTAACTTTCCTTTACTCACAGAAATATCTGCAAGACTTCCTTCTTTCAAGGCTGTGTTAGAGGTAAATTGACGATATATTCCATCGTATAAAATCATCACTTTTGTGTCCTGACATTCGGAAATCCACACATTTTCATAGGTCACAGAATCGCTCACTACTCCACAGACATAAATGATCGCACCATTTCTGACCAAGACTTCCAATTCCTTGTCCACATAAAAATCCAAGGTCAAACCTTCAAAATAATACTCTCCATCATCTGTGTAAGCACACCATTGTTTTGCTCCTGCAATATTTTTCGGCGTGCCCCATATTTTTAAATTAATTTTTTTGACTGCATCAATTCCATTAAAAGATTCCAAAATTTCATCATAAATCATCCACCACAACTGTGCTGATACCACGGTTTCATCTGTGGATTGCAAATACTGCTTTGCCACATCTGATAAATTCAATCGAGTTAATATCTTTTTTACCTCACCGCAAAGTAGATTTCCCTGTGCAATTTCTGAAGTGGGAGATATCTCCTCGAAATCAATGATTTGATTTTCATACAGCCAACACATATAGGGTACATACCAACTATCCTGTTGTTCTTCCAAAAAATAAAAACGCGGTGCATTCTGGCAGTTTTCTCTGTCCGTAAATGCCAGCGCCAAGGCACGAAAGGCCACACACCTTGCCATATTGGTTGTTTCCACTTGCAGTGTTTTATCACTTTGTACTGATACCTCCCTGCTGCAGGCCGTCCCCAACAGAAATAGGATTCCCACCAATAAAATAATGCTATGCTTAATATTATGTACCCTCATTGCTCCCTCTCTGTCTAATATACGCTCTCCTATATACGAAAAAGGGGCAGTGCCTTTATGACACTGCCTTCGTCTTTTGTAATGTATGAATCACTATTTCATTCCTTTGTATTTTAAACAGAAATGGTTTGTTGCAAATCAAGCTCTGTGTTTCCCCTCGTACTTTTTACCTCTTTGACTTTCATCATCTTATGTAATACAAACCGGAGTGCCGTTTCCTGCAATTTGACTCCTAGCTAAGCTAGGTGGGTAACCGCAAACAAGCTTCTGCCTTCCACTGCGCAATTCGGAGGCCTGACATCCACTTGATAATCTAGGAATCCCGTATGTCATAATGTAGGCTCAAATAAGACAGGTACGCGAACACCCCAGCAAGTATCACTGTTCTTTAGAACTGTCTCTATTATAACGCATCTGTGAAATAATTTCAACCTAATTTTTAATAGAAATTTTTGGAATTATTCAGTTGCTTCTTCTGGCATTTCCTTAGTCAAATAAGAACTGAGCGTGTAGGCAGTCTTGCCGCTTTTTGTTTTTACAATACTCCAATCACCGTATTCTCCAATACATTCGACCTGCATATCCTTTGGTATATATCCTAAGACCCCTGAGCGAGCACTTGGATAAGTTCTTAGATTGACCGTCCCGGTTGCCCAAACTGGATAACTTTCCTCGTACTCTATCTTTTCAAAAATACGCCCCTCAAGTATTTCTATAGCATAATCAATCAAAATGGCTGTATCTGTATAAAAATTAAAATCATCTGATTTCATAATCACCACAGTAACATCATAGCCATCACCTTTCGCTAAGGTAACTAGTGTGCGTCCAGCCTGAGGAGTTCTTCCGGTTTTTCCCGCATAGGCTCCCATGGTATCGACTTCTTCGTCCAAACCATTGATCATCGAATGGCTCATTGTAATATATCTTTCCGCATAGATATTGGTCTGTTTAATCACATAATTAACTGTACTCAGTACTCGTGATGCAATCGGATTCTCCATCGCAGCAGTAACAATTAAGTACATATCATAAGGTGTGGTGTAATGATTTTTATCATGCAGACCATGAGGCGTCACAAAATGAGTATTTTTTGCACCAATCTCTTCCGCTTTCGCATTCATTAAGTCAGCAAACGCCTCTTCGGAACCAGCGATAAAACGAGCCAAAGCACCAGCACACTCGTTTCCTGAACAAAGAATCATGCCGTAAACAGCATCCTTGACTGTCATTTTTTCTCCCACAGCACCAGCAGGAGACATAAGCGAACTTCTTGTTCCCTCTAAGCTATCAATTAGTTCTTGACTGTAAGTTAAAGTTTGATACCAATTATTGCATTGTTCTGCTACAACCAATAAATTCATTATTTTCGTAATGCTTGCTGGATAATATTGTTCATTCATATTGCGCTCCATCAAAATGGTTCCTGTAGTATTATCCACAACGCAATAACCGTCTGCCAACACATCTGGTCCTTCCTGTTCTGCCCTTCCTTCTATTGATGGAAAAAAAATCACCAACATACACAGACATAACAGATATATAAGTATTTTTTTCTTCACTTTCGTTCCTCACTTTCGGAATCACAACTTCGGTGTAACTTCCTGTGGCTTATAACCCTTTGCCTGCAATTCCTCGATAATCTGTTCCTTGTGTTCCACGCCAAAAGCTTCCATAGTAATGCCCAACTCCACAGCAGCACTTCGATTGACACTAACAAACTGATTATGCTCCAATTTGACAATGTTGCCATTCATTTTTGCAATAATACCCGCAATCTTTTGCAGTTCACCTGGCTTATCTGGCAATTTAACCGTAACAGTGAAGATACGGCCACGCTGAACCAAGCCATTCTGTACAACGGAGGACATAGTAATCACATCCATATTTCCACCACTTAAGATAGATACAATTTTCTTTCCCTTTACATTTAAATGTTTCAGAGCGGCTACCGTCAAAAGACCCGAATTTTCTACTACCATCTTGTGATTTTCAATCATATCCAAAAATGCTCCAATTAACTCCTCATCTGGCACTGTAATGATGTCATCTACGTTCTGCTGAATATAAGGCAGCAACTTATCGCCGGGAGTCTTAACTGCAGTACCATCTGCGATGGTGGAAACAGTCGGAAGGGTGACTACTTTTCCCGCCTTTAAGGATTCCTGCATACAGTTTGCTCCTTCGGGCTCTACGCCAATAATTTTAATCTTTGGATTCAGCAATTTTGCCATTGTCGAAACACCAGTACACAATCCACCGCCACCAATTGGGCAAAGAATATAATCAACAGTTGGTAATTCTTTGACAATCTCCATGGCAATGGTACCCTGCCCTGTAGCTACATCCAAATCATTAAACGGATGGATAAAAGTATAGCCATGCTCTGCTGCCAACTCATAGGCATGTTCACAGGCTTCATCATACACATCACCATAAAGCACGACCTCCGCTCCATAACTCTTTGTGCGGTTAATCTTAATCAATGGAGTACTTGTAGGCATAACGATTACTGCCTTACAGCCAAATTTTTTTGCCGCGTAAGCTACACCCTGAGCATGGTTTCCTGCTGATGCAGTAATCAACCCCTTTGCCTTCTGCTCCGGAGAAAGGGTACTGATTTTATAATAAGCACCTCTGACTTTATAAGCTCCTGTATACTGCATATTTTCAGGCTTGAACCATACACGATTTTCTGTCTGAGCAGAAAAATACTCACTAAAAACCAACTTGGTTTCTAAAGTAACTTCTCGAACTACATCACAGGCTTCTTCAAATTTCTCTAATGTCATTTCTTCCATTTCTTTTTCTTCCTTTCTAGCCCTTTTACATTTTCTCAATCTTTGCGGGGAGCAAACAGAGCATTTACAAATTCTTCAGAATTAAACTTCTGTAAATCATCAATTTGTTCTCCTACACCAATGTACTTCACTGGAACACCCAACTCAGATTGAATCGCTACCGCAATTCCTCCCTTGGCAGTACCATCCATCTTTGTCAGAACAATACCCGTAATATCTGCTGCCTCCATAAACTGCTTTGCCTGTACCAAGGCATTCTGCCCCGTTGTACCGTCCAGGACAATCAATGTCTCACGATAAGCCTCTGGATACTCCTTATCAATAATACGATTAATTTTTCCTAATTCGCTCATCAAATTCTTTTTATTGTGAAGACGTCCTGCCGTGTCGCACAGAAGAACATCCACATTTTTTGCCTTTGCAGACGCAATAGCATCATAAATAACTGCTGCAGGATCCGACCCCTCACTATGGGCAATGATTGGTACATCAGCACGCTGTGCCCACTCCTGAAGCTGGTCAATCGCTGCTGCACGGAAGGTATCAGCAGCTGCCATCATAACTTTCTTTCCATCCGCCTTCAGTTGATCTGCAAGTTTTCCGATAGTCGTAGTCTTTCCTACACCGTTGACACCGATGACTAACACCACGGATTTTTTATTTTCAAATTCATAAGCATTATCTCCTAAATCCATCTGTTCCTTGATGCTGTCCATCAAAAGTCTCTTGCACTCTGCCGGATCCTTGATATGTTCTTCCTTTACACGATGTCTCAAGTTTTCAATGATGGAATCCGTGGTCTTAATTCCCAGATCCCCCATGATTAACACTTCCTCCAGTTCCTCATAAAAATCATCATCAATCTCTGAATAACCTGTGAAAATGTTTTCAATGCCAGCCACGATATTATCTCTTGTCTTTGTCAAACCTTCTACTAATTTTCCAAAAAATCCCATAGTTACCCTCCTAATATAAATGATAACTGCTCAGTCAGCTGATTTCTTAATCTAGATTATCAATCAGATTTACACTGACTAAGGCAGAAATACCTTTCTCCTGCATCGTAATGCCGTATAAGCGGTCTGCTGATGCCATCGTATCTCTCTTATGCGTTATAATAATAAATTGTGTGCTGCTTGTCAATCGATGCAGATACTCTGCAAATCGTCCCACATTGGAATCATCTAAAGCCGCCTCAATCTCATCCAATAGACAAAATGGTGATGGTTTCAGCCGCTGAATCGCAAATAACAGAGCAATCGCTGTCAGTGCCTTCTCACCGCCTGAAAGCTGCATCATATTTTGCAATTTCTTTCCCGGCGGCTGAGCTATAATACGGATGCCCGCCTCAATCTCATCCTCATCCTCTGAAATCTCAAGGGAAGCCTGACCGCCGCCAAACAATTCCTGAAATACCTGATTAAACTCAATCTGAATCTGATTAAATTTTTCTCTAAATTGTTTTCTCATTCCTTGATCCAAGTCTGTCACAATTTTTCTCATGGACTGCACGGAACTCATTAAGTCATTGTACTGCGTCTTCATAAAATCATATCGCTCCACCAGTTCTCTGCATTGCTCAATGGATTCTAAATTAATATGTCCTAAACGCTTCATTCGATTCTGAATGGCCGCACATTTCTCTCTCAGCTGCTGCAAATCACCTAAATCCTCGCGATAATACTGCTCCGCTTCATTTGGACCAATCTCATACTCATTCCACAGATACTCCGTCTGATGATCCAGACGTTCCTCCAATCTTTCTGTTTTACTTTTTAAGCGGAATAAATTTTTATCCAAATCTGTCAATTCCTGATTCAGCACTTCTCTTTTCTGGAAGAAACTGCTCTGTCTGACATTTAGTTCCTCCTTGTTTTGACGTAAGGTTCGTATCTCCGTTTCTAACGCTCGCACGTTCTGCTCCAACTGCTTCTGCTTGTCCTTCATGGATTGAATTTCTTCTTCCTTTTCTGCCTCAATATCCTCACTGTCCTCCAATTGAACTTGCAGCTTTTTCTTTTCCTGATAAAATTTTTCACGCTCATTGCGAATGCGTGTCATATTATCCAACAAATAAGTATCCTGCCTCTGCAGTGCAGTAGATTTTATTTGCAATTCGTTATACTCTATCCTGATTTGTTTTTCCTTATTTTTTTTCTCTTCTAAAGACCGACTCATCTCCATTAAAAGATTCTCTGTTGCCGAATTTTTCGCCTCAATTGCATCAATCGAATCATTGGTACGGCTGCGCTGCTGTTCCAGGCTGCTACTTTGATTTTTCAATTGATTTAATTCCAACTTCCAATCTTCCTCTCCCTCAGCAGCTGTCGCCAACTCTTGTTTTAACTGTTTTTTCCGCAGTTCATTTTCCACCAGTTTAACTTGAAGCTCCTGCTGCTGACGATGAATCTCCTCCAGATGTCCTTTTGATTCTTCCAAAACATCTTTTTTCCTTTGAAGCTCCTGCTCACCCTCGCGGCAATTTTTTGCCTGTATCGCTATTGTCTGCTCTAGCTCCTCAATCTCACGCTTTCTTCCCAGAAGATTGCTGCTGCTTTTGTAGGCGCCGCCTGTCATAGCACCACCTGGTGTAAACAAATCGCCATCCAAAGTAACAATTCGATAACTATAATGATATTTCCTTGCCACATTCAGTGCTAAGTCAATATTTTCTGCCACAACCACACGTCCCAACAAAAATTGAATCAGATTGACAAATTTTTCATCCGTCTTCACCAACTCACTGGCCACTCCTATAATTCCACTTTCTTTTAAGATTGCCAAATTAGACAGTTGATTATTTCCCCGCATCGCCTCCAAAGGCAAGAAGGTTGCTCGTCCAAACTGATTACGCTTCAAAAACTGAATTAACTGTTTTGCTGTTTGCTCTGTGTCCGTTACTATGTTTTGAATACTTCCACCCAAAGCCGTCTCTACAGCCACCTCATATTTTTTTTCCACTCCAATGATATCAGCCACTACACCATAGATACCCGCTCGGCTAGATTTTAACTCCATCACACGACGCACGCTGTTTCCATAGCCGTCATATCGCTCTGCCAGATTCCGTAATGTCTCCGCGCGACTGAAAGTCTGATGATAATACTGGCGCAACATTTGAAGACTTCTCTCCTTTTCACGGATTTCACTCTCAGTCTGCCCAATCACTTTCTTTACATAATCAGTTTCCTCCTGCAAAGAGATTTGATTGCACTGCAGCTGCTCTGTTTCTTTCTCGCTTTCCTGCCATACGCTCTGCTTACCCTGCTGCTCCCGATAGCTTTTCTCCAGCCACTCTTCCAACTGCCTCTGTCTTTTTTTATTTTGCTCTAAAATAGTCTCATATCTCTGAAATTCTGCGGAATAAGTAGATTTGATATTTAAAAGCTCAATAATCTTTGCTTTTTTTGCTTCAATCTCATCACTCATCTTCGCAATCTGCTCTGAACTGTCATCTAAGGCTGTCTGACTAGCAGAAAAACTCCTTCTTGTCTGTTTTAACTCATCAGAAAGGTTCTCTCTCTCTTCGGACAACCGCAGCAATTCTTCCTTTCTCGCTACATTGTCCTTATCAATCTGCCTAATACGATTTTCAATATGCTCTCGGCTGGCATACTCAGTATTAATCTGCTCTGTCAACACCTGAATATCACCTTTAATCGCCTGTACATCCAACAATGACTGATTATAGACAACTTGCTTCTCATCCATTTCTTGTTGAATCTGGCTGATTTTCTGCTCTGTCTGAGTATAGCTCTGGCGCAGAGTCTCGTTTTCCTGCTGCTTCTGCTCCTGCTGCCTGCTCAGCTCCTCCAATGACTTTTCTAATTCCTCTACTTCCGCTTCACCCGTCTCACGCTCACGCAAAAATACATTAATATCATAGTCCCGCAATTCATTCTTTAATTCCAGATATTTTTCTGCCGTCTGAGACTGCTTTTGCAGGGGTACCACCTGACGCTCTAATTCCTGCAAAATATCGTTCACACGCGTTAAATTTTGTTGTTCTTCCTGCAGTTTTTTCACTGCAACATTCTTTCTTTTTTTAAACTTAACGATACCGGCAGCTTCGTCAAACAACTCTCGGCGCTCCTCAGGACGATTGCTCAAAATACGGTCAATCTGTCCCTGTCCAATAATAGAGTAGCCTTCCTTACCCACACCCGTATCATAAAATAATTCATAAATATCTTTCAAACGACAGGAAGCTCCATTGAGGCGATATTCACTCTCACCCGAACGATAAAGCTTACGAGTAATAATTACCTCCTCATAATCAATATTAATGCTATGATCTCGGTTATCTAATGTCAAAGTAACTGAGGCAAATCCCAAGGGTTTTCGATTTTCAGTACCTGCAAAAATTACGTCCTGCATATTGGAACCACGCAGCTGTTTTGCACTTTGTTCGCCCAATACCCAGCGAACTGCATCTGCAACATTACTCTTTCCACTTCCGTTTGGACCTACAATACAAGTCACACCTGGACCAAAATCAAAATGCATTCGATTCGCAAAGGATTTAAATCCCTGTACATCAATTGCTTTTAAATACATCGTTCTTATCCTCGTTTACGAATTTTTAAAATAGCCTGATAGGCAGCCATCTGCTGTGCCGCCTTCTTGGTTCTTCCCTTGCCAACCCCTACTTCTTCCTCGCCAATCAATGCACGCACTACAAAGGTCTTATCATGGTCTGGTCCATATTCATCTACCTGCTCATAACTTAAAGATTTGTTATAATCCCGCTGAACAATTTCCTGCAGAATAGTCTTGCTATCAAAAAAGAGCTTCTTGTTTTCCAAATCATTCATTACATACTTTAAAACAAACTCTTTTGCATTAGCAAAACCACCATCCAGGTAAATGGCACCAATCAGTGCCTCCAGGGCATCTGAGGTAATCGAATCTCTCAATCTTCCTCCCGTACTTTCCTCGCCCTTTCCCAAAAATAAAAATCCTCCCAAATCAATCTCTGCTGCACACAAAGCCAAGGTTGGCTCACAAACCATGCTGGCGCGCATCTTAGTCAGCTGACCTTCTGGTACATTTTCATGGGTATGATACAAAAAATCGCTTGACACCACCTCAAGCACTGCATCACCCAAAAATTCTAACCGTTCATTGCAATAAATCTTGTCCATATGATGCTCATTGGCATAGGAACTGTGAGTCAATGCCTGCCTTAATAAATGTTCGTTTTGAAAATGATATCCAATTTTATCCTCTAAACTGCTTAATGAATGCTCTCGTTTCATTGAATCTCCTTTGTTTTCCATCTATGCAATATGCAGAAACATGCCGCTTCCAACAATCCTCTGACGCTGTATCACAGTCCATGGATAGGATAGAAACGGCATTGTTTTTATATAGTCATAACTGCACTGTTTCAATCACAAAACAGTTCTATCATTCTGCAGTAGCTTTTCTAATCTGTTCTACTGCATCGCCAACAGTCACAATCTGATCTGCCACTTCCTCCAATGGAATTTCAATGTCAAACTCTTCCTCAATTCCCATAATAATCTGGCATACATCCAAAGAATCTGCGCCCAAATCATCTGCAAAAGTAGTATCCATGGTAATCTCCTCTGGTTCTACACTCAGCACTTCCGCAATAATTTCCTGCAACTTTTCCAACTCCATAACAACAACTTCCTTTCTATTTTTTCATTTTTAATATCTATTCTTCCACTGCCATAGCAGCTTCAATCTTACCAATTACATTTTGTTTGGTAAAGGTCTCACATTGCAAAATTGCATTGCATATCTCTTTGCTCTTGGAACTTCCATGAGCCTTCACAACCAATCCCTTTAATCCCAACAGAGGTGCTCCGCCATATTCGCTGGAATCAAACTTTTTCAGTACCGTCTTCAAAGCGGGCTTAATCAAAATTGCTCCAATTTTGCTTCTTAAAGTAGACATTAAGCCATTCTTAATTTCCTTAACTAGAGTACCGCCAACACCCTCATACAACTTCAAGATAACATTGCCCACAAAAGCCTCACAGACAATTACATCAACCTCGCCCTTCGGAATATCTCTTGCCTCCACACTGCCGACAAAATTAATATCTTTACAGGCCTTCAAAAGCGGCATCGTCTCCTTAACTAATGCATTTCCCTTTTCTTCTTCTGCGCCGATGTTAACTAAACCAACTTTTGGATTCTGAATGCCCATAACATTCTCCATATAAATGGAGCCCA
>JBJELF010000061.1:0-3623 GCA_051879015.1 Lachnospiraceae bacterium
CTGAATTTTCAGGGATTGGTTATACTGTTCAGTTATCAAGGTTTTTGTCGCTGTCATTTCTCTCAAACGACTTCGTTATAATATCACGACTTTTTTGTTTTGTCAAGCATTTTTTCAAAATATTTTTTGATTTGTTTTTGAAATCCATACAATTTACTTGAATTGTATCCAAATTTTGTAAATTGTATTTAATTTGTTTCCTGACGAAGTCATACTATAGCACTCTCCCCTCTCAATGTCAAGCACTTTTTTTCACTTTTTTATTTTTTCAAAGGTATTTTATCTTCATTTTACAAGCAAATCACAGAAAAAATCGCCCAGATTTCACAAGCTTTCATCCATTCCTTTTTGAAAACAAACCGAATAAACTTCTACAGCCATCTCTTGAGATTTTCTCTCAGCTGCTCTTCTGCCTGAATCAGCTTATTGGTCAACTCCACCGCCCTGTGATTCGCCTTACTATACTGATTCTTATAGCCGCACAGTGATTTGATTCCCATATCGCAACCATCCGTCATCAGTTCGGCAATAGTCTTATCAGAATCTTTCATCATCAATTTTGCATTAATCTTCATCCATGACATGCTCCTTGCCATTGCTCCTGGATCCTTTTCCTCTGCATGATACTGTGATAATAGTTCATGTGCTTCCTCTCCCAATGCCTCATGTTCCGTGATAGCCTTGAGTAAAAGCTGACGCAATTTCTGATCCTGTGTATGATCTGTCACCTCCTGAATGGAGTTGACTGCCGTTTTCGTTCCTGCATCACATTCCTTTAACAAGCCAATGGTATCTTTCTTTTCCATATTTACCATAACATAAGCTCCTTTTCAGATATTTCCAAATGTTTCAGATACATTATTTCCCCAAAAAGCTTATTTTATACAAAAAACTGGCACAGAAATCCAATCCTGCACCAGCTTCTTATCTCTTCTTTAAAATTCAAAATCCGCCTTATTCGGGCTACTTTCTCATGCTTTACAGGTCCCAAAGTCATCCATTTGATGCAAGCATGAAATGGATGACCTTTTACCCTGGTATCATTTCAAATAACATTTTACGCCTTTTCAATTTCTATCAGCTTATCCATTCCCAAGATATCCATATTTTCATAGACATCCTGATACCCATGATAAATCAATTTCACTGTCACCTGTCCCTTCTGATGACAAATTTCATACAAATTGTATTCGCCCTGCTGATAAGCAAAATCACTGCCATTATCTTGATAATGAATATAAACACCATCACCGGGATATACATCTAACTCCAAAGTCTTAATTTCTTTCTCACCAATGTACTGCTGCAATGGATAATTCGGCAAAATACTGCCCGCTTTCACATATATCGGACACACATCAATAGGTGCCTCGCGCAGAATATATTGATTTCCCTGCACTTCTTCTTTTGTCCAGTAGTCGTACCAGATACCTTCCGGCAGATAAACCATGCGCATTGTTTTTCCCTGCTCTAGCACTGGTGCCACCAAGATATGCTCGCCTACCATAAACTCATCATTACAATTCTTCACTTCTGGGTCATTTTGATAGTGAAGTACCAGAGGACGGAGGATAGGCAATCCTTTCAGCTCTAACTCACGGAATAAATCATAAAAATATGGCAGTAAACGATAACGCAAGGAAATATACTTACGATTAATCGTTAAAGTCTGTTCATCAAAACGCCATGGCTCCTGATAAATACTGCCTTTGCAGCTATGATTTCTACACAATGGAGAAAAGCATCCTACCTCAATCCAACGAGACAGCAATTCTGGTGTGGTATCTGAGCCAAAACCACCGATATCGGTACCCACATAGGCCATGCCCGAAAGTCCCAAGTTGCACAACTGAGGGACTGCCATCTGCAGATGAGCCCAAATACTGTGATTGTCTCCTGTCCAGGCTGTGGAATATTTTTGGGAGCCAGCATAACAGGCTCTTGTAATGACAAATGGTCTGCGGCCATCATATTTCTTCAAGCCCTCGTAGGTTGCCTTGCTCATCAGATGACCGTACACATTGTGCATTTTTGCATGAGTCGAACTCTCACCTTCTTTCCAGGAAAATACCACATCCTGAGGCAATTCTCCACGGAAGCTTGCGGGCTCATTCATATCATTCCAAATACCCCGAATACCGCTGTCTATCAAAAATTTTGTATTATTCGACCACCATGCCTGCACTTTCTCATTTCCAAAATCAGGGAAAGCGGTCACACCTGGCCACACCACATTTTCATAAATTTCTCCCTCAGGCGTCTTGATAAAATAATCATTTTTTACGCCTTCCTCATAGACAGCGTAATCTTGTTCTACCTTTACACCTGGATCAATGATAGATACCAACTTAAATCCCAGCTCCGCCATCTCTTTGGTCAACTGTCCCTTCGGTTTATAGGCTTCGTCATTCCAAGTAAATACCTTAAAATGATCCATATAGTCAATATCCAAATGAATGGTATCACAAGGAATCTGGTACTTGCGGAATTTCTGCGCCACATCTAAAATATCCTCAGCTGACTCATAACCCCATTTAGATTGATGATAACCCAGAGTCCACAGCTGAGGCATTGGCACACGACCCGTCAGATAAGTATAGTTTGCCAGCACTGCTGCCATATCCTGACCGCCAATGAAATAATAATCTAAATTTCCTTTGTCAGTGCCAAAGAAATAGTATTCTGGCGATTCCTTTCCCATATCAAAATAGCTATGGTAAGTGTTGTCAAAAAAGATACCGTAAACACAATTCTCCCTCAAAGTGATAAAAAATGGAATCGACTTGTAGAGAACCTTAAAACAATCCACCTGTGGATCTGGATTATCGGTATTCCACATCTCATAGCTATAGCCATATTTATTTAAAAATCCCGTCTTGTCGCCCAATCCATAAAATGCCTCATCACCCTGCATTTTTTTGACCACCTGAATATTGTAATTATAATCTCCACGTGCCACAAAATGCCCCTCTGCCGCTAACTGTTTCAGAGAGCGCTCGCTCAATGGCGGTGTGTAATTTCTGCTTCCTCGATAATCTTCGCAGAGCATCTTACCGTCTTTGTCATAGATATCTACATAAAAATTATCGTATACCTTAATACAAAGTTTAGCAGTCTCAATTTTCAGCACTCGCTCGCTCGATTGCGAAGTATTGTCCAGCAATTGATAATGAATATCAACAGGCTGAACAGACACATTTTCCACTGCCTTAGAAGAAAAATCCTGACTCTCAATACCTACTCGAAATTCTACAATTTCATCCGACCAAATTTTAATGGAAGCCATACCTTCCTCAAATTTTAAGTCCAGTACCTGCTCGAAATTCAGCACACATTCATTTAATTTTCCCAAATTCATCGATAGCTCTCCTTTCGCTTGTTATAAATTTAAGTGTAAAACCCACCGACTTTCCTGTGGCCCAAAAACTTTTTCTCTTACCACAATCACCTATATCTGACTGATATCCATCAACAAAACCCTATTTTGCTGATGGATATCAGTCAGATAGGGAACAATGATTATCATATTACGAACAAATTTGAGATTTTACTCATGTTTGTATCATACCACATTTCCATTCATATTTCCAGAAACTAAGCAATTTTTTGAGCATTACGAATTT
>JBJELF010000062.1:0-3618 GCA_051879015.1 Lachnospiraceae bacterium
CGACGAGCTGCCTTTAAGCCGTACTTCTTTCTCTCTTTCATTCTTGGGTCTCTTGTCAAGAAACCAGCCTTCTTCAATACTGGACGATAGTCTTCATCAGCCTGAAGCAATGCTCTGGAAATACCATGTCTGATAGCACCAGCCTGACCTGTTGTACCACCACCGTATACATTAACCAATACGTCAAATTTATCTACATTTTCAGTAGCTACCAATGGCTGACGAACAACCATCTTTAAGGTCTCCATGCCAAAATAGTCATCAATATCTCTCTTGTTGATTGTAATTTTGCCTGTACCTGGTACCAAATAAACTCTTGCTACACTGCTCTTTCTTCTACCAGTTCCGTAAAACTTAACTTTTGCCACTGTTGTTTCCTCCTTTCACTCCTAATTAAAAATTAAATTCAATCTTCTCAGGCTTCTGAGCTGCATGTGGATGATCTGGTGTATTGTAAACATACAATTTGTCCAACATCTGACGTCCCAAAGGTCCCTTTGGAAGCATACCCTTAACTGCTAACTCGATAACCTTCTCAGGCTTCTTTGCCAACATTTCTCTCAAAGTAGCGTCCTTGAATCCACCTACATATTCGGAGTGAGTATAATAAATCTTCTGATCCAGTTTCTTACCTGTTACCTTAATCTTATCTGCATTTACAACGATAACATAATCACCAGTATCAACGTGTGGTGTAAAGATTGGCTTATTCTTACCTCTTAAGATCTTTGCGATCTCAGAAGCCAAACGACCTAATGTATAACCTGTAGCATCAACTACATACCATTTTCTTTCAATTGTTGCAGGGCTTGCCATGTAACTCTTCATTGGTTGTTCCTCCTAATTTAATTTAAACTATCATTTTAAATTTTCCATTCACTCACGCTTATTTTCCGATACCTGTGTCATGCTACAACCAATGTCCGGGCAGTCGTAGAAACAACATGCGTCTTCTAATAAATTTTTCTGATGACCCTTCCCGCATTTATGCCTTTGTGGAGAAAGCCTACTTTGCAGAAGCGGCGGCATTGCCTATTTCACATCAAAAAAATGTGATATCTAAATTGGTCTCTATACTTCATTTTATAAATTTGCCTATCTACCGCTAGATAAAGCCAAACGAATTAAGCTGTACTCAACAGCCTTTTTAGTATATTATACCAAAATCATTTTGTCAACCTTTTTTTTAATAAATTAATGAAATTTCAAGCATTTTTTATAAAAGACAAAGATGACAGTTTTAGCCTGTCAGCCTCTCCTGCCGTGCAGAATCTAGCTTTTTGTACATGGATAAAACTGTCATCTTTAAATAATCGCTAATTTTCCTGTGTCTCCATATCTTCCTCAAGAAGTCGGAAGCCTGCGGTCTCACTTACTGGCAGAGAAATCGTCAGAGCATGTGCTTCTGTTCCTGGACCTGCTTTCTGCATAATTGCTCTCATAATATCTTTTTTGTTGGAGGAATTGGCCACAATTAAAATAATCTCTTTTTCATCTGCCAAAGTTACGCCAAAAAATTTTTTTGCTACTTTGGCCCCGGTTCCCTTTGCATGAATCACCGTTCCGCCGCCTGCTCCTGCCTCACGGGCAACATCCATAACCATGTCTGTATATCCCTTATTGAATACCGTTAAAATCAATTCATATTGATACGCGCTCATATCCGTTTCCTTCCTTTCCGTAATTTCCTGGCCATTTAAATAATATTCCATCGTGCGGGCACCGCCAATACTACTAATAGGGATAGCAAGAGCAACTCCGCGGTCTGGCATATCAATATGCATTCGCGTTTCCAGTCTGCGAAAAAGAGATCTTGTCTTCTCACCGGAAGCAATCAAAAAATGGACTGCTTTTTCCGTTTGTTCCAATCCAAGAAGGTTCAATGTACGCAAGCGAGCGGTTCCATCTGCCACCATTGTATAAATAACCGCTATATCATTTTTATTATAAAACTTAATAAAATCTTCTGTATCACTTCTCTTTGTGATTGTGATCAGCAAGTTTACATCTCTCATGAGGCAACCTCCTTACATATCGATGACATCCTCTTCGGATGGGTCAAAAGCAGGCATCTTGGATACCGACTTAAGTTCCATATTATAAGTTACTCCCAATATCTGAATGGCAATCAAAGGAGTCATCGCCACCATAGCCACCACGCCAAATGCATCTGTCGCAAGATTTCCTCCAACTGCCTCGCATAGTCCCTTTGCAAAGGGCAGGAGAAAGGTTGCTGTCATAGGTCCAGACGCGACACCACCAGAGTCAAAAGCAATAGAAACAAAGATTCTGGGAACAAAAAAACTTAGAATAAATGCGATCAGATACCCTGGTATCACAAACCATAAAATAGAAATCCCTGTGAGAACACGAATCATCGCAAGACCAACGGAAACTGAGACACCAATTCCCAACGCAGTAGAAAGAGCTTTCCTTGGAATGGCGCCCGAGGTAATATCCTCCACCTGTTTTGTCAAGACATGAACCGCTGGCTCAGCCGCCACAATGAAATAACCGATAAGCATCCCGATGGGAATGGCAATCCATGAAATCCTCATAGAGCCAATCTTCAATCCAAGGTAATTTCCGACTGGCATAAACCCTACATTAACACCAACGAGGAAAATCACTAAGCCAAGAAATGTATAAATTGTACCTATTCCAATCTTGGCAAGCTGACGCTTTTTCATTGGCTGAGATAAAAGCTGAAAAATTAAGAAAAATATCACAATTGGTCCCAATGCTCTGCAAACTTCCTTGCTGTAATCAGGCAAAGCTTTTAAAAACTGTATAAACATTTCTCTGGATTCTGTAATGTCCGGAATCACAGTGGCAGAAACGAGACTCTCCTCTGGACGATAAATCAAGCTCAGCAGCATAACTGCCAAAATTGGACCAACAGAACATAATGCGATCAAACCCATACTGTCATCCTGCGCCTGTTCGTCCGAACGAATGGAAGCAACACCAACGCCCAATGCCATAATAAAGGGAACTGTCATCGGTCCTGTGGTAACACCGCCAGAATCAAAAGAAACAGCCAAAAAGTCCGATGGCACAAAAATTGCCAAAATAAATACTAGTGCATAGAAAAATAACAATAATCCATGCAAGGGAATACAAAACAAGATACGGAGCATAGAAACTACTAAGAAAAATCCCACTCCCCCCGCAACAGACAAAATCAATACCATATTCGGTATAGACGGCACCTGATCTGCCAGCACTTGAAGGTCTGGCTCAGAAATCGTAATCAAAAAACCTACAAAAAAGGCAATACCGATAATATTCCATAGCTTCTTTGATCTGGTTACCTGCACACCTACATATTCTCCCATTGGAGTCATGGCTGTATCTGCCCCCAGAGTAAACAGTCCCATGCCAACAATCAAGAGCACAGTCCCCATTAGGAAAGAAAGCAGCATACCAGTTGGAATTGGAATCATAGTAAAGCATAGAGCTAAAACAATCAATGCAACTGGCAATACTGATCGAAGTGCCTCCTGTACTTTTTCATGCAGAATCAATTTGTATTTTCCCACAAACTCACCTCTTTCATTTTTCTCCAGTATAACATAAATTTATTTTTTTTCCTATGATTTCCAATTAATTTTACAA
>JBJELF010000063.1:0-58099 GCA_051879015.1 Lachnospiraceae bacterium
TATATAAGAAAAAAATTAAAAAAACACTTGCATTTCGAAATAGTATATGCTAAAATGCATAGCTGTGACGCGCCAACGTTCCTTGTTCTCCACTGAGATGGAGGACCAATATTGACCGCGAGGAGGTAAAGAAAGATGAATAAATATGAATTAGCTGTAGTGCTCAACGTAAAGCTCGAGGAAGAGGAAAGAGCAGCTCAGATGACCAAAATCAGTGAATTAATCGCTCGTTTTGGTGGTGTTGTAACTAATGTTGATGAGGTAGGCAAAAAGAGATTGGCTTACGAGATTCAGAAAACAAGAGAGGCTTATTACTACTTCGTACAGTTCGATGCACCTGCAACAGCACCAGCAGAAATCGAATCCCGTATGCGTATTATGGAACCAGTTATCAGATATCTTTGCGTTAAGCAGGAAGCTTAATTAGAAAAGAGGTACAAGATATATGAATAAAGTTATTTTAATGGGTCGTCTTACAAGAGAACCTGATATCAGATACTCCAATAGTGGAGACAGACAGTTGGCCATCGCAAGATTTACTTTGGCAGTAGATCGAAGAAGAAGTTCAGGAAATAATAGTGAGAATACCGCAGACTTTATTCAGTGTGTAGCATTTGACCGTCAGGCAGAGTTTGCAGAGAAGTACCTGCATCAGGGTACCAAGATTGCCATGACTGGACGTATTCAGACAGGCAGTTATACAAATAAAGATGGACAGCGAGTGTACACAACGGATGTAGTGGTAGAGGAAATGGAATTTGCAGAGAGCAAGGCAGCTGCGGAGAGAAATAATAGCGGCAGCGGCTATCGCAATGACAATTACAATAACAACTACAATAGCAATTATGGCGGCGGCTATCAGCAGGCGGCCCCATCTTCCAGACCAGATCCATCCAATGCATTGAGTGATGGATTTATGAATATTCCAGATGGAGTGGAAGACGAACATTTACCATTTAATTAAAGATATGATGAGGAGGCAATACCATGGCATACACAAAAAATGAAAAGGCAGATTCTCCAATGAAGAGAAAGACCATTCGCAGAAGAAGAAAGGTTTGCGTATTCTGCGGCAAAGAAGCTGGAACAATTGATTATAAGAATGTAGGATTATTGAAGAGATATGTTTCCGAGAGAGGAAAGATTCTTCCAAGAAGAATTACTGGAAACTGTGCAAAGCATCAGAGAGCTTTGACTGTAGCTGTAAAGAGAGCTCGTCATATTGCATTGATGCCATACACCTTGGATTAATTTCAATTAGATTTATTTTAGACATGAGGGGCATAGCAGCTATGTAACAATTAGCTGTTATGCTTTTTTTTATTCAAAAATAGTCCTTTTCAATCTAGTATAAAAATGTTATAATATGATACTAGGGTTAAAAGGTCATGCGTTTCATGTTTACATGAAACGGTGTGACTCTGGAGTATGCCAAAACATGAGAAAGCAGCCCCAATATGGCGGATTTTAAATGTTTTGGCGAGAGCACGAAGTGCGAAATAATCCGTAGGTATCAAGGGGTCAAAATACTTTTTGCCCCCCAACATCATAATAAAAAGTATATGTGTAGTTTGATAGCACAGCTACTTGTGATCTCATAGAGTAACATGGAGGATTGATATGGGAGATAAGAAGAAGTTGAAAGTAAAACTTAGGGGAAGCCTTCGGGCGAGCTTGTGGTGTTCACTTAGTTTTCTTTTACTGTTTGTCATATTATTGGTTATATTATATAACATTGATGTGGCATCAGGATTAGTTGCGACATTATTTTTGGCAATGGGGATTATTGTGGCGGTGGCGATTCAAAAGTTTGCGTCGGAGCATATTACAAAGGATTTGGTTTCTTTTGGAGCTGATTTTGCGCAAATACAGAAACAGCTGCTGAGGGAGATGTCTATTCCATATGGGTTGATTGATGAGAATGGAGAATTTCTATGGATGAATCAGGCTTTTGCGGATGCGTTAGAGACAACGAAATGGCGATTGGATTCTATCACAGATGTATTTCCTCTCATTGACAGAGATGCACTTCCTGATGGTGATGAAAATAAGAAATTTCATGTCAAATATGGTCTGAAAGCTTTTCAAGTCGACATCAAGCGGGTGCCTATGACAGATATGATGGAGTCTATGGAAGAAATTGTGGACCATGGAGAGACCGAAGAAAACAATATTTATGCAGTGTACTTGACGGATGAAACGGAGCTGCAGGTATATCAGAAAAAAAATGAGGAAGAAAAGCTGGTGGCAGGCTTTTTGTATATTGATAATTATGAGGATGCTCTCAACAGTGTGGATGAGGTAAGACGTTCTTTGTTGGTGGCTCTGATTGATCGAAAAGTCAATAAGTATGTCCATAATTATGGCGGTATTGCAAAAAAATTTGAAAAAGATAAATTTTTGTTGGTATTTCAGCAAAAAGATTTGAATGCTATGCAGGATGACCGTTTTTCTATTTTGGATGAAGTCAAGGATGTTAACATTGGAAACGATTTGTTTTTGACCTTGAGTTTTGGTATCGGTATCGGTGCAGACAGTTGTGAGGAAAATTTTCAGTTTGCTCACACAGCGATTGATTTGGCTTTAGGACGCGGCGGTGATCAAGCGGTCATCAAGGAGGGGACAGAGTATCGTTTCTACGGTGGAAAAATACAAATGCAGGAGAAAAATACTCGTGTGAGAGCGCGTGTCAAGGCGCAGGCCATTCGTGAGCTGATTGAGACGAGGGATCAGGTTTTTATTATGGGACATCGCATTAGTGATGCAGATTGTATCGGTGCGGCTGTTGCCATGTATCGGGCGGCGAAATTTTCCAATAAGCGAGCATACATTGTTATCGGAGTAGTGACGAGCAGTGTCCAGCCTTTGATTGATCGTTTTTGTCAGTCTAGCGATTATGAGACAGATTTGTTTATCACAAAGGAGAGAGCATTAGAATTAATTCGTCCGGAGTCATTGTTGATTGTCGTTGATACCAATCGTCCAACTTATACAGAATGTCCGGAGCTGCTGCAGCATACGAAAAATATTGTAGTTTTGGACCATCATAGACGTCCCCAGGATTCCATTGAAAATGCCATGTTATCTTATGTAGAGCCCTATGCTTCGTCTGCCAGCGAGATGGCTGTGGAAATTTTGCAGTACTATGCAGACAATGTAAAGCTAAAGGTCTTAGAGGCAGATGCGATTTACTCGGGTATTGTAGTGGATACTCAGAATTTTATTAATAAGACGGGCATTCATACTTTTGAGGCAGCTGCTTATCTGAGAAAATTTGGTGCGGATGTAACCCGTGTGAGAAAGATGTTCCGTGATTCTATGGAGGATTACCGGGCAAAGGCAGAGACGGTGCGCAATGCGGAAGTCTTTGAAAATGCGTTTGCAATTAGTATCTGTCCGGCGGACATGGTAGACAGTCCTACGATTGTAGCGTCTCAGGCGGCAAATGAGCTGTTGGATATTCGAGGAATGAAGGCTTCTTTTGTTCTTACCGAATACAACAATTTGATTTATATCAGTGCTCGGGCTATTGATGAAGTGAATGTGCAGATTATCATGGAAAAGCTTGGAGGCGGCGGTCATATCGGTATGGCGGGTGCGCAGCTGTCAGATATCAGCCTTGAAGATGCAAAGGAGCTGGTGAAGAAAACTGTGCAGAATATGATAAAAAATAAAGAGATTTAATCAAGAAAAAGCAATTATTATTGAATGGAGGTTATAGATTATGGAAGTAATTTTGTTAGAAGATGTAAAGACTGTTGGGAAAAAGGGAGAGATTGTGACGGTCAGTGACGGATATGCAAGAAATGTATTGTTCCGCAAAAATTTGGCATTAGAGGCAACTAAGAAGAATATCAATGATTTGAAATTAAAGAAGGCGAATGAGGATCGCAAGGAAGCTGCTCGTGTGGCAGAGGCTCAGGCTTTGGCTGAAAATCTGAAGGATAAAGCTGTCATTTTGTCCATTAAATGCGGTGAAGGCGGCAGAACCTTCGGTTCTGTTTCCACAAAGGAAATTGCCAGCGCAGTGACTAGTCAATTAGGCTACGATATTGACAAAAAGAAAATGGTTTTGAATGATCCAATTCGTGCCGTGGGTGTGTATCGTGTACCGGTGAAGCTGTACAAAAATGTGACAGGTGAGTTGGTTGTAAAAGTACAGGAGCAAAAGTAAATAGATAGATTGCATGATGCATAGGGCAGAGCGTGCAAGCGTTCGATTTACAAGATTAGAAAGGAGGCAATGAATTGGACGAGGAACTGATCAAGCGAACGCTTCCCCATAGTGAAGAAGCAGAAAAGTCCGTTATTGCTTCCATGATGATGGACAGGGAAGCTGTTATGGTGGCTGCAGATATTCTCAAAGCCAATGATTTTTATCAGAGTCAGTATGGCATCATTTTTGAAACTATCTGCGAGCTGTTTAATGAGGGTAAGCCGACTGATTTGGTGACCCTGCAGGATAGATTGAAGATGAAGGATGTGGCACCAGAGATTAGCTCTGTGGAATTTTTTCGTGATATTTTGAATACCGTTTTTACTTCTGCCAATGTAAAGTATTATGCAGAGATTGTAGCGGACAAGGCACTCTTACGGAGATTGATTAAGACCAGCGAAGAGATTGCCAATGATTGTTATCTTGGAAAAGAGCCCACGGATAGTATTCTTGCCAAGACAGAAAAAAATATTTTTGATGTATTAGAGCGAAGAAACACAGGTAATTATGTACCGATTCGTGATGTGGTTATCAATGTCATTAACCAGATTGAAAAGGCTGCGAAAAGCAACTCAACTGTGACGGGAATACCAACTGGATTTACCGATTTGGACTATCGTACCTCAGGTATGCAGCCATCGGATTTGGTTTTGATTGCGGCCAGACCTTCTATGGGTAAGACTGCCTTTGAGTTGAATCTGGCTTACCATATGGCAGTAAAAAATAATTATCCAACGGTGATTTTCAGTTTGGAAATGTCGAAGGAGCAGCTAATGAATCGTATGTTAGCTATGGATTCTAGAGTAGACAGTCAGACACTGCGTATTGGAAATTTGTCCGAGCATGACTGGGACAGCGTGGTGGAGAGCTCAGGTGTGCTGGCAAATTCAAAGCTGATTATTGACGATACGCCAGGAATCTCGATTACGGAGCTTCGTTCTAAGTGTAGAAAGTATAAGCTGGAGCATGGAATTGCAGTAATTATTATTGATTATCTGCAGTTAATGACAGGAAGCGGCAGTAAGAGCAGCAGTGACAGCAGGCAGCAGGAAATTTCCGAAATTTCTCGTTCTTTGAAGGCATTGGCGAGAGAGCTTCATGTGCCGGTGATTGCATTGTCTCAGTTAAGCCGTGCCTGCGAGTCTAGACAGGATCATCGTCCTATGCTTTCAGATTTGCGTGAGTCAGGCGCAATTGAGCAGGATGCGGATGTGGTGATGTTCTTATACCGTGATGATTACTATAACAAGAATACCGAGAAAAAGGGAATTGCGGAAGTTATTATTGCGAAGCAGAGAAATGGTCCGATTGGAACCATTGAGTTGGCATGGATGCCGCAGTACACGAAGTTTGGAAATTTGGATCAAACACGACGAGAACATTAAGGAGATATTCCATGAGGGGATATCTCCTTAATTATTATCTTATGATGTGAAACACAAAACAAAAACTGCCACCTTTTCGATGTTTATCATGAGGGCGGCAGTTCTATTGTTATTCACAATTTTTTCAATTGCTCAAGGGCATCGTTTGGAATGATAAGCTGTAAATGCTCTTGGCAGTAGGCTTCACTTGGAATTCTTGGGTGAATACAGGTGTATTCTGCCATAAGTGGTGGAAGATACTCGGTGTTGACTGTATTGGCAGGGTGAAGAATTAGATAGTAGCAGTCTTTTCGGATATCTCGATATAAGGTGCTGGTTCCACGGTAGCGAAAGCAAATGGCCTTGGCGGCTTGGCTGACTTCTTCCAAGCAAGAAAAAGCAAAAATATGAGCCGTTTGGGAAGAAGTTGTTTCGCAGGTAGAGAGCGATTCAGGCTGAGATGGGAATAGTTCTAAGTCGTCTTCCTCATCAAAATAGTCCATAGTGTCATCATAGTCTAGTGTCTCAAGCTGGCTTGGTGCAAATCGGGCAAAACGTGTGTCAAGTTCATCGGCCTCATCGATGCGAGTGATAATCAGAATCATGCGGTCATTCTCGAGAGGAATGGTTTCTATCATCAAGGGAATATTTTGGGCATAAAAATCTAATTCATATCCAGCCTTTTGCAACATTTCCTTAAAAAGTGCTTTGGCTTTTTCACTGCCATAGGAGAGTTCGAAGGGGCGAATGTTTCGGGCCTGTAAGTCAGTACTTTCTAAAATACAGTGGATTTGATTTTCACTGATACGTTCCAATTTCACTGGAATCACATCCTTTCTATGGTAGATGGGTAGTAATATGAAACCACAAGCTTTTCCACGCAGGAAAAAAGGGGAAGTTCCATATACTATTAGTCTATGCTAAAGTATAGCAGAAATATGAGTTTATGCAAGAAAAAAATCTTTTTTTTAAAGTATAGAATATACTCTGGACTCAAATATAGGATGGGAAAAGTATGGAACAAAAAGTTAAAAGAAAGTGAATTTCACACTTATAGAGAGAAAAATACGTAAAAAATACAAAATAAAGAGAATTTTGGAAAAATAGCACTTGAATTTTTAGAAAAAAAGTTTATTTTGGGATTAAGAGGAACTGAAATCCAAAAAATCAGGGAGAGAGGACTCAGACCTCGAATGATTCATCGCTTAGTTAGGCTGTCTTATTTTAAGTGGTTCCGCTTTAGGAAAAAGGGAGAGTACAAAAAAGAAGGAGCAAACAAGTGGGTGAATAGGAAAGATTGTCAAAAGGTACCTCATCCGCAAAATCTGCAGGGAATGGCAGCGCGTTACAATTACCTTCGAGAGGTTAACAACAGATTTTTGCAAGGGGGCATGAACTTATGGAGAAACAATATCGAACACTCACAAGAGAAGAGAAACGATTGTGCGAGCCTTTTATAAGGGAATTGAAGCAGTATGAGGCTCAGGGAGTAGCTGTAACTTTGCAGGGAAAAGTGTATGCGCCAGAGGAAGTGGCAGCTACTTGTCTTATCTTAGAGAGAGGACAATACATGGGCGACTATATTGTGGAAGATGGACGGTTGGTGGAATTACGTTTTGACAGGGTAGAAAATAAACTGACGGACGAAGATTAAAAAATACAGTTTCATTTAACAAGTATATCATGTCTGACAAATCGGATGTCAGGAAATGTCATCGTGGTGCTGAGTTGATGATAGAATGCCCGCGGCAGTTATCGTGTGATAGCTGCCGCATCTTGATTGTTGCTTGACGAAGCTTTTGTGTTCAGTATATAATGGAGCATGAAAGGATGTGAGATATTATGATTGAAAATCAGAACAAGGATTGTGTTGATAAGGAAAAGAGTCAAAATAATAGGATTGATACAAAGAAAAAGAAGAAAAGCAAAAATATTATATTGAGAGGCTTGATGATTAGTCTGGTGGTGCTGGGCGCTGTTGCAGTTATTTGTCTAATTTTGCATTACATACCTGGAAATGATTATATGGATTTGAAGGTTTATTATGGTGTGGCAGACGAGGATTCTGTGATTTTGGTCGCCAATGACAGTGTGCAAAGCGAGACTGCCTGGCTGGAAGATGGAGTATATTATCTTCCAGTAAACTGGGTGAATCAGCAGGTCGACAGCCGTTTTTACAGTGATGGAAAGGTTATGTTAGTGACAGATGCATGGCATGTGTGGACTTATTATGCGGGAGATACTCAGTATCTAATGGATGGAGTGGCACAGGAAGGGAATGAAGTCAATGTAATTATGCGGGAAAATCAGCTTTATGTGAGAGCAGACTGGATTGCTGATGAGATAGGATGTCGTCTTACAGTGCTGGAGAATCCAAATCGTATTTGGGTATGGACCAAGTTCGACACAGATCTTTCTTGGGCAAAGGTTGAGAAGGATGGTCGTGTGCGTTATAAGGCGGGCATCAAGAGTCCAATTCTGGAGAGAGTAGAGACAGGTGAGGAAGTAATTGTGCGTGGTACGCTGGGTGCATGGAGTAATGTGCAGACTCAGAGCGGTCTTGTGGGTTATATTCAGACGAAGTATCTGGGAGAGACAGTAATCCGGCAAGAGCGGAGGGATGTATCTGTGAAAAAGATAGAGTATCCCAGTCTGAACAGCGAGCAGCGCGTGATTATGGTATGGCATCAAACGATTGGAACGGATGGATTGAGCGAATTGCAGACATATGCAGAGGCGGGTGCCTTAGAAGAGGTTGATGTGATTACACCCTCCTGGTTTACTCTTAGTGACAATGAAGGCAATATGGAGATGAGGGGGAATGCCGAGTATGTGAAATTGGCTCATGAGATGGGGCTGCAGGTGTGGGCTATGGTGGACAATTTAAATATCCCAGTCGATACTTTGGCTATTTTGTCCGACACAAAGGTAAGAGTAAAGCTCGAGGAAGGTCTGGTGGAGACAGCTCTGGATTGGGGAGTAGATGGAATCAATGTGGACTTGGAGTCTATCAAGGAAGATATGGCAAGTCATTTCATTCAATTTTTGAGGGAGTTGTCGGTAATGTGTCGTAATGCGGGGCTGGTATTGTCAGTGGATGACCCGATGCCTCAGGGTTGGAATCGATATTATCGACTGGATACCCAAGCTCAGATAGTGGATTATGTAATCTTGATGGGTTATGATGAGCATTGGATTGGCGGCAGCGCAGGTTCAACGGCATCTTATCATTTTGTAAAGGACGGCATTGAACAGGCCTTGCAGTCGGTGCCAAAAGAGAAACTGATGAATGGAATTCCCTGGTATACCTGCATTTGGGATTTAGAAAATGAAAACACTTACACAATTGGGATGAGGAATTGGCAGGAGATGTATCAGAGCTTAGAAGCGCAGCAAAAGTCTGAGAGTTGGCTGGAAGAAGAACAGCAAAGTTATGTGACTTTTACAGAAGATGGAAAGCAGTATGAAGTATGGGTAGAGGATTTGCAGTCTATGGCGTGGAAAATGGAACTGGCAGATACCTATGATTTGGCAGGTGTAGGCTGTTGGAAGCTGGGAATGGAGTGTGACGAAGTCTGGGAATTGCTGCGGAAGTGGAAATAAGAAGGTTCATTTTTGAATTGGAGTTTTTTAGAAATTCAGATTATTATTTAAAAGTGTAATGTTTCTTTGCCGCCTGAATTATTGCAAAAACATCAATAAAGTGAAAAATTGTACGGAATTTTCTAAATATAGTACCTATTTTTTCTTATAAAAAATTAGTATAATAGGATGATACTAGGGACAAAATGTCATACTTTTCATGCTTTTTGAACCCAGTATCATTTTATTAAGGAGGAATTACATGAGAAAGATTATTAATCTGAACCAAGGATGGAAATTCATTCAGCAGGATGCAGGGCTGCCAGAGACTTTTCCGATGGATTGGCAGGATGTGGATTTGCCCCATACATGGAATGCAGTGGATGGACATGATGGAAATGGCAGTTATGACAGAGGATGCTATTGGTATGCAAAGACGTTTGCCACTCCCAAACAGCCATTGGGGGGCGGTCGAGTGTATGTGGAAATTTTGGCTGCTGGTCAACAGGCAACTGTGTATGTCAATGGAGAGAAGGTAACTTATCATGAGGGCGGTTACTCGATTTTCCGTGCGGATGTCACTGATCTTTGCAAGGCTGAGGGAGATAACCTGCTTGTAGTTGCCTGTGACAATCGCGTCAAATCCAGCGTGTACCCTGAATCTGCTGACTTTACATTTTATGGCGGTCTGTATCGTGGTGTTAATCTGATTTCTGTTCCAGATACGCATTTTGATTTGGATTATTATGGTGGTCCTGGCTTAAAGGTCACTCCTACTCCATGTAAATGTGGTGCGGCAAAATTTGCCTTGGAATCGTATGTAGTTGCTCCCGATGAGAACTTTACGGTGATTTATTCCATCAAGGATGCCAAGGGTAAGGAAGTTGCGATGGCAGCTCGTCCTGCTGATAATACCGCAGTGATGATTCCAGTGCCAGATGCAAAGCTCTGGGAGATTGACAATCCTTATCTTTATACTGTGACAGCTATGCTGCAGCGCCGCAATGAATGTTATGATGAAGTTTCTTGCAGAGTAGGTGTGCGCAGTTTCTCTTGCAACCCAGATAAGGGCTTTATCATCAATGGAGTAGAAACTCCGCTGCGTGGTGTGAGCCGTCATCAGGATCAACTTTACAAGGGTAATGCTTTGACCCGTGAGGATCATTACAAGGATGCAAGATTAATTAAGGAGTTGGGGGCCAATACCATTCGTTTGGCTCACTATCAGCATTCTCAGGATTTCTATGATGCCTGTGATGAGATGGGCTTTGTCGTTTGGGCAGAGATTCCTTTTATCAGTGTGTTTAAGACAGATCCAGCAGCACACCAGAACTGTATCAGCCAGATGAGGGAGTTAATTATTCAAAATTATAATCATCCATCTATCTGTTTCTGGGGCATTTCCAACGAAATTTTAATTGGCGGCATCAGCGAACAGCTAGTCAAGAATCATAAGGAATTGAATGCACTGGTGAAAGAAATGGATCCAACTCGTTTGACGACTATTGCTCATGTGTCCATGACTCCGATTGAAAGTCCAATGCATCATATCACTGATGTCATCAGCTATAACCATTATTTTGGCTGGTATGGCGGAAAGATGGAAGACAATGGTCCGTGGATGGATAATTTCCATGCAAAGCATCCAGATCTCTGTGTAGGTATGAGCGAGTATGGCTGTGAGGGTATTATCACTTACCATGGTCCAAAACCTGCGGTAAAGGACTATTCTGAGGAATATCAGGCATTGTATCATGAGCACATGGCGAAAGTTTTAGATGAGAGACCCTGGATTTGGTCCTCTCATGTATGGAATATGTTTGATTTTGGCTGTGCTGCCCGCAATGAAGGTGGTGTCTCTGGACGAAACAATAAGGGTCTTATGACCATGGATAGAAAGATTAAAAAGGATAGTTACTATGTTTATCAGGCTTACTGGACGAAAACTCCGATGGTTCATCTGTGCGGCAAGCGATATGCACAGCGTGCTGGGGAGACTACTCAGATTCGTGTTTACTCCAATCAGCCAACGGTTGCTCTATACTTAAATGGAAAGTTGGCAGAGGAACAGAGCGCCTCCAAGGTATTTGTCTTTACGGTGGCTTTGGCAGAGGGATTCAATATTCTCAAAGCAGTGGCGGGCGACGTCAAGGATACGATGACGATTGAGAAAGTAGAGAAAGAGCCATCTATCTATGTATTGCCAGAGGTCAATGATCGCGCTGAGGGTGTGGCAAACTGGTTTAGCACCATGGGCGATATGAATTTAGAGGCTCCAATGGAATTTCCTGAGGGCAAGTACAATATTAAAATGGCAATGGAGAAGATTGCAAAGAGTCCTGAGGCATTGGCGATTATGCAGAAGGCAGTGAAGCTGGCAATGAATATGGAAATCAAACCTGATACCGGTATGTGGGGAATGGTTAAGAGTATGACACCAGAAGTGATGATCAAGATGGCAGGCGGTCTGCTGCCGGACGGATTTGCTGAGAGCCTCAATGCAAAGCTTACTGCAATTGATATAGTAGAGTGACCTGCAAAAGTCTTGACAAATAGTGGCATTATGTTAGAATAATGGGGAATTGATTACCCATGAAAAGGAATAGACGTAGCGACTGTCTGGAAAATAAAAATGTATTCATAACAGTTAAATTGACTGAGCAGTTATGTGCATACTTTGTTTTTTCCAGCGAAATAAAGGGAAGTCAGGTGAAAATCCTGCGCAAGGGACATTACTGTGTGAGGGCGCTTGCCCTTTCAGCCAGATTGCTTTACCTACGTTATCGCAGGGAACATCCCTGCGATGTTGCCCTTTCTCTGTGAACCCCGGAGGAGAGTGACGCGCAAATATATTGCCTATCATATAGATGCATAGCAGGCATAATGGATGTCCTGGTATGTGTTTCTGTTGTGGTTATACATAAGCGCGCTCTCCGCCAGCAATGGTGGAGGGCGCCTTTTTGTCGCAGACATGGCTATGTGTCAAGGATGGTGCTCTCTCAAGGGCATATTCTTGCAGTAGTTTTAGGATTCGCTGACAGTAATGATCTTGTCAGCAATTCTCCAAGATGCCTTCTTCTATTATGGCATGATTTCTGTGGTACCGAGTCGAATTGCTCGGCTTGGGTGGATAGATTCAATCAAAAAATGCAATGTCACTTAATAAATTGTGTATATTGCATCAATCAAATTCAGTGCCGTTAAAGGGCGGCAGAAAGGAAGTTTCTATGAAGAAGAGATGGATTGGATTATTGATGGCTGTAGTTCTTGGATGTGCAGTGTTGGGAGGATGCAGTTCAAATGCCGACAACGAGAATACAACAAGTGCAGCAGACACAACCGCAGAGGAAAGCAGCAAGGAAAGTACCACAGAAGTCACAACAGTCCCAGAAGAGAGCAGTATGCAGAATACAGAAGAGGCTAAGAAGGTGATTTTGGTAGTCAGCTTTGGTACGAGCTACAATGAGAGTCGTGACATCACGATCGGTGCCATTGAAGAGAGCATTGCGGATGCATTTCCACAATATGAGGTAAGACGTGCTTTTACAAGTCAGATTATTATTGATAAGCTGAAGGAGCGCGATGGGTTGGAAATCGACAACATGACAGAGGCGTTGGATCGTTTGGTGGCAGATGGTGTGACAGAAATTGTTGTTCAGCCAACTCATTTAATGCATGGCTATGAATATGACGATGTCATGGATGAACTGAAAAATTATTTGGGTAAGTTTGACAAGATTATTGTCGGTGAGCCATTATTGAATAGCGATGCAGATTTTGATGCTGTGATTTCTGCTATTACTGATGCTACGGCAGAATACAGTGATGAGGAGACTGCTATTGTTTTCATGGGTCATGGAACGGAGCATGAAGATAACGTAGTTTACGCACAGCTTCAGAGCATGATTACTGCTGATGGTTACAAGAATTATTATATTGGCACAGTAGAGGCGACACCTTCTTTAGATGATGTGTTGGCATTGGTGAAGGAAGGTAATTATACCAAGGTAGTGTTGGAGCCTTTGATGGTAGTAGCTGGTGATCATGCAAACAATGATATGGCAGGAGATGAGGAAGATTCCTGGAAGACTCAATTTGAGGCAGAAAATTATGAAGTTGAGTGTCTGATTCGAGGTTTGGGCGAATTGGAAGCCGTCCAGCAGATTTATGTGGAGCATGTACAGTATGCCATTGATAATGATGTAATTTTGAAAAGTGATGAAGCGAATGATACAAAAGGAACGAATGACGATACCGAAGACACAGAGGAGAGCGCTGATTTGGGCGAAGTGTTGATTGGTGAACAGATTGCGGACGGTACTTATGAAATTACTGTAACTTCCAGTTCTTCTATGTTTAAAGTTGTCAAGGCGGAGCTTCAAGTAGAAGATGGAACAATGCAGGCAGTCTTGACTCTGAGCGGAACTGGATATGAGAAACTTTATATGGGTACTGGTGAAGAGGCAGCAGCAGCCAGTGATGAGGATTTCATTTATTTTGTGGCAGATAGTGAAGGCGCATACACTTACACTGTGCCAGTGGAGGCATTGAATCAAGAGACAGATGTGGCTGCCTTTAGTATCAAAAAACAGGAATGGTACGACCGAGTATTGGTATTTGAATCCGGTATGCTTCCTGAAAATGCAATCAATCGTTAAGTTAAGGAAAATGCTATGATTCAAAAATTAAAACATGTTTTTCGGATTGCTTTTGCGGCAGTCATGTTGATATTGTGCCTGTCAGGCTGCAGTAAGTCAGATGCTGTAAAGAATGGAATTTATGAAATTGAGGTGACCCTGACAGGGGGAACTGGTCGAGCTTATGTGGAGTCGCCAATGCAGGTGGAGATACAAGATGGAGTGATCACAGCGAAGGTCGTTTGGAGCAGTCCAAATTATGATTTGATGTGTGTTAATGAGAACAATTATTATCCAGTCAATACCGAGGGTAATTCCACTTTTGAGATTCCTCTGGCTAATTTGACAGATGCGGTATCTTTTGAAGCAGAAACGCTGGCTATGAGTGAGGCTCATATGATTTCTTATACGTTGGAGTTAAATGCAGACTCGCTCAAGCTCATAGAGTAAATGAATATTTTTATTACGAACCCCCGCTGCCTTTGGGCAGCGGGGGTTCGTAATAAAAATTTTACATTAAAGTGCCGCAAAATTTAGATGGAACTTACAAATGTCTGTTACGATGGTGCTGTAAAAGAGAAAAGAGGGAAAGAAAATGATGAACGAGACATTTAAAATTATATTTGGTCTGTTTGGTGGTCTTGCAATTTTCATTTACGGCATGAACTTAATGAGTGAGAGTTTACAGAAGGCGGCAGGAGAAAAGATGAAGAGCATCTTAGCACTGTTGACGAAGAATCCTGTTATGGGTGTAATAGCAGGCGCACTTGCCACCGCTGTGCTGCAGAGCAGCAGTGCCACCACAGTTATGGCAATCGGTTTTGTCAGTGCAGGTTTGATGACTCTGCCGCAGGCAATTTCTATTATCTTTGGTGCAAACATTGGTACAACGATGACGGCACAGATTATTGCATTTAAGATTACAGATTATATTTACTTATTTATCTTTGCCGGATTTATCATTTCTTTTGTGAGTAAATCGGAGAAATTAAAAAGCATTGGAAGTACTCTGTTTGCATTTGGTTTGTTATTTTTAGGAATCGAAACAATGGGAAGCGTCATGAAGCCACTCGCTTCCAGTACGATTTTTGTTGAATTGATTGGCAAGGTAGCAGATATTCCTATTTTAGGACTGTTGCTTGGTACTGTAATGACTTTGCTGGTACAGAGTAGTAGTGCCACTATTGCGGTACTTCAAAATTTTGCTTCACAGGCTGGTCCGGATGGTGTTACCAGTATTTTGGGGTTGGTTGGCGCACTGCCCATATTATTAGGTGACAATATTGGAACTACGATCACTGCATTGTTAGCCAGCGTAGGTCAGTCTAAAAATGCAAAGCGTACTGCATTGGCACACTGTATTTTTAATATTTCCGGTTCTTTAGTTTTCATTTGGTTTATTAATCCATACGCAAAGCTAATTCAGTTGATTTCTCCAAAAGGACCTGAAGTGGAAGTAATTTCCAGACAGATTGCAAACGCACATACTGGCTTTAATCTTTGCATGACGATTGTGTGGACTTGCCTCATTGGCTTGATGGTAAAAATTGTGATGAAGCTCATTCCGGATGGAAAGATAACAAAGGCAGACCCATCTGAGATTTGGTATTTAGATAATAACTTAATTAATCAGCCAGCGGCTGCATTACAGATGGTAGCAAAGGAAGTGCTGCATTGCAGTGAACTTGTAAAGACTATGTTGAAGCAAGTAGCAGCGGCCGTCAGAACCGAGGAAAAGGAACTGTTGGATTCCGTGTTAAATTATGAGGGAGGGATTCAACAGTTAAATATTAAGATTACGGATTATTTAGCCGACCTGTTCTCCGCCGGTGTATTGACTGAGGAACAGGCAACGCAGACGGCACGTATCATGTATGTGATGAGCGATATTGAGCGTATTTCAAATCTTTGTGGTGATGTGGTTTTGGTAATCAATGAAAAGATAGAAAAGAAATATGAATTCACACCGGAAGCAATCCATGATTTGGAGCGCAGTTTGCAGTTAATCGAGAACATGTATTCTGAGGCGGCAGCAGTGTTGGAAAAAGGAGATACTGCGCAGGCTAATCTGCTGCTCAAACAGAAGGAAGAAATCATGGAACTGGACTTAAATATGAGGAAAGGTCACATGGCTCGTGTAGCACAGGGAAAATGTGCCGCTAGTTTGACTGCTCCATTTACTGCAATTTTACATAGTATCAACCGTATGGGAAACAGCTGCGTGAATATTGCGGAGGCCGTTGTTATCAATAAGGTGGACTTTAACTACTTCATGCTGGACGACAAGAATAAAAACAGCTAAAGCAAATTAGTTCAAACGGTACGGATGCTTTGAATATTGGATGACTAAAATTTTGAAATATGAGGACCGTTAAACTGACCTATTTACAAATCAGGTATGTCAGTTTAGCGGTCCTTTTGTTGGCATATGATAAGGGAGAGGAATCGATGTAGGTGTAATCCATTTCTTTGATATGATAGCTGTCGATTGCTGGATAATTAACAATTTGTAAATATTGTGAAGATATGTTTGACTCAACATTGAAAAAGTATAAAATATTCGAGAGAAAGTGGGGAGTATTTAGAGGGATAATCATTTTTTACAATGGTATAATACCACAAAAATGCAAAAAATACAAGACTGGTAATTGTTTCCATTCGGTGTTATAATCACCTTCCAAAATTGAAAATTGGGAGGGATGTATTTTGAGTAAAGATTGGATAATTTTGTTGCAGCAGCAAAATCAACTGGAAAAAGTGATTGAAACAAATCGGGTTACGGCACAGTTTGGATTGGCTTTAAGTGAGCAGGATGTTAAGCTGATTTTGGATGAACGAAAAAATGCTTTGCAAAAACAAAGAAGGGTTGAATTTGGAGAAGGAATGGTAGCGAAAATTATTTATGAATTTTGTGATTCCAATTATATCGACCAAAACAATTATGTTGAGACCATTATTCGGTTACAAGATATTTTTTATTTGTACAAGAATGAAATGCAGGATGAAATTACAGATGACGAATTGCTGCATTTGATGAAAGAACAGTTTGAGCATATCTGTTTCGGCGATTTGGAGTATTTGGAAGATACATGTCTTGCCAATTTTGCACAGGCAATCCGGGCTGGGTATGGGGGATATAAAAGTTCAGATGGTTATGGAGAATACTCTAAATTTGATGAAGTAAAAAGATGGGATTATGAATTGTATCTTGAAGCGCTAAAAGAACTTTGTTGGGGGTAATGGATGATGAACTATACAATGGAAGAATTAGTCCCGATTGTGGGAAGATTAGTGGAAAAATATACCCTTCGTGAAAGCACATCCATAACTTATGAGAAGGCGGAACAATTGATGGAGGCGGTTCTATACTGTATTCATGAGGCAGAGCAATTTGAAAATCATTCTGTGCTTCCAGCGGAAGGTATATCAGCACAACAAGTGTACGAAGCAGGGCTTGTGTATGTCGGGGAGAAGACAAAAAAAGCACTCGATTTATATAATCAAATGTTATCGTCATTTGAGTGCTATGAAAATCATTGTCTGTATGATACGTTTGCAAAAGGAATACCAGAATTTTTTAAATGGTATGACATTCAATTTGCTCCACAAAACACTATCTTGATGTTGGATTATCCGGTTCTGAGAGACCTTTCAGGATATACTGGAATCGATAAAATTTATGAATTTATAATCTGCATTTATCTGGAACAAAAATTTTTAAATATATTTCCGAAGGATTATGTAATAGAAAGACTACGCAAATACAATAGCCAGTATAAAGATATGATAGAGAATATTTGTGAAATTGTTTTTGTGGATATGATAGGGCATATTTTGGCAGGAAAACCATTATCAGAATCCACTTTGGAGGAAACTGATTATCTGAAAATACAAAAAATATTGATGCAGAATAAGTCAGGTGATATCAAGAAACAATTGACAGATACAATAAAAGCATTTCTGCAGAAATATGATGAAAACGGTGGTGAATTATTAAAATATCTTGCGGGTTGTATGGATGATATCATTATTCGATTGAAAAATGCGGCAGAGAATGATTCGCTTCCTCAGATCGTTTAACAATCGATACTTATGAAGCAGGCAGGCTAGTTTTGAAGGATGATGAAGATAATGCTAACTAAGGTTTGGGTGAAACAATGAATGTAGATTTAACACAAGGGGCAGTTATGAAATCGATGCTGCGTTTTGCTGTCCCAATGATTTTAGGAAATTTATTGCAACAGTGTTATAATATTGCGGATACGTTGATTGTCGGGAAGTTTCTAGGGGCACATGCTTTGGGGGCAGTTGGTTCCTCCTTTACGCTGATGACTTTTTTGACTTCAATTTTGCTGGGGCTGTGTATGGGCAGCGGTGCCGTATTTTCCATTCGTTTTGGGCAGCGGGATGAAGATGGGCTAAAGGAGGGCGTATGTGCTTCTTTTGTGTTGATTGCGGGATTGACTCTTTTGCTGAGTATCCTTGCTTTTTTGTGTGTAGACGGAATTCGGATTTTTCTTCGGGTACCAGAAGAAGTTTGGGGGTTGATGAGAACGTATCTCATGGTCATTTTTTGTGGGATATTTGCTACTTTCTTGTACAATTATTTTGCATCGTTTTTGCGTGCCATAGGAAATTCGATTGTTCCGCTGATTTTTCTGGCTATTTCCGCTGGCCTGAACATTGCACTGGATTTATACTTCGTATTAGGACTTGAGCGCGGTGTGGAAGGAGCGGCGGAGGCTACAGTAATTTCTCAATATGTTTCTGGAATCGGTATTGCCGTATACTCAATTTGTTGTTGTCCTCAGCTTCGAATCAATCATTGGCGGGTTCGATGGAATTGTATCAAGGAAATTGCGAGTTTCTCTGTTTTGACCTGTATTCAGCAGTCAGTCATGAATCTGGGAATCCTCATGGTGCAAGGGTTGGTAAACAGTTTTGGTGCAGCTGTGATGGCTGCTTTTGCGGCGGCCGTTAAGATTGATGCGTTTGCCTATATGCCTGTACAGGATTTTGGCAATGCTTTTTCCACCTTCATTGCTCAAAATTACGGAGCGCAAAAAAAGGAGCGTATTCAAGAAGGACTGAAAGGAGCGGTGCTTGCAGCGTTTGGTTTCTGTATTGTAATCTCCTTATTGGTATGGATATTTGCACGTCCTTTGATGATGTTGTTTGTGGATGAGAGTGAAAGGCAAATTATTGCGGAAGGGATTCGTTATCTTCATATTGAGGGGGTATTTTACTGTGGAATTGGCTGCCTGTTTTTATTTTACGGTTTGTACCGTGCAGTGGGAAAACCGGGAATGTCCCTAGTCCTCACGGTCATCTCATTGGGCACTCGAGTCGCATTGGCTTATACGCTTTCTGCAGTGCCGTCTATTGGAGTGGTGGGAATTTGGTGGTCAGTGCCTATCGGCTGGTTTCTGGCAGATGCGACTGGAGCAATCTATTATCTGCTAAGAAAAAAACAATTGTTTTGCTGGAAGGGTGGTAATGGGTCCTGAAACAAGAGGTGAAATCATTCTCCAAAATCGTATTGAGTTATCTTCTTGTTTGGTGTATAATGGAAATATATAAATAAGCGAGCTTAGATGCTCGAAGAACAGTATGGAGGATTAAAATGGTAAATCGATAATTAAATTTGGATGAAGCAAATATGATTTGATGCCTATGTAAATAGGTTTGTTTGCGTATGCCGAATTTGACTATCTCACTCTTTTTAATCCTTTTTTCTATGACTATTTTGGAAATATATAGGGTTTATTTGTGTGGGCTGTTTTCGGTTACGAGGACAGCCTTTTTGCATGATAATGGAAGCTGCCCGAAGCAGTAGGGAGGATAATATGTTACAAGTTAAGAATCTGAATATTATGCATAAAAAAGACCTGAGAAATATTCTTGAAAATTTTACTTGTGTCTTGAATGATGGTGATAAAGCGGTCATGATTGGCGAGGAGGGAGATGGTAAATCAACCTTGCTCAAATGGATTTATAATCCAGAGATGATTGAGGATTATTGTGAGTCAGCTGGAGAACGAATTACAGATGGTCAGCGGCTGGGATATCTTCCTCAGGAATTGCCAATCGAGGAAAGAGAAAAGAGCATCTATGAGTTTTTTATGGAAGAGGCGATGTTCCTGAATCAAACTCCGAAGGAACTAAGCAGGATGGCAGGAAAGTTTAATCTTCCTGTGGATTTCTTTTATGCAGAACAGAGAATGGCGACTTTATCCGGCGGAGAGAAAGTAAAGGCTCAGATGATGCGCTTGCTTTTCGCTGATCCAACCATATTGTTGTTGGATGAACCTTCCAACGATATTGATGTGGAGACATTAGTGCTGTTGGAAAAATTAATACTGGACTGGCCTTATATTATATTGTTTATTTCTCATGATGAAACATTAATTGAACATACAGCCAATGTGGTGATTCATTTGGAACAGATAAAAAGAAAAACGGAATGCCGATACACAGTGGCTCATGTGCCATATCTGCAATATAAACAGGAACGCTTAAATCAGTTTGAAAAGCAGGCACAAAAGGCTGCCAATGATAAGCGGGAGAAAAAGATAAGAGATGAGAAATATAGAAGGATATATCAAAGTGTAGACCATGCTCAGGAAGTGATTACAAGACAGGCTCCGTCTGCCGGGAGATTACTAAAAAAGAAGATGCATGCAGTGAAATCAATGGAACGCCGTTTTGCGCGTCAAGACGAGAATATGACAGAGATGCCGGAGGAAGAGACCGCCATATTTTTTAAATTGGGAGATGAGAAGGCAAAAATTCCAGCAGGAAAGACTGTCATTGAGTATTCACTGAAAAAACTTTGCACTCCCAATCAAGAAAGAGTTCTTGCGGAAAATATATATCTGCGAATTCAAGGTTCTGAGAAAATCTGTATTGTGGGAGCAAACGGAGCAGGAAAAACTACATTGCTTCATCATTTAGCTGAAGAACTTCTTGCAAGAACAGATATTCAAGCAGAATATATGCCACAGAATTATGAAGAATTGCTAAACCTTTCCATGACACCAGTAGATTTTTTGAATCAATCAGGTTCTAAGGAAGAACAAACCAAAATTCGTACTTATCTTGGAGCTTTAAAATATGCCGCAGATGAAATGGAACATCCAATTGCAGAATTATCAGGTGGACAGAAAGCAAAGGTACTTCTTTTGAAAATGAGTTTATCTGGAGCAAATGTATTGATATTGGATGAACCAACTCGAAATTTTTCCCCCTTATCAGGACCTGTTATCAGACAGATGCTGCATGAGTTTCCTGGGGCAATTATCAGTATCTCTCATGACCGAAAATATATGAATGAGGTGTGCGATAAAATATATAGATTGACGGAGAATGGATTATGTGCAGAAACTGTCAGAGATTAGTATTATAAAATTGAGCGAAAGACAGCGGCATAATGAGAAAATAAGAAGAAAAATGGTAGCTGAAAATAGGACTCTTCCCATCTCCTGATACCCAAAGGGCACAGGAGGTGGGAAGGAGTTACAATAAAGAATCACTGACTAAAAATTCAAAACACCTAATAAAACACCTGAAATCAGACAAATAATGCTGACTCCCCAAATCCACAGGAAGGAGGATTTGATATGGTCTTTAATTTCTACTCCTGCCAGACCAACACCGAGGAAGGTGGCTGGTACGACTGGGCTGATGAAGGTGGCACAGTTGCGGCATACTACCATGGCGATGGCAATGTGAGCAGGTTCAACTCCGAAGTTGTTACCGATAGCAATCAATACAGGTAAGAAGCCATAGAAGTAAGAATCAGTACAGAACATCAAGGTCAATGGTACGGAGAGAACGCCGACAATCAGTGGAAGGAACCTTCCGATGGAGGTTGGAATAAATCCAGCCAGTGCATTGGCCATGTGAGTCATGATATCACTTTGCTCTAATACTCCTAAGAATACACCAGCAGCTAAAATGGTGGAAGCCATCATAAGAGCTGGGCCAGAGTGAGACTTGATAATCTTATTCTGCATCTTGGCACCTGGATAGTTAACTAAAAGAGCAATCACGCAGCCAATCATAAAGATATAATAGGAAGGTACATCCACGAAAATTAAGCAGATGATTACCATAAGAGTCAAAATTACATTGAAGAAGAACAATTTTGGTCTAGCCAAATCGTTGGAAGCTTTCTCAGCTACTTCTTCTAATTCACCATTGTTTTCCACTTCGAGAGTACTGTTCAAACCAGCGCCTCTTTTTTTCTCGATGATACCCCAGATGATAGCGGTCGCAACTGCCAAAACGATACCAACAATTTGCATTGGAATCAACTGCATCCAAAGTTCGTTGGGGTCAATTTCCAGTACGGTGGCAGAGCGCATGGTAGGTCCACCCCATGGAAGCAGGTTCATAACACCCATTGCAGTGACACAGATTAGAAGCAATGTGGTAGGACGCATTTTCAAACGCTTGTAAACGGGCAGCATAGCTGGGATGGTAATCAAAAATGTGGATGCGCCGCCGCCGTCCAGATGGCCAATCATGGCGATGAGACAGGTCATCAGGGTAACGCCGATGACATTGTTTCCGACCTTTTTCATCAGTGCATTGATAATTTTGTCAAACATTCCGGCATCGGTCATAATGCCGAAGAAGAGCACGGAGAAAATAAAGAGTGCGGCAGTTCCATGCACATCTTTTACTCCAGCACTGATGAAATCCCCCATTTCGCTGATGGTAAAGGTTTTGGTCAAGACTAAAATTGCAGTGGTGACAGTAGACACTCCGATAAAGGCCAGTGACGGTATGGTTACGTTTTTCAGCAACAAAGCAATAATAACAATAATGGTTGCAAAGCCTAATAATGCAAGCATTGTTTCATTCATTGTTTGTCCCTCCTCTTTTATAATTTTTTTGTTACAGCTTAAAGTGTGAGAAAAACGATTCTGCTGTAACTTTTTGATGTTTTCATTATAAAAGCTCAGCCTTACACTCCAACTAATTTCTTCTTACAATTCATTAAGGTAGAAATTTAAAAATGTTAAGGCTGAGCTTGTTTAGAGGCATTAGCGACAATTTCGTATGGTTTCCATCAATGTCACATCTGATACGGGTTTTTCTATATAGCCGTCAATGATATGTTTTTGTTTTGCTTCCAAAATTCGGCGGGTTATCATGTTGACCATTAGAATTTTGATAAGTCCTGGATATTTTCCTTGAATGGACATACAAAATTCGATTCCGTCCTCATTTTCCAGACTTTCATCTAAAACCAACACATCGATGGGATGGGTGTCGAGCCATTGCTGAATTTCTTCTTTTCTGCTGCAGGTCGAGATATCTAAATTTAATTTTTTTAGATTCTTTTCCAGGAGACGGAGTACTTTTATGTTATCATCGGCCAGCAAAAAATGCATGGAGTTTTTGTTGGAAAGGTCGATATATCCGGTCTCATCGGTGGTCTCCGAGACTGGAAGTAAAATATGGAAGGTACTGCCCTTCCCAAGTTGGCTATCCACGTAGAGATAACCTTTGTGCGTGGTGATGATTTGCTCGGCTAGTGCCAAACCCAATCCAGTACCATCATTTCCCTTTGTGGTAAAAAATGGTTCAAAAATATTTTTTAGGATATCGGGGCTGATGCCGCAGCCATCATCCTCAATATCAATGAAGAGATAACGAGACCACATATCGGATACATATTCACAGATATTTTTAGGTAAATTGTTTCTAGAGACAGTCTTGCAGCGCAGCTGAATATGGCCGCTCTGTTTGCCGATGGCATGAATAGCATTCATGCAAATGTTTAAAATTACCTGATTGATTTGGGTGGTATTACATAAAAGATGCTCGTCATTCAGCTCAATTTTTTGGCTAAGCTCAATGTTAGCGGGCACAATGGATTCCACCATATGGTAGGCGCGCAACAATGTTTTTGCGGCGGGTACATTTTTGTAGACGGTTTCTACGTTTTTCTTGCTCATCGTTGAGAGCTGACGAACGACATCTTTGGCCTTCTCGGAGGCATCTAGGATTTCTTGAGCACTCTCCTGTTCCTCGGAGCCTTCTGGAAGCTGTAAAGTCAGCAGCTCAGCGTACCCCATAATTGGAGTCAGAAAATTATTAAATTCATGAGCTACTCCTCCTGTCAGGATGCCGATCATTTGCAGGCGCTGCTGGTGGGCGATTGTTTCTTCGTTTTTATGTAACTGTTCCAACAGTTCGTTGAGCTCTTTTAGATAGACAATTTCGGAGGCGGCTTTTTGATGTGCCACTATGAGTTTTCCTATATAGAAGGAAAATATTAGAAAAATGAATAAGATACCTAAAAAGATGAAAACAATGCTTTGAAAACTATCTTTAATAGGTTCATATAAGTCATTATAATCAATCACGGTACTGACAATCCAGAAATCATTTCCGATGGGAGCTGTGGTGTAGGCGGAGACTTTTTTTACTTTTGGTAGGTCGGAAGAGGTCCACCAATAGGAATAATACTCCAAAATGCCAGTGTTTCCTGTTTTCTGTTCTTCAATCATGGCACTCAAACTGGAGTAATCCAAATTTGGGTATAATTTTTTTCTTCCTTCAATGACATCGATTCCCCATTGCTGTGCGTCGGGATGCATGATCAGTATGCCAGAGGAAGCCTTGATGACCAAATATCCATTGGTGCCTACGTGGAGATTGGAAATCAGACGGTTATAGTATTTTTCTGCATCCACCAGCATACAGAATTGAGTGCCGTCCTGCTCTGCTTTTTTGAAAACTAAATATTTATCGCCCTGTTCATCATTCCACATCCAGATGCTGTTGTCGTCATCTACTTGACTGAGCAAAATTTCGGAGGAGATGGTCTGGTCGTAAATAATCGGCTCTAAAGTTCCGTCCTTATTTTGCTGGCAAATATTGCAGACAAAGGTATTCTGCGTGGAGAGATATTGCTGAAGGAAGGTTTGGTTTTGTGAAGATATGGCGGTGTGTAAAAAATTTAGCTGTTCATTATATTGTAAGAGCGAGACGCTCAAATTTTGGGAAACACTTTCCGAGATAATCAGAAGCTGTTCCTTTTGGTTTTCTACAAGAGTGTCTCGGTACTGGGTCCAGATTTTGTAGGCCAATAATACTAGAAGGCAGATTAGGAGAATAGGAAGCAAAATAAGGTATGTTTTCTTTTTTTTCAGTAAGTCGGGCATGATAATACCTCCATAAAGTTTAAAGGATAAGGAATATAGTACCATAGTACTTTACTTTGCGTAGTTTGACAACAAAGATTTTCGTTTGTGCATAAGATTACTCTACTATTTTTACTTTTTCTGGTTGATAAAAATCATCTTAAGCATATGGTAAACGAATGAAAAGTATGCTATACTAATTTTGCTGCATTATTTTGGGGAGGAATTTGGAATGCCAGATAAAGTACTTATAGTGGATGATGACCCAGCGATTTGTCGATTGCTGGAGAAAGTGATGGGAAGCAATGAGCTAGAGGCAGTGATTGCCAATAGTGGGAAAACTGCTTTAAATATATTGGAGAATCAACAGTTTGATGTGATTCTTTTAGACATTATGCTGGGAGATGTAGAAGGTTTTGATGTCATCAAGGAGCTGCGCGGCAGGGGTGTGATGACGCCGATTATGGTGATTAGTGGTCGAAATGAGGACTATGATTCTCTTTATGCTTTGTCACTTGGAGCGGACGATTACGTGACAAAGCCTTTTCGCCCGCTGGTGTTGGGAGCCAAGGTGAAAGCGTTGATTCGCCGCAACAAAAATCAGATGGCGCCTGATACGAATATGCTGCAAAATGGTATTTTTTCTTACAATACATCTACTATGCGTTTTTATAAAAATGGAGAGGAGTTAATCTTATCCGCGAAGGAGAGTGCATTGATGTTATTGTTTTTTAAGCATCCTCAGCAGGTATTCACAAAAGAAATGATTTATGAACATGTCTGGGGAAATATGGTGGCGGTGGATGACAATGCGATTATGGTTTATGTCAATCGACTGCGCAGCAAGATAGAGGTAGACAAGCAGCATCCGAAACATATTGTGACAGTGAGGGGACTGGGATATCGTTTTGTGCCCTAAAGCGAGAAAAAGAATATCATTAAAACTGCCAAAGAGCTACCGCATATTTATGCAGCAGCTCTTTGATGGCAGAAAACGGACATATCTTGTAAATGGGGCATGTCCGTTTTTTTGACTGTAAAAGCGTTATTCCTCAAATTCAAATGGCTTAATTTCTCTTACTACATCCATGATGGTGCCGTCTCTTGCTTCAATGATACCTACCACGCGGTCGCCAAATTTTACTTTTTCTGGTTCCCCAACGATGGAGTAAGCGATATCGCGCAGCTCTTCGATGGTTTTCAGTGGCACGCAGTCTGCTTCCTGCAGAGCTTGCAGCAGGTCTGGTCGGAGTGGATTGACAGCTACGCCGTAATCAGTTACAACGATGTCGATACTTTCACCTGGGGTGGTGACGGTGGTCACATCCGTACAAATAGCCGGGATACGTCCCTGTAGCAGTGGAGCAATGACAATGGTGCATTTGGCTCCAGCAGCAGTGTCGGGGTGTCCGCCTTGAGCGCCAGTGATGATACCGTCAGAGCCAACTACTACATTGCAGTTAAAGTGGACATCTACTTCCAGTGCGGCCAGAATAACATAATCTAACTTGTTTACGAAGGCACCTTTATTGAAAGGGTTAGCATATGCACCAGCACTGATGCGGAAATGATTGGGATTGCGGACATTTTTGATGGCATCCAAGTCGAAGTCCTGGGTATCCAACAGACAGCGTACCATACCACGATCCAGTAAATCACACATTGGTTTGGTGAGACCACCTACGCCGAAGCCCATTTTGATATTGCGCTCTTCCATAATCTTGGTTAGGGAGATGGTGGAGGCGATGGAAGCACCGCCTACACCAGTCTGGTAGGAGAAACCATCTTTAAAATAGGGAGTGTTGACTACTACCTGAGTACAGTATTCTGCCATCATCAGTTTTCTCTGGTCAGTGGTTGGCTTAGCAGCACCAGTTGCAATCTTGGAGGGGTCGCCGATGGCATCAACTACGCAGACATAGTCAACCTTTGACATTGGAATATGTGCTGGATAGTTAGGAAATGGAACCAAACAGTCGGTGATAGCCACTACCTTATCAGCATGATTGCCATCTACATGGGAGTAGGATAATACGCCGCAGTCAGTTTTTCCGCCGATACCACGACAGTTGCCATAGTCATCGCAGGTTGGTGTGCCGATAAAAGCAATATCAATATGAGTTTCACCTGTTACGATAGCGCGGACACGGCCGCCGTGGGAGCGCATCGTGGCAAGTCCTTTTAGTTTTCCATGGGAGATGGCCTCACCGATTGCGCCGCGTACACCAGAAGACTCAATATTGACGATGGTTCCGTCTTCAATCATGGGAACCAGAGGCGCATGAGCCTTGCCGAGGGAACTGGCACAGATGGTAATATTTTTAAAGCCCATCTTATGGATTTCTTCCATAACCATATTGACTACCAAATCTCCATCGCGGAAATGATGATGGAAGCTGACAGTCATTCCGTCATGGGCATTGCATTTCACCAATGCTTCATGAATGGAGGAAACCAACTTGCTGTCTGTATTGTTCATAACAGGAGTGATGGTAGGACCCACTTTCGTAAAAGCTACACCATCTTTATAATGATTGCCCTGGAATACTTCCTTTCCAGTCATCTCAATAATTTCTTCAGGAATATCTCTGCCTACTGCATTAATCATTTCACAAGCCCTCCTTTATACACACCAGATGCTTTCGCCAGCTCGAGAGTGCGCTTTGCACCGTCATAAAATGCAATATCAATCATCTTGCCATCTACAGTGAATACACCGATGCCCTGTGCTTTCTTTGTGTCGATTTCTCTAACTACTTTTTCTGCAAAAATAATGTCTTTCTGAGTAGGAGTAAAGATTTCGTGGACAATGCTAATCTGGCGTGGGTTGATGATAGATTTTCCGTCAAATCCCATCAGATGAATGTTTTCTACATCCTTTCGGAAACCTTCCATGTCGTTTAAGTTCGTGTAAACGGTATCAAAGCACTGTACTCCAGCTGCGCGGGCGGAGATAATCATCTGAGAACGAGCTCCCATCAGTTCAATACCGGTACCGGTGATATGAGTCTGCAAATCCTTGGTATAGTCACCGCCGGAGAGGGCGATACCAAAGAGGCGTTCCGAGGAACAGCAGATATCATAGGAGCGGATCACTCCGCGAGCTGATTCGATGGCAGCCATAATGAGGACACTGCCCTGAGGGCGGCCAAACTCTTTCTCGGCAGCAGCTACGGCTTGTTCTACTCGATGTACATCCTGAGGACTTTCCGTTTTTGGAATACGAATGGAGTCACAGCCGCCAGCCACCGCACAGCGGATATCTTCCTGCCACAGAGAAGTGTCCAGTCCATTGATGCGAACGACACGCTCACAGCCACGATAATTTAATGATTTCAGTGCATGATATAAGGAAAATCTTGCCGCATCTTTTTGATTTTCAGCGACGGCATCCTCTAAGTCCAACATAATGGAGTCAGGTTTGTAGATATAAGGGTCCTTGATAAGTCCTGGTTTCTGCGCGTTTAAAAACATCATGGTTCGGCGCAGACGTTTCTTATTTGCATTAATCATTTGATGGCACCTCCCCATGGCAGATAGTCAAATTTTTGTACAGAACGGTATACTGCCGCTTCAATGCGAGCTTTGATGGTGCAGTCTAAAGCACCTTTGTCCACAATAGAAATTTTTACATTGTCGACACCGAGATTTTTTAAAGTTTCCATAGTTACTCGCTTGATTTGATTGCCATACTGGTTGATGACTGCGCTATCTAATTCAAAATCGATGGTTCCATCCCCAGCCTCCACAGTCACCATACAGTCACTGGATTCGAGGGTTCCAGCGATAGCAGGTCTAGTAATTTCCATAACAGATAGCCTCCTTTTTTCTTGTTATAGAAAGTATATGATTCAAACCTTACAGCTGTAAGAGGGCTTACCTTAATATTTGTTAAGATACGGTTTAAAAGAATGTGCTGACTGCACCTTGCAGCAGCCCAAGGAATGCGGATAAAATAAGAATGGTTGGTACAGACCATTTTCTTTTTTGAATGAGATAGAGTGCCAAAAGACCGATGACAATGGCAGCCCAGTTAGGATGATAATTTGTTTTCAGATAATTTTCTGCAGATAATTCGAGGATTGTGGTCATTATCATGGCAATGCAGATCGGCTTTATTACGGAGAGGACATTCGTAAAAATGAGATTTCCCTTCATTTTCTGAAAGAAGATGGCGACTAAAAGAGTTAGAGTGTAGGCGGGCATGAGAACACCGGCTACAGCTGCCAGACCGCCGATGAATCCTGCTGTCTGTGTGCCTGCAAAAGTGGCGCAGTTGATGCCAAGAGGACCAGGAGTCATTTCCGCAATGGCAATTAAGTTGGACATATCTTCGGCGGTCATCCATTGATGGGATTGCATTTCTTCCAAAATGAGAGGAATCATAGACATGCCTCCAAAGCTGGTAAAACCAATTTTTACAAAGGATAAGAATAATTCAAAAATAATCATTGTTTCTCAACCCCCATCAAAATAAATGCGAGTACGACACCAGCCAAAATCAGAAGAATGTTGCTGATGCTGGTGAAGGTACAGAGAAGAAACGCAGTAATCAGAATAAGAATGGCACGTTTTTTGGTAAAGAGTCCCTTGCTCAAAGAGTAGGCAGCACTGGCCATAATGGGTACTACTGCGCTGCGTACCCCTTTTAATAAATAGTCACACCATTGATTTTCTTTTAATGAGTCGTAAAGGAAAGTAATGATGGTCAAAATGAGAATGGCAGGACAGGCAATGCCCAAAACAGAGCAGAGTCCTCCAAACCATCCCGCTACGGAGTAACCAAAAATCATGCTGATATTGGTAATCATGATGCCTGGCACAGATTTGCCAAGAGCAGTCATATCGAGCAGCTCCTCCTTGGTAATCCAATGTTTTTTGTCTACAAATTCCTGTTCCATCTGGGCAAGGATGCTCCAACCACCTCCGAAGGTAAAACATCCAATCTTAAAAAAGAAAGCAAACAGAAGCAGGCTTTTTTTTAAATTTTCTTTTTTCATTATGAAAATCTCCTTCTTATTATATTTATCTCAGTTATCATAGCATTGATGTTGACATTTGTATAATATATATTTTATAATCAAAAATATAGTTTAAAACTATCAAATGGAGTCAAAACGGAGAAGAAAATGAACTGGAATCAAATTCAATATGTGATTACTGTGGCAGAGGAGAAGAATATTACGAGGGCTGCAGAAAAGTTGTATATTTCTCAGCCATCGCTGTCTCTGAGTATTCAGTCGCTAGAAAGAGAGTTAAATACGTCACTGTTTTTCCGCAGCAAAGGAGAAATTCAGTTGACTCATGCGGGAGAATTATTTTTGGAATGGGCTCAGCTGACAGTTCATTCCCATCAGCAATTGTTGAAGAAACTCAATGATTTGGCAAAAAATCAATATCAACCGATTCAAATTGGCATCAGCCCTCATCGCAGTACTTTGCTGCTGCCGCCTATTTTAGAAAAATTTTATGAGAAATATCCAGAAACTCAGGTACTGGTGGTAGAAAAGCCCACCTATTTACTGAAAGAACTCTTGAAGAAGAATCAGATTGATTTTATGATTGATGTGCCTCATTCGGATACAGTGAATTTCAAGAGTGAGCTGCTTTTGGAAGAAAAATTGATGTTGGCGGTGCCAAAATCTTTTACAGAAAAATTGTGTCAGATTGGCTCAGATTTTGCGGAGAAAAGATGCAATGAGGAAATGTCCCAGTTCTATGAAGAAAAAATAGCGTTGGACGCTATGGAAAATACCATATCGCTGTCACAGACTTGTTCGCTTCCATACATTATGCTCTCAGCGGATCATATTCTTGGGCGAATGAGTCGAACCATCTGTGAGTCAGATTGTTTTTATCCCGATATTCGTATGACAGTTTCCAATGTTGAGACTGCCTTAGTGCTGGTGAGCAGTCAGCTGGGGATTACCTTTGTTCCAGAGATTTTTGCAAGACAGGGACGTTATAAGGAACAGGTCTGTTATTACAATATTAAGGGATTTCATGATACACGGCAGATTTGTATTGTGCTTAATCGAAATCATTATCAATCTCAGCAGGCAGAGCAGCTGATTGAGCTTTTTAAAGAGATGACCCCGCAGATTTATGGATATAGGATGCAGTAAAAAATAGGTATCCAGCATAAGGTTGCCATTTGTTTTTAGCTGTGTTACAATTCTAAGGTGGGAAAGCCCACGGTTTTCACTGTGGGAGGAGTTGGTGGGTTAAAATGTCATACATTTTGACTTTGGTATCATGAAATTATGATTAGAAAGAGAGTATTCTGTGAAACGATATAATTATTATGTGATGTTAGCTGCTGCAATGCTGCCTGCTCTGTGGGGTTGTGGCAGAGTGTCCGAACAATCGGAAGTGACGTCTGCTGTGGAGAGTACAGTTGGGAGTGAAAATGATTCTGGTTCGTGGAAAGAGCAATTTGGCATATTGCAGTCCGATGAGGTAGAGGAGTCGGAGCGTTTGGTGTACAAGGCTTCGATGGAGCTGCAGTATGCCCAAGAATTTCAGGTCGATTACTATGAGGGAGATTATACTTTGATGAGTACATCCGATGGAGTTCGCTTTTTCATTGTTCCTCAAGGAGCAAAAATTCCGAAAGGACTGGCGGAGGATGTAGTGGTAGTGAAGCAGCCTGTAGAAAATATTTATTTGGCGGCAACGGCGGCTATGGGATTGTTTGATGCCCTTGATTCTTTGGATGTAATTGCCCTGTCTTCCTTGAAAGCAGAAAGTTGGTATGTTGCGGGTGCAAGGCAGGCAATGGAAGAAGGGCGTATTCTGTATGGAGGCAAATACAATGAGCCTGACTATGAGAGTATTTTGAACAAGGGCTGTAAGTTAGCTGTGGAGTCCACTATGATTTATCATGTGCCGGAAGTGAAAGAAAAACTGGAAGAATTGGGAATTTCCGTGATGGTGGATAAGTCCAGTTATGAGACTCATCCGTTGGGGCGTACCGAGTGGATTAAATTTTATGCAGTGTTGGTGGACAAGGAAGAGGAGGCGGCCGCACTCTTTCAGAATCAGGTAGATATGATGAATGAGGCAGCCAGTGGGGAAGACACTGGAAAGACTGTGGCATTTTTTTCTATAAGTGAAGGTGGGTATGCCATTGCTCGCCGAAGCGGTGATTATGTGACGAAAATGATTGAATTGGCAGGTGGAAGCTATATTTTCAAGGATTTGGGCGAGGATAATCAGGCTACAGGTACGGTGTTTTTGGAGATGGAGCAGTTCTATGCCACAGCTAAGGATGCGGATATTATCATTTATAATGGAAGCTTGGACGGAGGACTTACTTCTGTGGAGGAGTTGATTGCACAGAATCCGCTTTTAGCAGAGTTTAAAGCCGTCAAGGAAGGCAATGTATGGAGTACAGGAAAAAATCTATTTCAGGAGAATACCGATTTAGGTCAGGCTGTGCTGGAGCTTCACCAAATTTTTGATGGTCAGGCTGAGAAGCTAGAATTTTTTACAAAGTTAGAGTAGTAAAAAAATTAGGGTGGATTCAATGAAGCAAAATAAAGTAAGGCGATATGGCATTGTAATTGGTGTGTTGGTTCTAATTTTACTTGGGTTTGTCGTGTTGAATATTCGTATCGGCAGCGTAGAAATCCCGTTGCAGGAGATGGGAGCAATTTTATTAAAAAAAGAGAGTGTAAATGATAATTACTATGATATTGTCTGGAAAATTCGTTTGCCTCGTCTGTTGGCAGCCTTGTTTTTGGGCGGAGCATTGGCTCTTTCTGGATTTTTACTGCAGACCTTTTTTCATAATCCTATCGCAGGTCCTTATGTACTGGGAATTTCCTCAGGAGCAAAGCTTGTGGTGGCATTGGTGATGGTCTTTTCCATGGAGCAGGCCTACAAGCTCAGCTCTGGTGTGATGATTGGCGCTGCATTTGTTGGTTCTTTGATTTCAATGGGATTTGTCCTTTTGATGGCAAGAAAAGTGGAGCGAATGTCCATGTTGATTGTCAGTGGTGTGATGATTGGCTATATCTCATCGGCTATCACTGATTTTGTGGTGACTTTTGCTGATGACTCTAATATTGTCAATTTGCATAACTGGTCAAAGGGAAGTTTTTCTGGAACTTCATGGAGTGATGTGCAGGTTATTGTGATTTTTGTGGTGGCAGTGAGTCTGTGTGTTTTTTTGATGGCAAAGCCAATCGGAGCTTATCAGCTTGGTGAAGTATATGCACAAAATATGGGAGTGAATATTCGCAGGTTCCGAATTTTGCTGGTGCTTTTCTCAAGTTTACTGTCTGCATGTGTCACTGCTTTTGCAGGTCCGATTTCCTTTGTAGGCATTGCGGTACCACATCTAGTCAAGCGATTTTTAAATACATCCAACCCGATTTTAGTGATACCTGTCAGTTTTTTGGGCGGAGCAATTTTTTGTCTGGGATGTGATTTGATTGCCAGAACTGCTTTTGCACCCACTGATCTGAGCATCAGTTCGGTGACTGCATTGTTTGGAGCTCCTGTTGTATTAGTGATTATGGTAAATAAAAGAAAGTAAGGAATTTAAAAGAGCAATAAGTGATGTCATATGCAAGAAAAAAGAGATAATTATTTTTATACACAGGATTTGAGCGTGGGATATCAGAAAAATCCCTTAATTGAAGGAATCAATTTTGTCTTGAATCGAGGAGAGATTTTAGTCTTGATTGGACCAAATGGTTCTGGAAAATCTACTATTTTAAAAAGTATTACAAACTACCTAAAGCCAGTTCGAGGAGTGGCTTATTTAGATAAGCAGATTGTGCAGCGTATGAGCAATTTGGAGTTTGCAAAAAAGACAGCAATTGTGTTCACAGAGAGGTTGAAGACAGAGCTGCTGACCTGCGAGGATGTGGTGTCGGCAGGTCGCTATCCTTACACAGGTAGTCTGGGCATTTTATCTAGACAAGACCGAAAAAAAGTGCAGGAAGCCATGGAGCTGGTCAAAATTTGGGAGCTGCGTGACCGAGATTTTACAAAAATCAGTGACGGACAAAGGCAGCGTGTGTTGTTGGCAAGGGCGATTTGTCAGGAGCCAGAGATGATTGTGCTGGATGAGCCGACATCTTTTTTGGATATTCGATATCAGTTGGAATTGCTGGAAATTTTGCGAAAGCTGGCAAAAGAACAGCACATGGCAATCCTTCTCTCTCTCCATGAGCTGGATATGGCTCAGAAGGTGGCAGACTATGTGCTCTGTGTCAAGGGAAAAGAAATTTTTCGGTTCGGAAAGCCGGAGGAAGTTTTTCAGGAAGATGTCATTCGCACTCTGTATAATCTAGACGAAGGATGCTACAATCCTCTCTTTGGCAATTTGGAGATGGCACGAGTGATGGGGAGGCCGCAGGTATTTGTGATTGCAGGAGGCGGTACAGGAATTACCACATATCGCAGACTTCAAAAGGAGAAAATCCCTTTTGCAACGGGAGTACTTCATGAAAATGATGTGGATTATCAGGTGGCAAAGGCGCTGGCAGTGGAGGTTATTTCGGAATGTAGTTTTGAAAAAATTTCGGAAGAAAAATTTCAAAAAGCAAAGAAAGTGATGCTAGAGTGTGACCGAGTTATTAACTGTCTGGAAGGATATGGGGCTATGAACCAGCGAAACAAAGATTTGTGGGATATCGTCAGTAAGCGGTAAGTAACATGAGGGTAAAGTATTTTTTAATTTTAACACTTATATAAGTGAACGACCCACCACCTAATACCCAAAGGGCAGAGGCGACAGAGGGTCTTCTGGCGGGTTTTTATAAAAAATGGAGGAAAAGAAAATGAAGTTAAAAGTGGAAAATGGTACATTAGTGTGGAAGAAGTTTTTTCAGGAGCAGCGTCTTTCGCTGGCGGATGTCGAGTGGGCTTATCTGCAGCAAGAGTCAGTGACGATGAAGCTGTGCTGTGGGCGCGGTGAAGCTATTATTGGCAGATTGATTGTGGTTAAGAAAGATGGAGAAAAGGAAGTTTTTCAGTATGAGGGGCTGGAGAAACCCAAGGCGCTGCTGGAACAAATTCATCAGGCAAATGACCAGATTGCAATTGGATATACTTCAGAAAATAAAGCAAGATTTGGTATTGTGGATGATGGCGCGGCAGGTCAGAGCGCTTCTCGAAAAGGATAAGTTGCCACAAATATAACATGAAACAAAAAAGGGAAATGGCTGCTGGTGCAGCTATTTCCCTTTTCTGCAAAATGAGAGATATGATGTTTATTTCACGGTAATCTCAATTACCACAGGTAAATCCTGTGTTTTTCTTTCCCCCTTCACGTGAAGTCCAGTTTCGTCGCGGAACCATGGAGATACAGTGGATTGGCCTAAAATTTTTACATCCTGGATGATGCCATTGTATTCGGCGGGCTGATGTTTTGGTGCAGTTTTGAAAGTTTGAATCAGACAATCACCATCGTCAGGATAGTTCATGGCAAAGGCATAAATTTTATTTCCCTTAGCAGTAAAGCGATAATCGTTGGTTTGGTATATAGTCTCTTCTCCGTCAGAAAATTGACCTTCTTTTGTTCTGGTATTTCCCTCCTCGGCACGTTTCCAGATGTGACTGTCATAGATGGCAGTGCCGTTGATTTTGAGCCATGCACCGATTTGTTTTAGGATGCGTTGGTCCTCATCAGGAATGCTTCCATCTCCCTTTGGCCCGATATTTAATAATAGATTTCCATTTTTGCTGACTACGTCGATGAGTTGGCTGATAATTTCACGCGCGGTTTTATATTGTAATCCTTCAATATATCCCCAGGAATTGCGTGCAATGGCAGTGTCCGTCTGCCAAGTAAATGGCTTAATATCTTGAAAAACGCCACGTTCTATTTCTATGATACCGCTTCCAAAGACCATGGCATCCTGTTTATAGCAGATAGCAGTCGGTTGATTCCACTGGACACCGCGATTATAGTAGTAAGCAGCCAGTTTCTGTAAGTAGGTATTGAAGGATTCATGTTGAATCCACCAGTCAAAATATAAAATTTTGGGCTGATATTGGTCAATAATTTCGCAAGTACGGATCAGCCAATCCTGTAAGTACTCTTCAGTAGGGTAAGGTTGACTGTGGACGTCAAAATGGTCCTCTGGTTCAGGCATGGCGGGCCAGTAAAAATCTCCTCGCTTTAACGGCTCATGAATATCACTTTCAAATTCTTTGCCATGTCCCATGAAAAACCAGTGTTCGGCGCGATGAGTGGAAGTGCAAAACGTGAGATTGTGATTTTCAAAGGCGGTCTTTAATTCGCCTAAAATGTCACGGTGGGGACCCATGTCAAAGGCATTAAACTTAGAAATTTCACTTTTGTACATTTGAAAGCCATCGTGATGCTCAGCGACAGGGAAAACATAGCGTGCTCCGCAGTCTTCAATGATGCTTGCCCATTGTTCAGGGTCAAATTTTTCTGCGGTAAACAGTGGAATGAAATCTTTATAGCCAAACTGTCGGTGGTCCCCATAAGTTTTGCGGTGATGCTCCCATGAAGGGCAATCCTTGATGTACATATTGCGAGAATACCATTCACTCTGAAATGCAGGGATGCTGTAGAGTCCCCAGTGAATAAAAATACCAAATTTTGCTTTTGAGAACCAATTAGGAACTTGCATCTGACTGAGAGAAGACCAGTTTGCCTTATAAGGACCCTGGGCAATCACTTCCTCTATTTGCTGTAAACGCTCTTTCATAAAAATCCTCCCTTGCTTGTACTTTGATGTTTATGGATGCCTGCAGAGCAGACAAGTTACTTGATTAATGGAGCAGTTATATAACTCTACTTTATCATGTTCATGGAGGAAACACAAGAGAATTCATTTCCCTTGTCTCTTGTGTGCTCGTTTATGGGAGAGGCAGTTCTTTTTGAAAGTGTAGGCTCATATGTATGAAAAAATGAGAAATGCAGTGATGTGAAATGATACTAATCGAATATATTTCTAGCGCAATCATTCCGCTGGTGGTAGGCTATATCGTGGCATTGGGCATTGTCAGGAAAGTGCCAGTTTACGAATGTTTCGTAGATGGTGCAAAGGATGGAATGAGTATTGTGGTCAAAATTTTACCAACCTTGATTGGACTTATGATAGGAGTAGGAGTGTTGCGTAGCAGCGGATTGCTGGAACAGCTGACAGAGTGGATGAAAGTGCCTGCAAGTTTTTTGAAATTTCCAGCAGAGCTTATACCCACGGCTTTGGTACGTATGTTTTCTTCTTCGGCAGCTACCAGCCTTCTGTTGGATTTGTATGAAACCTATGGTACAGATTCGATGATTGGACTGGCTGCCTCCATTATGATGAGCAGTACTGAGACAATCTTTTATACCATGAGTGTGTATTTTATGACGGCTAAGGTAACAAAAACCAGATGGACTCTAGCGGGAGCCTTGATTAGTACTCTGATGGGGATGATAGCCAGCGTAAGTTTGGCACATTTCATGCTTACATGAAAATATAGGACTTTGGAATCTGTCAAAACTAGACAACGAAAAAAGCCAATATATCGGGGGAAGATATACTGGCTTTTCTTCGTTTTTTAGGGACATTTTCTTGGGGGGGAATTTCTAAAATGTCCTCTTGATACAGAGATCAGAACATAGGGGGGAAACTTCTGACTGCAAACACAAGTTTTGGGGAAAAACTAACATTTTCCGATCATTACTGTTAGTCTCAAAATTTATAAAAAAGGGGAGAAGGAGGATTTGTGTTTGCTTCTCTGTTTAGTTGTAGACTCTTTAACAGGAATCCTGCAACTGTCTGTATAATATCATACTTAAAAAAAAAGTGATATAAAATTTTTTACTTTTTAGGATGTAGATTTTTTACTTTTTGCGGTGGTTGGAGATAAAGAAATAGTATTGAGTCGAATCCTTGTTTTGATTGAGGTATATCCTCAGACTATATTTGCATACATTGAATTAACAATAGGGGATGAGGGGGATTCTATGGAAGAGAATGGGAAACGATGGGAAGAGTGGCAAGTTTGGTTTAACAATACGGTTTATATGCGTATTTCGGATCATTTGATGAGTGTGCTTATGCTGATTTGTTGTGGATATCTAGGTTTTCATATCTATCAGCTAGCAGGGAAATTAGAAGAGGAGAGTGTCACCACTCAAGTAGAAATTAGTGCTTTTGAACAGCATTTACAGGATTTATTTGTGTCGGTGGTGCAGCAGGATGCACTGACTCTTCAATATACTCTAAAAAATCCAGAGCAATATGGCATTAGACAGGCAGAGCAATCTGGAATCGGCAGTATTTCACTGGAGGAGTTTCAGAAATATTATCAGAAATGGAAAGATGAAAGAATTATACTGTTGAACTTTGATTCTGCCCAGCTGTCAGAGAAAGAAAAATTAACTTACGATATTTTAATGGATTGGATTCAAACAACTCTGGATGGGGAACAATATATGATGTATCAGGAATCCTGGGGCTCAACAACGGGTACACAGGCACAGCTGCCGATTTTATTGGCAGAATATCCACTAGAGGACGAGGAAGATATCGAGACTTATCTGGTGATGCTGCAGCAGGTAGATGACTATCTGTTGGAAATGTTGGCATGGGAGCAGCTGAGGACAGAGGAGGGCTTGGGAATGACCGATGCGGAGATTGAGAGGGTGGTGAATCAATGTCAAATCTTTGCGGAGACAGGAGATAGCTGCTGCTTGATTGATTCCTTTGCGGAGCGATTAGATGAAATTTCTGGTCTGAGAGAGAGCCAAAAAACAATTTATGAAGAAAAGAATCGGGAGATTGTAGAAACTCAAGTGCTGACTGGTTATGAAACGGTGGCACAAGGTCTGAATAGATTAAAAACAGGGGCGGATGGAGGTTTATGTCGTCTTCCAGATGGGCAAGATTACTATAGTTGGCTGATGACTTGCGAGACTGGTTCTGATAAGACAGTAGCTGAGATGAAAACCGCCATTTATAATCGGATAAAAGATGATTTGTTGACTATGAGCACTATCTGCTCGGCAAATCCTGAGGTGGCAGAAACATCTGGGCAAGAAGTCTTTTCAAAAAATGAGCCTGAACTCGTGTTAGAAGATTTAAAGAAAAAGATGCTGGACTATTTTCCAGAGGGAGCAGATGTTTCCTACACAGTCAAGACAGTGCCTAAATCTATGGAAAATTATTTAAGTCCTGCGTTTTATATTACTCCTCGGCTGGATGTAGCTACAGAAAATGTGATTTATATTAATGAAGGAAAAAATGGTTATGGTACCGTACAAAATTACTCAGTTTTGGCTCATGAAGGATATCCAGGGCATTTGTATCAAACTACTTATTTTAATGGCACTAATCCTTATGAGATACGGAGTTTGCTAAACTATGCAGGCTATATTGAGGGCTGGGCTACTTACGCAGAGCAGTATGCTTATGAATTGTCGCAGGATTTTTCCAGTGAAGTGTCCAAAATGAAGGAGCTTTCTTCAGTAGTGACTTTGGGTTTGTATGCTTTAATGGATATTGGTGTGCATTATGATGGATGGAATCGGGAGACGTTGGCAGAATTTGTGAAGACTTATTTTGGTTTGGAGGATGAAGATACGGCAAATGATATTTACGATATTATACTGGAGGACCCAGCGGGGTATCTATCCTATTATGGTGGATATTTAGAAATTATGGAATTGAAAGAAGAAATGAAGAGTGTTTGGGGGGATGAGTTTACGGAAAAACGCTTTCATCAGAATCTATTGGAAATTGGACCTGCATCTTTTTCGGTAATTAAACGAAATATGGAAGATTGAGAGCTAGTGTTGGTAGAATGTATGCGAGATTTTTGGCTGCTCATGCTTAAAGTCGCGATATGCGAGGTTTTTCCTTGCTGTTTGGGCTGTTTAAAAAGCAGCATGGAGGATTAAAATGCAAGAAATAAGTTATTTGAGTAGTAAAATGCAAGAAGATATAAAGGGAAAAATGGAAAAAAATATGGAAAAAAACGAAATGATTCTGGAATTGCGCCGAATGAACAGCAGACTGGGACGACAATTATGTCATCAGCGTCTGCGGACATTGATTATATTGATGCTTGCGGGAGGGGCAGTATTTTTGTGTCTCGAATTAAAAGATGAGGTGGAACAATATAGAACTTGTATGAAAGTCATCGCTGAAAATATGGAGAAAATGGATTTGGCATCACTGAACCGTTCGATGTCAACTTTGGAGACAAAAGTGAATGAATTGGATGTAGATTCCTTAAATCAATCCATCCAGCTGTTGGAGGAAAAAATCGGAGATTTGGATATGGCTGTGTTGAATCAGGCTATGATATCTATGCAGGAGGCAGCAGATTCTGTGAATGAGGCTAGTGAATCTATGGAGAAAGTAAGTGAATGGTTCAAAGGAGTGTTTAAAATTGAATGAGAGAAAGACAGGTAAATTACTATGGAATTGGCAAGGCATTTTCTAAAGAAAAATTTGCTCGGGAATTTGCAGAACTAATCTGCAGACAACAGGGCTTTGCGAATCATCCTATTCTATGTTTGGGTATTGGAAGTGACCGCATCACTGGAGATTGTCTGGGCCCTTTGATTGGATATAAATTGGAGAGAGTTAGCCATGGACTGATTTTAGTTGAGGGAACGCTCCAGAGACCCGTTCATGCGATGAATTTAGAGCAGAAGGTGGAGCAGATTGAGCGCATGGTACCTCGTCCTATTGTCGTAGCTATTGATGCAGCAGTTGGAAAAGAAGAACATATTGGGCTGATTACTTTGGCAAAAGGTGGTTTAAAACCAGGACTAGGAGTTAACAAGAGGCTACCGCAGGTGGGACAGATTTCCATCACAGGAATTGTCACCAGTGAAGCGGAAAAGGAACCTTTTTATTTGCAGCAGATTTCTCTGTCGATGGTGATGGAAATGGCAGATTGTATCTGTCAGGGAATTGTGTGTGGTATGAGGCAGATTGTGTAATCAAAAAGTTTTTATGATAAATATGAGTCAGAAATACTTGGCACTCGACGCATCTGTTTGGTGATGCTTGCAAAGCAGACCTATCAGTTTAATAAATAAGTGAGAGGAAATATCCTCTCACTTGCTTAGTTTTTATTACTGTTTCGGTAAATAGTAATGGCATCACTGATATTGCTGGCTTCGTTGTTTTTTAAAATGCTGAGAAGTGCATTTAACTTTGACAAAGTGAGAAACTCACTGTCGATGTAGGGCTCATAATGCTCTGAGAGAATCCGATGAAGTTCTGATTGTTCGTATTCGCAGTTTTTCAGCTGTCCATTTAATGTGTCAATCACTGTTTGATGTTCTTTGATATTGCCTGTATAGTGAGATTCAATTTCATCTTGAATGATTTTTTTTGTGGCAGCGTTAAAGGCATCCAGAGCTTCCTTTTTATTAATGGTAAGCTGTTCTAATTCCGCTTCTTTTTTTGCAATCTCATAGTTGTGTTGCTTGACTTCTTCGTCTTGTTCCTCGTTGTCGTCCCTCAAGATGGAATGCGTAATTTTTTTAATCTGTTTTCGGTTGGCAGAGATGGAAATCAAAAATTGTCGCCCATCTTTGAGAGCTTGCAAATGGTTCTCTTTGAGGGTGTGATCTAAAAAAAGGTAAATACCGCCGAAGATAAGAAAGCAGATAAAGCTGATAATGGCAGAAAGTAAGATATTTTGCAGTGGAAAAATCCACGCAATGCCCAGTGGAATTAGAAAAAAGCAAAGTGTGATGATGAGCAAATCTAAAAACCAGCCTGCTATATTAGTGGGCATAAACAACAGATAAAACAAAGAGGTTCTGCAAATCTTTGGCACACGATCCTTGTCAAAAAGCTGTTTAAGCTGAGTTTTGAGTTGTTCCTCTGTGGTCAAATAGGGTGCAATCTTTTCTTGAATACGGTCTTCTTTTTTTGATTTCTTAGTGGAATCTTTCTGTTGGCGGAGCTGTTTGAGAGTAGCTTGGGTAGAAGAAATTTGTTTGTCGAATTTGTTGGCCAGTTTGTCATATTTGTTTTTTGTAGTTTGGGCAATTTCGTCGGTCATGGCTTTTTTGATGTTATCTAACTTTTTTTCTGCTTTTTTCAAATCAGAGCGAAGTTGATGTTCTCTGGATTCTTCATTTTCCAGATTGCTTAATACATGATAGGCTTCTTGTAGAAATTGAATGCTATTGTTCATAAATACATCCTTTCGTTTGTTGTAGGTTCCTCCCATGGTCATATGTGCCCTTTGGGTATTAGGAAGTGGGAAGAGTCTTGTAAATAATCGTTGTTAAAAATAGGTTTTTATAATCAAATTCATCCCAAAGTCATACATGTTCATATAAGCATGAAATGGATGACCTTTTGAGCCTAGTATGATAAATATTATATCATAAATAATGAGATTTTCATAGAATAATTGTTAGAACTTCTATGATAACTGTGTCTCTCAGGAGTAAATCATATAGGACATAAGCATTTAGATAGAATCACCAAAAAATTTCCTAAACTGATAGTAGAAAAAATTACTGACAATTAAATTTTTTTTTGATATAATAAAAACGATATTGCGAGAGTGAGTAGCACGAAGCAATCTACTTTCATTCATTGTGAGTTCTGTGCTTGTAGGCAAGGGCGTTTAGAGAAAGGAATGGTGAGAAAAAATGTTTGCAATTGGTGAGGCAAAAGGAACAGTTAGTTTGTCAAAATTAGAGATGCCTAGAGAATACAATTTAAAACGAAAAGGCAGACAGATTTTTGGTGTTTGGGCAAAAGAGAATGAATTGTATTTATCAGATGAGGTAGAAGCTTTGAGGCCACGAGCAAGGAATGCTAAGATGATTACAAAGATGAGTCTGGATTCCAAGAACCGTATTTCGGTACCATCTTATTTGGACGGCACCGAGGCACAGATTACGGGCTGTATTACAACAATTCAAATTGTATTTAATTAAATTTCTAGCAATGAATGGAGCGTTTGTCAATTATGTTTCTTAATGCGGGTGAGTAGCAATTATTAAATTGCTGCATTGACTCGCATTTTTGCTGCCTGCCGAAACTCCTATCCCTGTCTGATGCTTTTTATGTGAAAAGATTTTTCACATAAGAAGCACATTTTTATTTTCTAGTACGATTAAAAAATGTACGTTGACCGTGGAATTTTTTAAGTGAGGGCTTGACAGAAATAGGCTATAGTGATATAGTATAGATAAACATATGAATAATTGTTCATATGAAATAGATGCACCTGCTGAGCCAGGTACGATTAAGAATGAGTGGAGGATGTTAGGATGAAGAAAACGTACAAGATTGATGTGGATTGTGCAAATTGTGCAAACAAGATGGAACAGGCTGCTAAGAACACAGCGGGTGTCAAGGATGCAACTGTGAATTTTATGTTGTTGAAAATGATTGTGGAGTTTGATGAGGGTGCTAATCCAAAGGAAGTGATGCCAGAGGTTTTGAAGAATTGTAAAAAAGTCGAGGATGACTGCGAGATTTTTCTGTAAGCTTTGAGATAATTCAGAAAATAAGAGTCTTGATGGAGTAAAACACAAAGATTTTTTGTCTCCTTGAGAGCTGCTGCAATAACTTGCAGCAGCTAGCTCTTGCTCTATATATGAATAAATGAGCAATTAATCATATCATGTTGGGTTCAAACGATATTTTGGCCCCTGGTATCTTCCTATATAACAAACGAAAGGATTTATTTATGAACAAGAAGCAGAAAAAGGTATTGATTCGAATTATAATAGCGGCAGTCTGTATGATTGTACTGCATTTTTTGCCTGTGGAGGGATATCTCAGATTTGGTTTGTACATGATTCCTTATTTGACGATTGGTTATGATATTTTGCTGAAAGCCTGGAAGGGCATTAAAAATCAACAGGTGTTTGACGAAAATTTTCTAATGGCAGTAGCCACTGTGGGTGCTATTTTACTGGGCGATTATGCAGAAGGTGTAGCAGTCATGTTGTTTTACCAGCTAGGAGAGCTGTTTCAGAGTTATGCGGTGGGAAAAAGTCGCCGCAACATCAGTGAATTGATGGATATTCGTCCTGATTATGCGAATATAGAAAATGAAAATGGAGAGTTAGAGCAAGTAGATCCTGATGAGGTGAAGATTGGAACCATAATCGTGGTTCAGCCGGGAGAAAAAATTCCTATCGATGGTGTAATTGTGGAGGGAAAGAGTACTCTAAATACCAGTGCTTTGACGGGTGAGAGTGTACCGAGAGATGTGGTGAAGGGAGAAGAGGTAATCAGTGGCTGTATCAATATGACTGGGGTGCTGAAAATTCGCACTAACCGTGAGTTTGGAGAATCAACCGTGTCAAAAATTTTGGAGCTGGTAGAAAATGCAAGTTCACGCAAGTCTCGCTCTGAAAATTTTATCTCTAAGTTTGCTCGATACTACACACCGGCTGTCTGTTACAGTGCCTTGGCATTGGCACTTTTACCTCCAATTGTAAGAATGGTATTGATGCAGACGAGTCCAGAGTGGAGTGATTGGATTTTTCGTGCGCTGACTTTCTTGGTTATCAGCTGTCCATGTGCGTTGGTTATCAGTATACCGCTGAGTTTCTTTGCAGGCATAGGCGGAGCCAGCAGGGAAGGTGTGTTAGTCAAAGGTTCCAATTATTTGGAGACATTATCTGAGACGAAATATGTCGTTTTCGACAAAACTGGTACCATGACAGAAGGGGGCTTTGAGGTGACAGGCATTCATCATGTAACTATGGAAGAAGAAAAATTGTTGGAGTATGCAGCTTTAGCTGAGTCGTATTCCTCTCATCCTATTAGTAAAAGTTTACAAAAAGCTTATGGTAAGCCCATTGACAAAAATCGTGTCAGCAATGTACAGGAAGTCAGCGGTAAAGGTGTCATTGCAACAGTGGATGGAACTGTGGTGGCCGCAGGAAATCATCGCTTGATGGAGCAATTAAAAGTGCCTTATAAAGTTTGTCATAGTGTGGGAACTGTGGTGCATATCGCAGTAAATGGAAACTATGCAGGTCATATTTTAATCTCAGATTTGATAAAGCCGCATGCAAAGGAGGCCATTGCAGCATTGAAGCGTGCGGGCATCAAGAAAACTTGTATGTTGACGGGTGATCGTAGGGAGACAGCAGAGCAGGTGGCAAAGGAGCTTGAGATTGATGAGGTTTACAGCGAACTGCTCCCAGCTGATAAGGTCAGCAAAGTGGAGGCATTTTTGCAGCAAAAAGGAAAGAATGAGAAAGTTGCTTTCGTGGGAGATGGAATCAATGATGCACCTGTGCTTTCTCGTGCTGATATCGGAATTGCTATGGGAGCCATGGGCTCTGATGCAGCTATTGAGGCGGCAGATATTGTGCTGATGGATGATGACCCACTGAAAATTGCTAAGGCCATTAAAATTTCAAAGAAGTGCTTGCGCATTGTATATGAAAATATTTATTTTGCTATTGGAATTAAGCTGCTGTGTTTGTTGCTGGGAGCATTGGGAAAGGCGAATATGTGGTTCGCAATTTTCGCTGATGTGGGCGTTATGGTGTTGGCAGTGTTGAATGCAATTCGAGCATTGAATGTCAAGAATGTACTGTAAATGGAGTGTGAGAAGAATGCAATTGGAGAAAAAATTAGAGAATGAAGTAGAGATGGAATTGGAATGCTGCGAAACGGAGGAAATTCATGAGGATTTGCTGAAGGTAGTCAATGCTCAGATGCCTGAGGAAGAAGAATTATATGATGTGGCAGAATTATTTAAAATTTTTGGTGACTCCACACGCATTCGCATTTTATTTGTACTTTTTGAGGCGGAAGTATGTGTTTGTGATTTAGCGCAGGCTCTTAACATGACTCAATCTGCTATTTCCCATCAGCTGCGTATTTTGAAACAGAACAAACTAGTGAAAAGCAGAAGAGAAGGAAAATCTATTTTCTATTCTTTGGCAGATGATCATGTGAGAACTATTATCAATCAAGGTCTGGAGCATATCGAACAAGGGTGAAGAATCAAATGTATTTTGTATTCCGATGTTTTTCATGGAATGTTAATTTTTCTCAAAAATCGTTGACAAATTTGGCAAAATAGAGTATGCTATTCAAGCGATAGAAAATATATTCCGTGAGGGAGTAGTTCGCACCAATAGGTGTGATTTGTCAACAGTCCCGATTGCACAGCAATCTGGCAAATCTTAAAGAATGAGACTCATATATGCTTATTTCATTTTAGGTAGGCATATATGAGTCTTTTTGTACTATATATGGATGACACATTCTATCGGATAGAACAGTTCCTCGAGGAATCAATACAGATGAAAGGATGAAGGAGAAATGTTATTATTTTTTAAAATTATGTTTACTGAATTTATTGCGGAGATGGGGGATAAGACTCAGTTGATGCTGGTAGCGCTGACATCAAAGTACAAGATGCGTGACATTATTTTGGGAACCGCGGTGGCAATTTTAGTACTCAATGGAGTAGCTGTCTTAGCAGGAGGACTGATTGGCAATATAATTCCATTATGGTTGGTTCGTTTTGTAGCGGCGGGAGCTTTCCTGTTTTTCGCAGTTACCTCGCTCAAGAGCAATGATGAGGAGGAAGAAGAGGTCCGTGAAGGTAAAATTCAGTTTGCGCCTTTAGCCGTATTCTGTATATTCTTCGTTGCTGAGTTGGGCGATAAGACCCAGCTGACCGCTATTACCTTCGGCGCCAATGAGGTGGGTACAACAGGAGATTTAAAAATTGGAGTGATTGTGTGGCTGGCCTGTTCTATTGGTCTGTTTGCTGCTGATATGCTTGGTATGTTGGTCGGATATTTGTTCCAGAGCAAGATGCCCGAAAAATTATTGAACAGCATTGCCTTTGTGATTTTTGCAATTTTTGGAATTATTACGGCTCGTCAGGGACTGCTTCTTTTATTGGGAGAAGGCAGCAGCTTTGTTTGGGGTATAACGATTGCGATTGTGGTAATTTTTGCAGCAGTCTGTGGTGGCATTGTGTTTCAGAATCGAAAGAAAGCATAAAAAAATAAAGTATATTTTGTCTTTTAGCACAAAAAAATCAGAAAATTGTTTGGGAGTCCCTCAAAATAAAATGAAAATTTATCTGATTTTGACAAAACTCTAGCACAAAGAAGGCGAACGTATATTTATTTTTTGAAAAAATTGTGTAATGTTTCCTAAAAAGAAAAAAAACAGAGCGATTTTTTCATGTTTCATCCAATTGCTTTTTACGAGGGTTCCAGTTAAAATAGGGCTCAATCAAAGGAGATTACGCGGGTGGCGAGGACACCGGGCGAATCTCCTTTTTCTGTATAAATCGCATAAGCAGCTAAGTTCCTTCATAAGATATTCAGGTGTGATTTATATGGGGAACGATAAGAAATTTGTCGTTCAATTCATGTAATGAGGAGGGCTATATTATGAGTCAAGAAATTTTGGATCTTGTAAACGGTGAAGTGTTTGGCGTTTGGTTTTTAATCGGCGCAGCACTTGTATTTTGGATGCAGGCTGGTTTTGCTATGGTAGAGACTGGCTTCACCAGAGCAAAAAACGCAGGTAACATTTTGATGAAGAACCTGATGGACTTCTGTATTGGTACGGTAATGTTCATCTTAATTGGTTTCAGTTTGTTACTGGGTGAAGACTTGGTTGGTCTTATTGGAAAGCCAGGATTTGATATCTTCACGGCTTATGAAAGTTTTGACTGGTCTAATTTTGTATTTAACTTAGTATTTTGTGCTACCACAGCTACGATTGTATCTGGTGCAATGGCAGAGAGAACAAAGTTCTTATCCTACTGTATTTATTCAGCCGTTATTTCGGGTTTAATTTATCCAATCGAGGCTCACTGGATTTGGGGCGGAGGTTGGTTAGCACAGCTTGGATTCCATGATTTTGCAGGTTCCTGTGCAATTCACATGGTTGGTGGTATTTCTGCTTTGATCGGTGCAAAAATGCTTGGACCTCGTATTGGAAAGTTTGTGAAGGATGATAGCGGCAAGGTGATAAAGGTCAACGCGTTCCCAGGACATAATCTTCCAATTGGATGTCTCGGTGTATTCATTCTGTGGCTTGGTTGGTATGGATTTAATGGTGCAGCAGCTACAAGCATAGAACAGCTTGGATCTATCTTCTTGACTACGACAGTAGCTCCAGCTATTGCAACTGTTGTATGTATGATTTTTACTTGGGTAAAATATGGCAAGCCTGATGTTTCCATGTGTCTGAATGCATCCTTAGCAGGTTTGGTAGCTATCACTGCTCCTTGTGATGTGACTGATGTGACGGGTGCTTTGATTATTGGTGCGGTTGCCGGTGTATTGGTTGTATTTGGTGTTTGGTTGTTGGATTATGTACTGCACATCGATGACCCGGTTGGTGCGGTTGCAGTTCACTGTTTAAATGGTATCTGGGGAACTATTGCTGTTGGTTTGTTTGCAACTACTTCTGCTCCAGGAAATGATTCCTTAGTTGGTTTGTTCTATGGCGGCGGTTTTGGATTGTTGGGAATTCAGTTTGTTGGCTTTGTTGCGGTAGCAGTTTGGACTGCAGTGACGATTACAATTGCATATGCAATTATTAAGGCAGTTGTTGGTCTTCGTGTCAGCGAGGAAGAAGAAATTTCTGGTTTGGATGCAACCGAACATGGTTTACCATCTGCTTATGCTGGTTTCAGTATCATGGATATTTCCAACACAATGACGATGGAAGTCAATGAAAATACCAATCTTGGTGTAGAAAATTATGATGCAGCTTCTGATGCTATGAAGAATGCTGCAGTTAAGATTGTGAAGGCTCCTGTTTCCGATAGCGGTATTTACAAGGTCTCTATTGTTGCGAAATTGTCTCGTTATGACCAGCTGAAAAAAGCTATGAACGATATCGGTGTAACTGGTATGACCGTAACTCAGGTGATGGGTTGTGGTATCCAGAAAGGCGCTGGTGAGAAGTATCGTGGTGTTGAGATGGATGCAACCTTGCTTCCAAAGGTAAAGGTAGAAGTTATCGTAGCTCAGATTCCAGTGGATACAGTGATTGAAGCAGCAAAGAAGGCATTGTATACTGGTCATATTGGTGATGGAAAGATTTTTGTATATAGTGTGGATCGTGTCGTAAAAGTTCGTACTGGTGAAGAAAATATGGCTGCTTTGCAGGATGTAGAGTAATTTCTTTTTGAAAAATAATTCTTTCTCTCTCTAGATAAGTTATGATATAGCAAAATGCTGTCGCTCATTCAGCGACAGCATTTTGTTTTGTATGTGAAATTACATTGTTGCTGCAATTTCTTCATAATTGACTTTATTTGCATCCTCATGTATACTGAAAGAACTATGATGTTGAGGTTCAATAGTTGCAGATATATTCAATATGGAGGACAAAAGAATGAATTTATTTTTAGCATTAACTTTTATTTTCTTTGTAGGCAGTCTGTTGGGATGGGTAATGGAACTTATTTTTCGACGTTTTTTCTCTCGAGCTAATCCAGAACACAAATGGATTAATCCAGGCTTTCTTGTGGGACCCTATTTGCCGCTGTATGGTTTTAGCTTGACTGCTGTGTATTTATTGGCTCAGATAGATGTATCCTTTATCAGTAATGTGGTGCTGCAAAAGATTGTGCTTATGATTTTGATGGGAATCAGCATTACGGGTATTGAGTACATTGCTGGAATTATTTTTATTCATGGTATGAAAATAAAGCTGTGGGACTACTCCAAACAGTGGGGAAATATTGGCGGTATTATCTGTCCAAAATTTACGCTGTTTTGGATTCTTTTAAGTGGAATTTATTATTTTTTGGTTCATCCCTACATTGTAAATGGAATTCAGTGGTTGTCTCAGCATTTATCATTTTCTTTCGTCATGGGATTTTTCTACGGTGTATTTTGTATCGATTTGTGTTATTCTATGAGCATTATGGCACGTATCCGCAAATTTGCAGAGGATAACCAGATTGTAGTACGCTATGAGGCATTGCGTGAGAATATTCGTAAGAGAAATGCACAGATTAAGGAGAAAAATCATTTCGTACTGTCTATGCACTCTGAACACTATAGTTTCTCTGAGCAGCTGAAAGCTTATCTGGAACAAGAAAGAGCGGAATATACTGAGATATGGAAGGAATTTCATGAAAAAGCGAAAGAAAATATTCAGGAAGTGAAAGAAAAGGCGAATGAAGGTTTGCAGGAAGTGAAGGAAAAGGCAAATGAAAGTTTTCAGGAAGCGAAAGTACGTACTACGGAGACACTGCAGGATGCTGTCGAGAAAACTCAAGATAAATTGCGCAAGAAAAAATAAGGTACATATCAAGGACTGATAAATTAAGAGAGGAAAAAATTGCAGATGGAGAGAAAATTAATTGCTGTTACGATGCAGGATGAAGATTTGTACGAGCTGACTAAGCAGGAAGCCCATGAAAAGGGAATTCTGCACCGTGCTTTTTCTGTTCTATTATATAATGGTGATAAAATGTTGATTCAGCAGCGTGCCTGGAGTAAGTATCATTGTGGCGGACTCTGGAGCAATGCCTGTTGCTCTCATCCCATGCCAGGTGAGGCAGTGTCGGAGGCAGCGGTGCGCCGATTGAGGGAGGAACTGGATATTGAAGGGGTAGAGCTGAAAGAGTTGTATTCCTTTGTGTATTATTATGCCTTTCAAAATGGATTGAAAGAGTATGAGTATGACCATGTTTTTGCAGGCGAGTATTATGGTGAGATAAAGCTGGATGAAGACGAAGTGGCGGATAGCCGATGGATTTCCATGGAAGATTTACAGGTGGAGATGCAAGAGTATCCAGAAAAATTTACGCCGTGGTTTATCCAGATTGTCGGAAGAATAGTAAAACAATAAGAAACCTACCCAACACATCATGTGTTGGGTAGGTTTCTTTATATAAAAAATATTATGATATTGAGGTCAAAAGGTATTTTGAACTCTTGATGCCTATGGACTACTTCGCACTTTGTGCTCCCGCAATCCAAAAACATTCGAAATCCGCCCTATTTGGGCTATTTTCTCATGTTTTAGCAAATTTCTGCACCTGGACTCATCGGCTTTTCTGGTGTCATTAAAGCTAATGTACCATCTGCATCTTCTGCACAGAGCAGCATACCCTCGCTGAGTACACCTGCCAATTTGGCTGGTTTTAAATTAACTAGTACCATAACCTTCTTGCCGACCATTTCCTCAGGAGTGTAATGAGCTTTGATGCCAGATACAATCTGCTTTACTTGAGAACCAATTTTTACTTGAGAGCAGAGCAGCTTTTTCGACTTCTTGACCGCCTCGCAGGCAATGATTTCACCTACCTGAAATTGCATTTTCTCAAAATCCGCAAAGGTAATCTCTGGCTTGGCCTCAATGTCGATGACTGTTTCGTCCTTTGTTGCTTCTGTTGTCTCTTCAGCAGTATCGGCGTTGGCTGCCGCAGCCTGCGCTTTCTGCAACTCTTCGATTTGAGGCAAAATAACCTTTGGATCAATGCGGGCGAAAAGAATTTCTGGAGCAGCAGTTACTTTGGTGCCGGATATATACTTGCCAAAGCGGTCCAATTCATCATACTGACGAAGAGTGGTGTTTAACTGTGCTGCAATCTTCTTAGCAGTGGATGGCATAAAAGGATACAGCAAGCTTGCACCAATGGTGATACCTTCTACTAAGTTGTACATTACTTCCTTTAGACGGTCTGCGCTAGCTGGGTCTTTTGCAAGTATCCAAGGGGTAGTTTCGTCGATATATTTATTGCATCTCTTAAACAGTGTAAAAATTTCACTGATGGCATCAGCCACACGGAGCTTATCCATCTTTGCAGCGGTGTTTGTCACTACCTGCATTGCAGTTTCTTTTAAGTTTTCATCCACTGCTGCGGTGACACCGGTAGAGCTTACCTCGCCGCCGAAATATTTATTGCTCATGGAGATGGTACGGTTGACCAGATTTCCAAGAGTGTTTGCCAAATCAGAGTTGATACGCTCGATCACCAAATCCCATGTGATGATACCGTCGCTCTCAAATGGAATTTCATGGAGTACAAAATAACGCACTGCATCGACACCGAAGAATTTTACCAAATCATCTGCATAGATTACATTTCCCTTGGATTTGCTCATTTTGCCGTCGCCCTGCAATAACCATGGATGACCAAAAACTTGCTTTGGAAGCGGGATATCAAGCGCCATCAACATGATTGGCCAGTAGATGGTGTGGAAGCGGAGAATATCCTTTCCAATCAGATGAACGTCAGCAGGCCAGTATTTATTGTACAGCTCGTCGGAGTTTCCGTCTAAGTCAAAGCCGAGACCAGTGATATAATTGGTCAAAGCGTCAATCCACACATAGACAACATGTCCAGGAGCAAAGTCAACAGGAATGCCCCACTTGAAAGAAGTACGGGACACGCATAAGTCCTGAAGACCTGCTTTTAAGAAGTTGTTCATCATTTCATTTTTGCGGGATTCTGGTTGGATAAAATCAGGGTGTGTATTGATATATTCAATTAATCTATCTGAGTATTTGCTCATACGGAAGAAATAAGCTTCTTCCTTTGCTGGCTGCACAGGTCTGCCACAGTCAGGACATTTGCCGTCTACTAACTGAGAAGCTGTGAAGAATGATTCGCAGGGGGTGCAGTACATTCCTTCATAATGTCCTTTATAGATATCGCCTTTTTCATATAATTTGCGAAAAATTTTCTGCACCTGTTTTTCATGGTCGGCATCAGTGGTACGGATAAATTTATCGTAGGATGTGTCCATCAAATCCCAAATGCGCTTAATTTCGCCAGCTACATTGTCAACAAATTCCTGCGGAGTTACGCCGGCTTCTTGGGCTTTTAATTCAATTTTCTGTCCGTGTTCGTCAGTACCAGTCTGAAAACGCACATCATAACCTTGAAATTTCTTGAAGCGAGCGATACTGTCTGCAAGCACAATCTCGTAGGTATTGCCAATGTGGGGTTTTCCAGAGGTGTAGGCGATGGCAGTGGTAATATAATATGGTTTTTTCATCGTCAAATTCTCCTCCAAATATCTTTCTATTTTGGGCATAGTTTTCCCAAAATCTATCTAGTCTCATAGTAACACTTAAGGGAGAGGATTGTCAAGGAAAAAAATAGCATGGTTATTTTTTTGCTGAAAATTAAGGAAAAGTTAAAAAATTTGCTCTTGAAAAGAAAAAATTTTAGCGGTAGACTAAAGAGGAATCTTGCGTAAGTATCAGTGAAAATTGTAAGGCGAACGATGTGAGCTGCTCAAAGAGCAGCATGGAGGATTAAATGATGAAGACTGGATTAATATTGGAAGGCGGTGCTATGCGTGGTATGTTCACCGCTGGAGTGTTGGATGTTATGATGGAAGAAGGTATTGATGTAGATGGTGTGATTGGTGTATCTGCAGGAGCTGTTTTTGGTTGTAATTATAAGTCGAGACAGATTGGGCGTACGCTTCGCTATAATAAAAAATATTGTACAGACCCGAGATATGCCAGTGTGCGTTCTTTGCTCAAGACAGGAGATATGTTTGGTGCAGAATTTTGTTATCATGAGCTGCCAAACAAATTGGATGTGTTTGATGTAGAAACTTTTGAAAAAAATCCAGTGGAGTTTTATACAGTATGTACCAATTTAGAGACAGGTCGTGCTATTTATCATAAGTGCAGCGATGGAAAGGAAAGGGATTGCCTGTGGATGCGTGCTTCTGCATCTATGCCTCTGGCGTCACGTGTAGTTGAGATTGATGACTACAAATTGTTGGACGGTGGTATTGCCGATTCGATTCCAATTCGTTACTTTGAACATATTGGATATGAAAAAAATGTGGTGGTGCTGACTCAGCCGAAGGATTATATAAAAAAGAAAAATAAGATGGTACCGCTGATTCACTTGGCCCTGTTCCAATATCCCAAATTGGTCAAAGCGATGAAGAGACGACATATTATGTATAATCAGACCATCTCTTACATACGTCAGAGAGAGAAGGAGGGGGCAGTGTTTGTAATTCAGCCTCCAAAATCTCTGGAAATTGGTCATGTATCCCATGACCCAGAAGAATTGCAGCGTGTATATGACATAGGAAGAGCGCAGGCGAAGGAACAGCTGGAAGCTTTAAGGAAGTTTTTGGCTGTGTGATTAGAGGCAGTCAAGCTCTCAGTCTAACAGCTCAGTCTGTCAAATGTCTATGCATTCGCTTATGCAAGCATAGCTCATGCAGAGTAAACTGGAAAGCGATTTCATATTGGGGAAAAACATGATACAATAACATAGATGTTGGGGTCAAAAGGTATTTTGACCCCTTGATACCTATGGATTGCTCCGCACGTTGTGCTCCCGCAATCCAAAAACATTCGAAATCCGCCCTATTTGGGCTATTTTCTCATGTTTTGGCGGGTCCCAAAGTCATCCCTGTTCATGCAAGCATGAAAGGTATGACCTTTTGACCCTGGTATCATAACATATAAAGGTTACTATATCTGTGGAGGAATTGAGTGTGGACGAACGAGTACTGAATAAAAATTGTTTTATCAGAAAGAACAGACGACTTTATTGCAGCAAGTGTGGTCAGATGCAGAGACAGGATATGTATAATTGCGAAAAACACGCTAAAATCTGTTTTTCCCCTAAGCATGATTTAGTAAAAATTGTAAATGATGGGGAGGGGCTCGCCTATGCTTTTCGCATTGCCAAAGATTCTCTCTATTTTAATGTGTTGAAGGTGGAATTGCAGCAGAGGCGAGGGTTTTCAGATAAGTACTGTGGAGCAAAGTGGAGTCGAATTTTTGAAGCGGTATTTGAACGCAGTCAAAGGGAGGTGCGTCAAGCGGGTCAGGGAAGTGTTGATGAATGGTTTCGCAAGATTGACGAGAAAGGAATGGACTATCTCAATGGTGACCATCCGATTGGTGTCATTCACCATTATTTCCCAAATATCTTGGGGATTGAATCCTATCAAATGTTTTTAGAGATTTATCGCCAGAAAGGATATAATCAGCGCATCTTTGATGTGGAGGAGGAGTGTACTAAGCCGTTATGGAAAGAGAACGGTGAGGAATATGATACGATTCATTCTTTTGAGAAAGAGGGAGAATTATTTTTGGCAGTGGATTTTGGTGTAAGTACACGACCAAGACGTATCATCGTGTCCAAGAATTTTTGCTATTCTAAGGATTGTTTTGCCGTAGATGAGTTACTTCATGGTATATTGTTGCCTAAGTCGCCCAGAGAAAAAGCTGTTGTCACTAAATTTGTGGAACGGTATCCAGAGACTGCTCTGGGAACCTATCTGGAGAGCGGCGGTCGTAATTTATTGATGCCGTTTCTGTCGGGAAGTTACGATAAAGTATTTGAGCTGCTAACCAAGTCTGGTCTGGGAAGTCTAGCCAATTGTTTTTTTGAATTAAAGCAAAATAATGAACTGGATTTGATGAAAAATAATCTGAAGGATATTTTTGGTATGTCTGTCAAGACCTTGCGGAAAATTCAGAGGGTAAAGGAGCTGGAAAGCAATTATATGTTTTTGCTTCATGCCTATCAGAAAAATCCGGCTTTTGTGGAGATGGAGTATTATTCCGAAGGATACATGGACTGTCTGCGCTTCAATGATTTTTCTGAGGGATATCATGGTTGGAGAGGCATTCCTGGCATCCAGAATTGGTCGGATAAGGAAATTTTGCGTGTATTGAAATATTTGGATGGCTATAATGCAAAGCGGGCAGAACACAATCAGTCGGGTGTGCGGGATGTATACACTTATTACAGAGATTATATTGGTATGTGCCAGCAGTTAGAGCAATTTGAGGGTGGGCATACACCAACCGATTTGCGCCAGAGCCACGATAATGTCTATCATGCTATACAGCGGGCAGAGTACCGAAGGCGCTTGATTGAGGTTAATCAAGGCAGAGCAATGTATCAGGAAAATCCAAACCGTCAGCTGGGTTATAGGGAAGTGGTGAGTATGAATGGAAACTTTGATGAGAGTTACTTTACGGAAGCAATTTCCAAGAAAGAGTATGCTTCATTGGCATCCAATTATGTGGAACCAGTACAGGAGTCTTTCCAAGGGTTAGAGTCTCAGGAAAAGCCATACAATGTCTTGGAAAATGAGGATTATGTCATTCTATTGCCGAAGGAATCAAGCGAATTGGAAAAAGAGTCATCAACGCTGCATCATTGTGTGCGAGTCTATAAAGGAGCGGTTGCTTTGGGACAAACCTATATCTTATTTTTGCGAAAAAAGAAAGAAATCTCCACACCCTTTGCAACTATGGAAGTAATGCCAAATAAGACCTTAGTGCAGCTTAAGGCAGTATGTAATGCACAGGTTCCAGAAGATGCCAAAGTATTTGTACGAAAATGGGCTAGGATAAAAGGAGTTACAATTCAGTCGAGGGATATTAAAAACGATGGCTAAGTGAAAAGAAGATAAGAAAAAAAGGAAATGACTATGATTAAAATAGATTTAATTACTGGTTTTTTAGGTTCTGGAAAAACGACATTTATAAAGAAATATGCAAGATATTGGATGGAACGTGGGAATAATATTGGTATTTTGGAAAACGATTATGGTGCAGTAAATGTTGATATGATGTTGCTTCAAGAGTTGCGGGGGGATAACTGTGAATTAGAGATGGTAGCGGGTGGTTGTGATTATGACTGCCATAGAAGAAGATTTAAAACAAAGCTGATATCTATGGGGATGTGCGGTTATGACCGTGTGCTGATTGAGCCCTCGGGCATCTTCGATGTGGATGAGTTTTTTGATGTGTTGTACGAAGAACCTTTGAATCAGTGGTATGAAATCGGAAATGTTATTGCGATTGTGGATGCGAATTTAGAGGATGACTTATCCAAACAGTCAGAATATTTACTGGCATCTCAAGTTGCAAATGCAGGACAAGTGATTCTTAGCCGAAGTCAGGAGGCAACAAAAGATGAGATTGCAAACACGATTGCTCACCTGAATCGGGTGATGGAAGAGTTTCAGTGTAAACGCAAATTTCAGAAGGAAATTATGACCATGCATTGGGACTACATGACTGAATTAGACTGGAAAACAATCTCTATTTGTGGCTATATGTCAGAAAATTATGTGAAATTTCCAATTAAAGAAGAAAATACCTATTCTTCTCTCTATTACATGCATGTCCGCATGTCAGAGCAGGAATTGCGTTTCAAGGTGGAAAAGATGTTGCGGGATTCTTCCTGTGGTAATATTTTCCGCGTCAAAGGCTTTGTGATGACAGAGGATAACAAATGGAGTGAATTAAATGCGACCCATAAAAATATTACTATTCAACCCATCAAGGTTGGACAAGAGATTTTGATTGTGATTGGAGAAGCATTGCAGGAACATGTAATTGATACTTATTGGAAGGAGTAGAGTGAACTATCACAGACCATGAAACCTGTCTCTGGGGCAATCCAAGGATTTTGCGCACAGATAGGAGTTTGTGTATGTATCGTTCCAACTGTGCAAGGAGTACACACAACAGAGATAATTCAGCGCTGCAGGGAATCAGGATAGTTTATTTTCCTTTTTGAGAAAAAGAAGGATATTGCTGTTTAGTCAACAAAATTGTGTAAGTTCTAAAAATCAAGAAAAATCTACAGGGGTGCATGGTGTAATTTAGCTGTAAAACACTATGCACTCCTGTTTATTAACTCAATAGATTGAATTAGAGTCAAAAAGTATTTTGCTTCCTTGATACCTACGGATTGCTTCGCACTTCGTGCTCCCACAATGCGAAAACATTTGAAATCCGCCCTATTTGGGCTACTTTCTCTTCTTTTGGACCTTGGTATCCTACATATTTAAACACAACTCATAGGCAGACCAAATGCAGCTCATCAAATTTCCAGGCTGCTTTGCATCTCCAAGAAGATGTACATTATCTCCCTTGATTTGTTGATACAGGGTTTGATCACTATTATAGCCGACAGAAATCACAATCGTATCGGCAGGAATTGCCTTTATGCTGCGATTGACTCCTTGCAGAGATTGCGTGATGGCGCGTCCCTTGATATTCGGCTCATTGTAGGTAGTCACTTGAACATAAGCTTTGCCATCCTCATATTTGATAACTTGAGAATTGCGAAGGATATCTACCTTGTAGTAGTCCATATAATCTACCAGACAGTTGTAGTTAGCAGCACTGAGTCCCTCCACATTCAAAATAGTGGGGAGAGTTTCCACAACGGTCACTTTTTTAT
>JBJELF010000064.1:0-16417 GCA_051879015.1 Lachnospiraceae bacterium
TTATATAAATGAATATGCCTCGCAAGCAAATCATCATCGGATATTTAGATTTCTTCCCTGCTGCGTGCATCCATTTTTGCCTGCTTCTTTTTTTCACGCAGCCTCACAAAGAACTGAGACAGCATCCAGGAGCATTCTTCCTGCAGTACGCCCCGCACCATCTCTACCTGATGATTAAACTGCTCTACTTGAAGCAAATTCATAATCGAGCCACAGCAGCCTGCCTTTGGATTCATGCTGCCTACCACGACCTTGCTCATACGAGATTGGACAATGGCTCCTGCACACATCTGACATGGCTCCAAGGTCACGTACATGATACACCCCTCCAACCGCCAATCTCCCAGTTTTTTTGAAGCCTTTTTGATTGCCATCAGTTCAGCATGAGCCAGCGTATTTTTGTCTGTATTTCGGCGATTATATCCTCTCCCTACAATCTTCCCCTGATATACAATCACACATCCAATGGGAACCTCATCCAACGCCTCTGCCTTTTTTGCCTGACGAATGGCCTCTTTCATATATTTTTCATCTTCTGTCATTTTTATCATAATAAACCTCCTCACACAGTTACCTGAACACACCAAAATCCCTTCTGTCCCTGCAGTACTCGTCTCTGACTCACAGGCATAAACTCTCCAAATCCAAACATATCTGCCATAAATCTCTCTCGATTTCCATAAATTCCCGGAACACCCAGTAAATATCGTTCCTTGCCGTCCTGCTCTATTTTCATCAAAATTAGATAGCGATGAACATAATATCCGTGAAGCATAAAACTATTATTTCCCAAAATCCAATTTTCCTTTGGCAATCTTCCCAAATCTCCAGGCTTTACCTTCAGACAATCTAACTCTCGATTCCAGGCAAAAGGTTTCATTTTGGGATAATATCCGCACAATTTATCCCAACTATTCTCTTTACCAAAAAAATGCTCTAGATTTTGTTCCAATTCTTTCTCTCTCTGTTCTTCTATAGAATCTATGTTGTTTCGATTATCTCCTTGAACTGCCAATTTCTCCCCCTGCTTTGCTTCCAAAGAATTTTCTTCTCTTTGCTCTGTTTCTGCTATATTATCGAAAGTGGGAGATATCTCTATTTGAGTCTCAAATTCTGCTGCATTTTTCACATTGTCTGCTGACTCTATGAATTCTGTCGTTTCAGAGTTTATTTTTGTCTTGTTCTCTAATACTTCTTCCATTCCAAACTTAACTGCTGGTATTTCGGACAACATTTCCTCTGATTTTTCATCTGTTGGAATTTCCTCTATACTCCCTGCAGATTGAATTCCTTCATTTTCCTCACAGTCTTTTTCCTCTTGCTCCATGACGGTATCTTCTATCTCTTCTTCCACCTCAGCAATATGTATCTTCTCGTTCTCAGGTGAAAACATACCAATCGAAAAAGGCAAATCATCCCACAAGGTCACACATAAGTTTCCGCTTCGTTCTGACCAAATCAGCAGCCCTGACAATTCTTCAAAGGTACAGCTGCTGCCCTCGATAGTATCATTTAAGCTGCTCCAAAAGAAGTTTCCATTTCCTCCTGATATTGTCATTCTCCCAAGCAAAATTCCATAGCAAAAATGATTTTTTCGATAAAAGGCCCACACGGTTGCCAGACCATCCATTAACGGCTGACGCCGTACCATTGCTTCCAGACGATGATATTCCCCTCGAACCTCCGCCTTGACAAAACCAGTATTCCTACCTTTGTTATCTCCCTCATACAAATACATATATGAAATAAAACGACGATACTCAGCCATACATACCCTCCACATACCTTCCACATAATAAACCCACACTTTTATAGCAAACGGACATACCTCGCAAGCGAGGCATCACCAGACATGAAAGTTGATTGCTTGATGCTGTGCACTTCTGCAATCACTGCCTGTATTCACAATCCGCCCTATCGGGCTACTTGCTCATAGTACAATATATGTGTGATAAGAGAGGTTTCATTCAATTTTTTCTAAAGCAATCCATGGTATTGACTCCACTATCACAATAGGTGCAGTGAATCGCTCTATATTTTTCTCTCACGAATTGCTCCTGCTGCCACAATGCCTGCTGCTAAAAAAAGATAAGGAGTAGTCAATGGCTGTGCTACGCTGACTAAGCTATTCGCTCCATACATCACCAACATCAATCCTGCTCCTTTGACAACCGAAGACTTTGACTTAATGCTGCGAACCACAGTACTCATAAAAAAGATTAGATAACAAACCAATCCTGCCATTCCCACCGTCAGCAGATATTGAAGCAGTTCGTTATGTACATTATCAAAGTCCGTATTGATTACAAACAGCGATGCAGTGCTGGCAGGTCCAAATCCAAAAATTTTCTCCAAAATTGTGCCATTGTGAAAAATTTTTATTGCCTCTATCCATACTCTGCCTCGATCTGTCCCCCATGTCTCACTAAAATGAAAGAACTTGTAAAAGGGAATACTCTCCCCATGAATAAGAGGAAGATTACAAAGCAGTACCATTGTGACCATAGTAACAATCACAATAGTCACCATAATCGCATAAAAACAACCTGTCACTTTTCTCAAATGCTTGTCAGAAATTTTACTTGCTCTGCCCCAAATGAATAACAACAAGCTGACCGTCGGTGTTACAAACAGCAATCCCCAATATTCTAAAAAGTTTTTATAGATGCCCTTCATTGTCATAAATTCTGCATTTCCAAACCTAGTCCACAGAGCAACCGTCAAAAATCCACATCCAAAGCAGGCTAATGTCTCAAAATAACAAATCCAACATTCTTTTCGAGGCATCTTTCGGAAAAAAAGTGGCAGCAAACCAAAACCCACGCTCAACCCCAACAAGGCACCATCACTTTTTCCTACAAAAATACCAGCACCACATACGAAAATCACACAACCCCATATATACTTTGCATGAGCCTTGGCAGAAAATAACCCCGCGCAGCTCACTGCCAGGACTAACAGCACATACTCCGAAAAGAAATTCATCTGACCGATAGTGGACAGATAATCACTCTTGTATGCAGCAGCAATACCATCAAGAATACCAAATGGATCAACTCCCCCATGATTAAGTATCCCTAAACCAATCACTATCGTGCCGGCCAATGCCATTGCCACCAGAAATAGCTTGCTCTCCAGATAGAATCGTTTCATAACTAAATAAATGACAATCGCAATTAAATAAAATAAGCAGCCCATATAGCGACACTGTGCGCCCCAAAAACTACCTATCCAATCACCTGAAAGCACTGTTGAAATCACACATACAATAAAGAATAATTTTAATGCCGTGCTTCCAACGAAACCATTTATGTAATCTTTTTTTAAAGGATGCCATAGACTCAAGGCAATTAGTATCATACTTAAAACCACGGCGGAAGCTACCCAAAATTGAAATCGCGTTACCGTCACATTAAACAACTTATCATCCATGACAAAAGGAAATATACATGCCATCACAAGCAAATATACATTGACTGCCATAGGTCTCAAATCATAGGGAATCCACGCCCTCACATTTTTCTTTTTTCTCTTATTTTCCCGTTTTTCCATCTCAGTCTCCATTCTGCCGCCTTTATCGGCGGCACAAATAATTATGAAAACTTGCAGCTTGATTGCTTCACATTAAAATCTGACTGTTCACGACAGTAAATCATCTTCTTTACTCACACAGTCACTGCAATTCTACCAGCTGATCCGCCAAAGCTGCAAACTGTGCCAACGTCAAAGTTTCACCTCGGACATTCGCAGCTAATCCTGCTCTCTCCATGGCCATTGTAATCTCTTCTTTGCTGTAAGATAACTCTGATCCATTACTTAAACCATTTAACAATGTCTTTCTTCGCTGATTAAAAGAAGCACGAATCAAAGCAAACATTAATTGTTCATCTTTTACCGTTACAGGTGGCTCCGAATAACGAGTCAAACGAATTACTGCACTGCCCACATTTGGTCTAGGCATAAAACAATTTGGCGGAACATTTGCTACAATATATGGTTTTGCATAGTACTGCACAGCCAGAGAAAGGGCACCGTAATCCTTACTGCCTGGTCCAGTCTGCATACGGTCTGCCACTTCTTTCTGCACCATCACGGTAATATTCTCAATAGGTACATGACTCTCAAACAAGGTCATAATAATAGGGGTGGTAATATAATAAGGCAAATTCGCCACCACCTTAATCGGTCTTCCCTCATTGTACTGCTCCGCCAAGGCTTTAATATCCACTTTCAATATGTCATTATGAATAATCGTCACATTATGATAGGCAGACAACGTATCCTCTAGGATTGGAATCAATTTGTCATCAATCTCCACTGCCACCACCGCCTTGGCCGCCTCCGCCAAATATTGAGTCATAGTACCTATACCCGGTCCAATTTCCAAAACCACATCCTCTTTTGTCACTCCCGCAGCCGCCACAATTTTGTCAAGCACATGAGTGTCAATTAAAAAATTCTGACCAAATCTCTTTGCAAAAGTAAAATTATATTTTTGAAGTACCGCTATGGTATTCTTCGGATTTCCTAATTCTGCCATTTTCTTCTCCCTAATCATATTTATCATGATGTTGAGGTCAAAGGTATTTTGACCTCTTGATATCGATGGATTGCTTCGCGCTTTGTGCTCCCGCAATCCACAAACCTTCTCTAGAACTACTCGTATTCACACTAATTGATACAACCGTCTTGCATTCTCTTCTGTCACTGCAATAACTTCCTCTGGCGAAATATGTTTTATCTGTGCAATCGCCTCCGCCACATAAGGCAGATACAGCGAGCTATTTCGCTTTCCTCGATATGGCACTGGAGTCAGATAAGGGCAGTCTGTTTCCAAAACCAAACCCGCCAAATCAATCTCTTCCACCACTTCTTTCAGTTTTTTTGAATTCTTAAAAGTAATGACACCGCCAATTCCCAGATAATATCCCATCTTATAATACTCTCGAGCCATCTCCACACTACCAGAAAAACAATGAACAACTCCTGTTGTGCCTTTTGCATGGCCACTCTTCATTACCTCCATCGTATCTGCCGCTGCATCTCTACTATGAATAATGACAGGTTTTCCTAGCTCACGCGCCAAATCCAATTGTCTCTCAAACCAGTATCGCTGTATCTCGTGTTCTGTTGTGTCCCAATAATAATCCAATCCAATTTCTCCTACCGCTACAATTTTTGGAAGCTGTACGTATTCTCTCAGCTGTGCAAAGGATTGTTCATTTAATTCCCGAACGTAGACTGGATGAACACCCATAGCACCGTAGACAAAAGGATATTGCTCTGTCAATTTCTTTATTTTCTCCCATGAACCCAAAGAAGCTGCAACATCTACAACACATCCGATGCCAAAGCGCTTCACCTGGTTCAAAAGTTCATCTCTGTCTTCATCAAATTTTTCATCATCATAGTGAGTATGTGTATCAAAAATCATTTCTTTTCCTTTCCTAAATCAGTCATAATAATGTTGAAGGCAAAGAGTATTTTGCCCCCTTGATACCTATAGATTGCTTTACACTTTGTGCTCCCGCAATCCAAAAACATTTGAAATCCGCCCTACTGCTGCTTTCTCATATTTTTCTTTTGTCAGCCTCATTAAATAAGCATCAAAGACCTCATCTTTATAAGTGTACTCTTCCACAAGCACTTCTTCAACTTCAAAACCAAATTTCTCATACACATGCCGCGCTCTCGAATTGATTGTAAGAACCTCTAACTCAATATCCAAAACTCCCAGAGTATGAAAAGCAAAGTCAAACAACAGCTTCATTGCCTTTTGTCCAATTCCCTGATTACAGTACTGCGCATGAAATAAAGCAATACGAAATCCCGCATGATGGTCCTCTGTAATTTCATTTAAAACAATCTCACCAACCCATTTATCCCCATATTCAATTAAAAAATCATATCTCGATGGATCATTTTCAATGCGTTTTAAATAATCATGAACCTGTTCTCTCGTAAACTGCTGATTTGTCGCTGTAAAACGAGAAACCTCTTCATCCTCATTGACAAAAAAGGCTTCATAATACGGTCCAATATCCTCGCTTTTTAATAATCGTAATATCATCTCATCTTCTCTTAAAACAGGATTTAATTTCATTTTTACCTCCATATCAGAGTATTCTTTTTGTATGCCTTATACATATAATCACGTACATAAAAAAATCAGCTTGAACTAACTTCAAGCTGATTTGTAAGTGCGCCTCCAGGGGCTCGAACCCTGGACACCCTGATTAAGAGTCAGGTGCTCTACCAACTGAGCTAGAGGCGCATATCTGTTTGTGTTTCCTGAACACAAGTGATACTATACACGATGTCAGCCAAATTGTCAAGCATTTTTTTTACTTTTTTATAATTTTTATTTTGATGATACCAGGCTCCCAAAGTCATACATTTTCATGCAAGCATGAAAATGTATGACTTTGGGAGCTGCTAAAGTTTCCGCCTATGACAAACGAAAGGATTCATTTATAAATCAGTGAGTAATTGACAGATAATTTAACGGTTGATTTCGTAAGTCTGATTCATCAAGCTGTAAATACTATTAACATCATCCGTAATATTGATGTCACCGCGAATCGTATGCTTGATAACAGAAGATGCTACTGCAAAGTTTACAATATCATTGGAACGCATCTTTCCTCTGCCTACAGCTTTCTGTAAACGCTTTGGCACATCCTCTAAAGTAATTTCTCCTGCGTTAATACGGTCCTGATAACGGCGCACAATCAAAGCAAAAATAAGTCCGCTGGCAAAAGCATCTCCGCCGCCGACACGATCCAGAATATTGAAACGGAAGGTACGGCTCTCAAAGGTATGTCCATTATAATACATATAAGCCTTCAAAGAATTCTCACTTCCAGAATGTACATATCTTACATGGCGCGCGATAATCTTATCCCCATACTGACGTACAATTTCTTTAAATACATCATCCTGATCCTCGATATTAGGCTGCATGGAAAGACCATCCTTGTAATCTCCGCCTTTACCATCTGGCAAATGGAAAGGCTCAATACCTAAGAGGACATCTACATATGGAATATATCGAGTGATGCAGTCTCTGGCCTGTTCCCATGTCCATAACTTTGCACGGAAATTGCAGTCAAAACTAATCGTGAGACCAAGTTTCTTTGCAGTCTTAATGGCACGGAATACCAAATCTTCACAATTTGCCGACAATGCCGGTGTGATACCGGTCAAATGCAGCCAATCATAATCCTTCAACAAACCTTCCAAATCTACCTGAGAATAATCATAAGTAGCAACAGACGAATTCGCTCTGTCATAGATAACCTTGGAAGCACGTACACCAAATCCCTCCTCCAAGAAATAAATACCCATACGAGCTGTCTTTCTGTCATCATACAAAATCTTAGAAGTATGTACATAGTTTTCCTTCAAGGAACGTCCTGCTGATTTTCCGATAGAAGAATCTGGCAGTACCGTAAACACGGTCGCATCCACGCCCATATTTGCCAGTGCCATGGCCACATTACATTCAGCGCCTCCATAATTTACATTAAAGGAATGTGCCGAACGCAGTTTGTTGTAATCTGGCGGTGACAAACGCAGCAAAATTTCGCCGATAGTAATAAATTTCATAATAATTGCCCCCTTGCATTGTTTATTCATGTCCCCTTCATACAAATTATTTCCTTTGACTAACGAAAAAAGTAAAAAATTCTTCGTATCATAATATGAAATATTTTTGTGTGAAAAAGCAAACTTTAGAACTATCAAATCACTTTTTTTGTGAATATCTGACAATTCTCTTATTTTTTAGTATAGCAGTTGAACACAGAAAATGCAAGTAAAAAAAATGTATAACTTCAATCATAATTACTGACTCCTGACTTTACAAAAAATTACTGCTGTCACCGTACTCACCAAAGTCGCTACTATCGCTGCTCCCACAATTGCTGCTGGCTGTACGCTGCCGTACTGTGCCCGATAGGCGATAATATTCACTGGAATCAGCTGCAACGATGATATATTAATTACTAAAAAAGTACACATCTCATTGCCAGCCCATCGCTCTCCCGATTTCCAGTCTCCTCGCTGCTCCTGCAGCTTCGCCAATGCTTCCATAGCTTTTAACCCAGCCGGAGTCGCCGCCCAACCCAATCCAAGAAAATTCGACACACAATTAACTGCAATATACTCCTGCGCCTCACTGCCTTCAGGCAAATTAGGAAAAAGCCAACGCAGCAAAGGTTTAATTCCTTTGGTCATCACTCCCACCAAACCTGCTTCCTGTCCAACTTTCATAATTCCTGTCCAAAAGGAAACTGCCCCCAACATAGTAATACACAGCATGACAGCCTCCTTCGCTGAATTTAAAATTTCATTTGTCACAGCCTCCAAATTTCCGTGAATTGCTGCCCACACGATTCCCAACAAAATCATACCTGCCCAAAGTTTATCTAACATTTGAGTCTCCTACGATTGATTTACCTCTATAATTATGTGACTCCCCTTCATTTTTTGCTTTTTTATACAAACTTTATATTCTTTTTATTTTTTAAAAGCAGGTCATCTTGCGATGACCTGCTTTCGTTATTTACAATTCTATTTCATAAATGCCTTGTACTGCTTTAATACTTCCTTTGGTTCTCCAATCATCTTAATCTGACCGTCATGCATCCACATAACCTTATCACACAACTCCTGCAAAGTAGAAATATTGTGAGACACAATCACCACAGTACGATTTTTATCATTGATGAGTTCTTTCATCTTCGCCAAACTCTTCTGCTTAAAATGCTCATCCCCCACAGCCAACACTTCGTCTACCAACATAATATCGGTCTTTAGACTAGCTGTGATAGAAAACGCCAATTTAGAGTGCATACCACTAGAATAAGTTCTCACTGGCTTATCAATAAAATCACCCAGTTCAGAAAATTCGACAATTTCTTCAATATGCTCTTTAATTTCCTCCTCAGAAAATCCCATTAACATTCCACTGAGATAAATATTCGCTCGCCCGCTCAATTCTGGTTTAAAGCCAACGCCAATAGCAAGCAAAGAAACCGAATGCCCCTTCAAATCGATTGTACCCGAGTCCGGTGAAAAAATTCCTGCAATTGCACGAAGCATCGTAGACTTTCCACTACCATTTTTCCCAATAATGCCCCAAATTTCGCCTTTATCCACCGAAAAACTCACATGCCTCACCGCCTGAAAGGCATCTTCCTTTTTATTTTTAATTCCTCTCAACAGCATTTTCTTAATCGAGTACGATTTCAAACTGCGATAAGAAATGCATAAATCCTTAATTTCAATCGCACATTCGCCCATTTTATATCACCTTCACATAACTATTTTCATATTTGTAAATCATTTTTATTCCGCCGATACACAACAGTACACTGACTACAAACCAAGCAACCATCCATTTCAAATCGACTCCCTGACCGTACAACAATACATCTCGAGCGGAGGAAATTACATAAGCAATCGGATTGCAACGATTCATAACCGTAGCTACCCATTTGATTGGGATGCGTGCCTCAATATTGTAAAAAATACCAGTTAAGTACAATAAGATACGTAATACAATATTTGTAATGTTAGACAAATCCTCCACAAACACACCAAAATGCATTAAATACAGTGAAATACTAAAGGTGAACAAAAACAGCAGCAGTAAAATTGGGACAATCCACAGCACATTCCAAGTCAGCTGCACATGAAACCATATCATCATGCCCACCACCACAATCATCGAAATCATCATCTTAAACGCATTCACACCAATTTTCGTCATCAACAAGATATACTTTGGAATGTAAACCTTCGACACAATTCCTTTATTATTTTTTACCAACTTTACAGAAGAACGCATCATATGATCAAAAAATTGCCACAGTGTAACACCAATAAAGATAAAAGCCTCAAAATAAGTTTCCTTCGCTTTGAAAACCACACCAAATACAAAAGCATAAATCAACATAAAACAAAAAGGCTCAATAATCCACCAAAGCCAATTCAAATAAGAATTTGCCACCTCCGACATCAACTCGGATTTGGCAGAATAAACAATATATTTTTTATATTTATTCATATCAGTAAGAAAACGTTTCATTTCACTCCTCCACGCCAAACCATGTTATCTTCCCTTTATTTTTTCATAATTTTCTCTTCATTTTTCTATTTCATATGCTTGATAGATATCTCGCTTTGGCACGCCACGATCCTTTGCAACTTGTTTCATGGCACTCTTCTTATCCATTCCAGAACTTAAATAATATTCCATATGCTCTGAAATACTCATTTCTTCCCATTTTTGCACAGCTTCCTGTTTTAGTTCATCTGGATTTTTTCCCTCCACCACCAACACGCACTCACCCTTCGGCTCATTTTCCTGATAATAGAGCAATGCATCCTCCAAAGTTGTAGCAAAAATCGTCTCATGTTTCTTTGTCAGCTCACGACACACAGATAATCTTCGATTTCCAAGATTTTTTTGCAATTCTTCCAATGTTTTCACCAAACGATGAGGTGCCTCATACAGCACAATCGTTCTTGTTTCTGTCTTCAGTTCTTCCAAACAGTCTTGCCGTTCTTTCTTATCGTTAGGTAAAAAGGCCTCAAAGCAAAATCGTCTAGTTGGCAACCCTGAAATCACCAATGCATTGACACAGGCACAGGCTCCTGGCAGTGATGTCACCGAAATACCAGCTTCATAGCACTGTCTCACCAGTTCCTCTCCTGGATCAGAAATACCTGGAGTACCCGCATCTGTAATACAGGCTACATTTTTTCCAAGTTTCATCTGTTCCACCAACCACGCTGCCTTATCATACTTATTGAATTCATGATAGCTGGTCATAGGCGTTTTTATTTCAAAATAGTTTAGCAGCTTAATACTATTTCTCGTATCTTCCGCTGCAATTAAATCCACTTCCTTCAACACTCGAATCGCTCGAAAAGTCATATCTTCCAAATTTCCAATGGGTGTCGCACACAAATAAAGCATTCCTTGCCCCATAGCAATCCTCCATGTTCCTAATAGCCATAAATCTTATAAATCTCATCGGTATAGACGCCAACGTCCTTATAGACAATAATAGGCGCCTCAATTTTTACCATGGATTTGCCTCCACGCACAGCCTCAATCAAAACCATGTTTGCTTCCTTGTCCGCAAACGGGTGAACCATTTTAATTCGCTTTGGCTCCATGCGATATCTTCGCATTGTCTCCAAAATATCCGTCAGACGAAAAGGACGATGCACCAAATATAGCCTTCCTCCAGGCTTCAGCACCGCTGTTGCCTCACGAATAACATCCTCCAGCGAACATAACATCTCATGCCGAGAAATTGCTTTTATCATATTTGGATTTTTCAATCCCCCATGATACTCCATATATGGCGGATTGCTTGTCACAACATCAAAGGAAGCCCTGCCAAACAAAGCAGAGGCCTCTTTGATATCGCCTTCCACAATATGGACCTTTTCTGACAAATCATTTAAAAGTACACTTCTTCGCGCCATATCTGCCACTTCCGACTGAATTTCCAATCCATATAATTCCTTCGCTTTTGTCTTTGCCTCCATCAGAATTGGAATAATTCCTGTGCCAGTACCTAAATCCAGGACTCTCTCCCCCTCTTCTGCCATAGCAAAACCGGACAAGAGCACTGCATCCATTCCAAAACAGAAATTTTTCTTATTCTGGATGATTTGATAATGATTTCGCTGCAAATCATCAATGCGCTCATCTTCCTTTAATTCTACTGATTTCATGACAATTTAGATTTTCCTTCTTTTTTCTCAGCTGCCTCCAATGCACGAAGCTCTGCATCATTAATCTTTGCATTATTATCACGACGCTTCTTGGTTCGGAATTTCAATTCGTCCACATGATATTCTCGCACTTCTTTCTCATCATTGGCAAGATTGATAATTACCTTTACTAACTGTCTCAGCACACTGACACTCTGTACTTCACCCTTCAATCCATCTGATGTTGTGACAAAATCTCCCTCATTTGGAAGACGGCTGTTTAGATATTCATAGGTTTCCTCCTCATTTTTCAAACAGCACATCAAACGACCACAAATTCCCGATATCTTGATTGGATTTAAAGACAGATTCTGTTCCTTTGCCATACGAATGGACACAGGCGCAAACTCAGACAAAAAGGTATGACAGCATAGGGGCCGGCCACACATACCAATACCGCCGCGAATCTTGGTCTCATCCCGCACTCCAATCTGCCGCAGCTCGATTCGGGTGCGAAATACTGCTGCCAAATCCTTTACAAGCTCACGGAAATCAATTCTCCCATCTGCCGTGAAATAAAACAATACTTTATTATTATCAAAGGTATATTCACAGTCAATCAACTTCATTTCTAGACCATGCTTTTTGATTTTTTCCAAACAAATCTGGAAGGCTTCCTTTTCTTTCTCACGATTGTGGGCATACACCGCATCATCTTCTGGCGTTGCCAAACGAATGACCGGTTTTAGGGGCTGGATTACTTTATCATCCTCCACCTCTCTGACGCTTAACACAACATGTCCGTACTCCACTCCTCGCGCCGTCTCCACAATGACATGCTGTCCAGCTTCAATCTCGAGATCCATTGGTGAAAAAAAATAAATCTTTCCAGCCTGACGAAATCTCACTCCAATTACCTTTATCATATTGACATTAACCTCCATACTGCCTTGCTGACAGCTCCAATCATTATGAATTTTCCTTGATAGTCAACAGCAGCAGCTCCATTGTCAGCTCATAATTAACATTCGCCTCCAAGCGACGTTTTGCCACATTGATTCCCTCAATGATTTTCTCAATGCCCTCATAAGAGCTCTTTTTAGCACACTGATTAATATAACGGTATTCATCCTTAAACAACAACACATTTAAATTCTGGGTAGCCTTCAGCATCAGCACATCACGATACCACATCTGTATAAAATCCAAACAATCATTAACATTCAATTTATAATCCACTAACAACTGAATACCATCTAGCAACTGCTCAAAACTCATCTCACTTACATTGCGCAGCAGATTGGTCAAACTTCCCATCATGCTGACAAAGGATTCTGATGACGCCATTCGCATGGCACGACCAATATTTCCTCTGGCAAAGGTCACAATAGATGGAATATTGTTCTCATCCACTCCATTTGCTTCTAGATACTCTCTAACTGCCTGCTCCTGCACTGGTCTCAAGCTCAGCACAATACTACGAGACTGCACAGTCGGCAGCAAAGCATTCAAATTAGCTGTCAGAAGAAAAATAATACCATAGGAAGGGGGTTCCTCAATAGTCTTAAGCATCGCATTCTGTGCCTCGATAGACATTTTTTCTGCCTCATCAATAATATAGATTTTGTACGGTCCCTCATAGGGTTTAATTTGAATATCTGCTACCAGACCTTGACGAATATCATTCACACCAATCGTATTTGGTTTTTCATGCCCCACATAAATCACATCAGGATGATTTCTTGAATCACACTGAATACAGGACTGGCATTTTCCACAAGGTCGAGTTCCCTCACCCGTACACTGCAGCATTTTTGCAAACTGAGTGGCAATCATTTTTTTGCCCATACCCTTTTCTCCATTTAAAATATAACAGTGAGATACCTGCTGATCAGCTAATGTCTTTAATAAATAATTTTTTATATGTTCATTTCCAATAATGGAACCAAATGCCAACATTTTATTTCCTCCTTCTTCAAAATTTCTCTTGTTCTATCCACGCTCAATCATTTTATAGAACACAACCTGCATCAATAGATGCATCGCTTATAAAGCTTTATTTTATCAGGATTCTATACCCGATTGTTCCAAAATTTTTGCAAAAAAATCCAAAAAATCGGCTTTTGCTTCATTCAAAGGTAAGTTATTCTCATAAACATAATCATAAGAAATCAACTCCACCTCGTCATCAGAACGGTTGCCGTAATGAACCTTTCCCAGATTTCTGCGAATCAACAATGTCACACACTGATTTCCAATACTTTCACAAAAATGCTGTATCTGCTCACCCTCACGAATGTGTACAAACATCACATCTTCCTCAGACTGCAAAAACTTTTTATGCTCCTCTACAATGTAGCGATTGGGATAATCGTTATAATCCGTCAACAGCTGTTTCAAATCAGATAAGAATTTACGGGAACGGTCATCTTTACTGCCATCCCAACCACATATACCCGCAATCTTCTTCACAGGAGTCACACTGGATACATTTCTCACCTGATATTTACTTGCTGCAAACTCACAAACAGTATCTTTGCCGACACCCCCGCTTCCATTTATCACCACTGTCAACTTCTTCATTATTATTACCATTCCTTCCACTGCACACACTGCAACTTTTTTTATTATACCATATTCAAAAATTCACTGCAACGAAAAAAGAGAAACTATTTGTGATTACTTAACTACAACCTCGAGAGTGCCAGGCACTTGATTCCCCTGCACTGCATACCCAAGTTTTTCATACATTTCTATCTCTAAAATCACAGCCTCCGTTATTCCTTCTCCAGGTACCACAAAAGGGATGCCTGGGGGATACACATACAGCATTTCTTTAGAAATTTCCCCCACACATTCCTCTAATTTTATTCGCTTGCCCGCCCTCAGCGATGCTTCATAGCTCGTTAGACAAACTGGCAATGGCAGTATCTCCTGTCTGGCATATCTTCTATACCGAGAAAAGATATCATCTATATCACAGTATGCATACTCCTGTTCTATTTTTCTGCACTCCCCTCTATATGATTTTTCATTATCCAATTGAAGCAACTGGATGTCGATTTCCCGCAGACTATTCATCAATCGTGTGAACCCCTCCTGCGTATCCCATAAACTGGTCATAGCCACTACATAAAATGGAGAGCTCATCTCCATCTGTAAATGATAATGCTTTAACAACAAATCTGCCAGTTCATGACCACTCATTCCTTCCCCATAAAATACAAGTTTCGATTGATCATACTCTCCCGGCATCTCTAACAAATGAATTTTATTAAGTCCTCGGATTTGCCCTCTCAATTCATTCAAATTTTTGGCATAGACTGACATCTGTTTCTGACCATCATCACTTATCATATATCGAAAACACTCTATAATTGACCCCATCAATAAATACGATGGACTGGAGCTCTGATAAATTTTCAGATATCTCTCTATACGATTCTTTAAATCAATTCGCTCAGTAACTGTATTATGATACTCCCCGTCCGCCTTAGTTCCCATATGCATCACTGCTGTCTGCGTCAGGGAGGGCAATGTTTTATGATAACTTTCAATCACAATATCCGCCCCACAATTCAATGCACTCTTAGAAAATTTTTCTGAAAAAGCAAAATGAGCTCCATGTGCCTGGTCCACAATCAAATATATACCATACCGATGACATACCTCTGCGATACCCACAATATCTGACACTACACCTTCATAAGTTGGTGAGACCATCACCAATGCTTTTACCCGCGGATATGTCATCAAGGCAGCTTCTACCTGTTCTTTATCTAAAGCCTCGTTTATTCCAAATTCCGGATTAACCTTTGGATAAATATAGTGAACCTGCAAATTTCTTAAATAAACTCCATGATATACCGACTTATGACAATTTCTCGCTATCAAAATCTCATCACCAATTTCTGTCACTGCCGAAATGCTACTTAAAATTCCACAGGTAGAACCATTGACCAAAATCCATGTTCCATCACTTTGATAAAATTCCTGCATTTCTTCCATGGCATCTTTTAGGATTCCCTGAGGATGATGTAAATCATCAAATCCTTCTATCTCCGTGATATCCAATCCATAAAATTGATAACCACTAGTACACTGTCTTTTATGACCTGGCATATGAAATCCATAATAGTCTGATTGCTCATATGCTTTTAGTTTCTCATATAAAGATTCCATTTCTATCTCCTTTCTTTTCAAGAAAACAAGAAAAAAGAAGGCTAGCCAATAGACTAACCTCCTCATTTTTTCAATAAAAAATGCCCAAAGCAGGAATCGAACCGGCGACACGAGGATTTTCAGTCCTCTGCTCTACCAACTGAGCTATCTGGGCATTGAGTTGCGGGAGCTGGATTTGAACCAACGACCTTCGGGTTATGAGCCCGACGAGCTTCCAGACTGCTCCATCCCGCGATATTTAATTTTATTGGCTTTCGCCTAATGGATGGTGGTGGATTCGAACCACCGAAGCAAGTTGCAGCAGATTTACAGTCTGTCCCCTTTGGCCACTCGGGAAACCATCCATATGGGGCCTATAGGGCTCGAACCTATGACCCTCTGCTTGTAAGGCAGATGCTCTCCCAGCTGAGCTAAGACCCCATAGTATTAAATTATGTGCTTTTGCACAAGCGACCCGAAAGGGGCTCGAACCCTTGACCTCCGCCGTGACAGGGCGGCG
>JBJELF010000065.1:0-16347 GCA_051879015.1 Lachnospiraceae bacterium
TACAAGCTACACTTGGCAATCAGAACCCCACGGGCTTGCCCGTGGGAGCAGTCAGGTCGTGGAAACTTTGGAGGCAGCACTGTGGTCCTTGCTTAACACAGATAATTATCGAGATTGTATTCTCAAGGCAGTTAATTTAGGACATGATACCGATACGGTAGCAGCAGTGGCTGGTGGGTTGGCTGGATTAGCCTACGGACTGGACGGAATTCCTGCTTCTTGGTTGGAATCCTTGAAAGGAAAAAATATCATTGACAGATGTTGTAAGGAATTGGAACAAAGGTTAATGGATGAGAGAATGTAAAATAAAAGGAAAATAAAATCGAACTTGAATTGGTAATGGAACGTATGCAGGGTTTTATCAATGAATCGAAACCTATGGAAATTAAGGAGAAAACGATTATGAAGGAATCACTGGAACAATATGCAGAAAATCGATTGCCGCAGATGAAACAAACCCTGGAGGAGCTGGTTTTGATACCAGCTCCCAGCTTTTCGGAGCAGGAGCGGGCGCAATACTGCCTAAAGTGGCTGGAGACAAATGGTGTCACTGATGCTTATATAGACAAGTATGACAATGTGATTATCTCCTATCCGCCGATGGACAGAGAGCGGAAAAAGCAGTCCTATGCCTGTCTGTTTCTGGCTCATTTGGATACAGTATTTTCAGCAGAGACAAAGTTGGAGCTAAAAAAGGAGTCGGATTGCTGGAGCTGCCCAGGAATCGGGGATGACACAGCCAATGTAGTGATGCTTCTGGAGCTCATCAGGTATCTGTTTTCAGAAAAACCCTGCATTGGGAAGCCGTTTTTATTTGCGCTCAATACTGGAGAGGAGGGACTCGGAAATTTAAAGGGCAGCCGTGGTGTGATGCGTGAGTATGCTGGACAGATTGAGCAGGTGGTGGCATTTGACTTGTATCAGAGTCAACTGTACATAGATTGTGTGGGCTCCGTACGTTATCGCATTGAAGTAAGGACAGAAGGAGGTCACTCTTGGTTGGATTTCGGAAAAACAAACGCTATTGAACGGATGTCAGCTATTTTGCAGGAGTTGTACCGCTATCAGCCCCAGGAGGCTGCGAAAATCACTTACAATGTAGGTCTCATAGAAGGAGGCACTTCGGTCAATACTATTGCTTCGTCGGGAAGTTTTTTGTTTGAATTTCGCAGTGAATCTGCCGAAGCCATGCGCCGAGGGAATACTTACCTTAGAGAGGTGTTAGAAAAATATTGTGGGGAAGGAATGGAAGTCTGCTGCAGCGTAGTGGGAGAACGTCCCTGCAGCGAGTATGTAGATGGGGAAAAGCAAGGATGGCTGGCTTGTGGATGCAGCCAAATTATGGAAGAGGTGACGGGCAGAAAACCTGAGGAAGGTTCCGCATCGACAGACTGCAATATCCCCCTTTCCATGGGCATTCCAGCGGTATGTATGGGACTCATCGACGGCGGAAGGGCTCATACACTGGAGGAGTGGGTGCGGCCTTCCTCCATGGCAGACGGTCTTGTAATAGCGGTTAGGACAGCGCAGCTTCTGGCTATAAGAAATTGAGGCTGTAGTTTGAGAAATCCGCTCTATTCGGGCTGCTTTCTTATGTTTTGTGAGTCAAAAAGTCACGCTTTGTTATGCAAGCAGCGATTGTGGGAGTGCAGAGCGCGGTAAACGCAAACTTAAAAAATGAGAACCTATTATGCCTTCTAAAAAAATAAAAGTTTATAAAAAAACTCTTGACCTTCACGGAACGTCATAGATTATAGTAGATATATCAAAAGCAGGAGGTTAAGAAAAATGATGACAGTAAAGGAAATAGCAGAGATTGCAGGTATCAGCGCGCGCACGCTTCACTATTATGATGAAATCGGATTGCTAGTACCGACAGCTAAGAGTGAGGCTGGATACAGACTTTATGACGATAAGGCTCTAGAGACATTACAGCAAATTTTGTTTTTCCGTGAATTTGATATTCCTCTAAAAGAAATCAAAGCCGTTATGAGCAATCCTGTTTTTGACAGAAATCAGATTCTGCAAATGCAGAGAAAAATGTTAGTGGCAAAAAAAGAACGCATGGAGCGTTTGATTGCCAATATTGATGACATTCTGAAAGGAGAAAACAAGATGGACTTTACAGTATTTGGTGAAGCAGAGATTCGTACTTTATACGATAGCATGGTCACAAACATGAATGAGGAACAAAAAGCGATATTTATTGAACATTACGGAAGTATGGAAGAATTCAAAAAGCAGTTTCTTGAGAATGCAGCTTCAGAACAGGCTCAGAAGAATTTTGCAAAGGTTGTGGAGTGGTATGGAAATAAAGATACTGCATTAGAAGCAGTGAAAAGTTCGAAAGGGGATGAAGTATTTACATCTTACCAGAAGAGAATGGGAAATATTCAAAAGAAACTTGCGGATAAACGAGGGACGGATGTAAATTCTTTTGAAATCCGAGAGCTGGTCGGTCAATATGATTTTGTTTCTAAACAGATGTATCAGATGAACGATGTGAGGGCTTTGATGCTTGAATTGGCGAAGGAATATAAGGAAAATACAAAAATTCAGGCAGGTCTGGATTCCGTATACGGAGTTGGAGCAACGGCATATATAGGAGAAGCAATAGAAGCATTTTATATGGAATAAGCTACTTTCTCTTATTTTGGCGGGTTCAAAAGTCATACATTTTCATGCAAGCATGAAATGTATGACTTTTTGAAACTGGTATCTTCAAATAGAAGTATAAGGTGAGGAGAGGTCAAGCGATTGATATTTGATATGGTACGGCCCAAAAGTAATCCAGTACCAATTTATTGTTTGATTTTGATAAAGTGGAGGTAACTGGAAATTAAGATCAACGGCCAAAATTTGTTCTGGAAAGATTGAATATATTATGAAAGAAGATATATCACCCAATTAATTGGCATATGCGTCCCTTTGAAGCATGGGGAGCATCGAAGAAGCCAATTGATGCAGATATAAGACTGTTGGGTGACAAGATGATTTATGATATTATGTGCTTACATAAGGCAGATGTTCAGGCACATTAAAAAGGAGATGGTTATGAACGAAAATTCATATATATGCAAATTTATTAGTCGGCATTCGGATTGGGAGACAATGCTGTCAGAACAGTATGGCATCTTTATAAGGAGAGAAGGGAGTCTGGCATTATTTAAATATAACATTGAATGTGATTTTACAGATCCTATTGTTCAAGAAGCCAGAGGAATTATTATTGATGTTGATGCATTGGAAGTAGTGTGTTGGCCTTTTCGCAAGTTTGGAAATTACAATGAAAGCTATGCGGATGAAATTGATTGGTCTTCTGCCCGCGTGCAGGAAAAGGTGGATGGTTCTATTATTAAATTATGGTACGACAGGAAGAAGTCTGACTGGCAATTCTCCACCAATGGAACAATCCGTGCAAAAGAGGCGCTAGTCGGAGAAAATGGCAAAAATAATTTTGGTGATGTAATACGCATGGCGGTCAATTATGCGGACATCCCCTTTTCAGAATTGGATCAGGATAAGACTTATATCTTTGAGCTGGTAAGCCCCATAACACAGATTGTTGTTCCTTATGAGGTGACTATGCTGTATCATATTGGTACCAGACATAATATAACTGGAATGGAAACAGAGGAGAATATTGGAATCCGTAAGCCAGCATGTTATTCCCTGCATAGTCTGGATGAGTGCATCAAGGCAGCCACAAAACTGAACAGTTCGATGAGAAAATTTTCAGAGGTTGAACAAGAGGGATTTGTCGTTGTCGATAAGAATTGGAATCGGGTGAAGATTAAATCACCAGATTATTTGGCGGCTCATTATGTGTCAACAATTCGTATGACAAAGAAAAATGTAATCACATTTCTCCGTGAGAATCATATAAGTGTGAAAGAATTATGTGATATGAATCCTTCTGCTGCGGCAGTTATCAAGTATTATGATTATAGGATGACAGAATTGGATTTGGCAGCGGATGAAATCGGAAAGATGGCAAAAACGCTCTATGAAGAGTATCAGCATGACAGAAAGCTTGTAGCAAAAGTATTGATTAGAAATCCGCTGGGAAAAATTGGTTTTTGGTGTATTGATCATGAAGAGCCGGGACATGTGTATTTAAGTCAGTTATCGCTCTCATCATACTGTAAATTGATTCCTGAATATGTTTCAGAATCGGTATCACAATTGTTTAAGGAAAGTACGGAAGAAATGAAAGAATGATAGTTAGAAAATTATATGGAATTGCTTTGACAAATTATTTCATGGAGAAATAGAAAAATGATTATTTTAATTGCGGGGGCTTTCCATACGGGCAAAACAGTATTAGCCCAGAGAATTTTGGAACAATATAAATTTCCTTATCTTTCCATAGACCATTTGAAAATGGGATTGAGGACGAGTCAGCAGGATATTGACGGACTCCTATGGAGGTCTGAAAGGGAGGTTCTGATGTCACAAATATTATGTTGCTGCAAGTTCTGCTAAAAGAGTTCAATTTTATAATGAGAAGTTTCAGTTATGCCAGCAGTTTGTATTTTTTAAAGGTTAGAGATAAGTGTGCTTGACAAAATTGAGAGTAGGTATTAGAATGTAAGTGCTTGCTTGCATAGAAGGAAATAATAATACGGTGCTGTCGTGCGATAGCACCGTAAAAAATAAATAGTATGCAAGCAAGTACTTACATTCAAAAGGAGGGATATCGTATGCAGATTACTGGAGCAGAGTTATTTGTAAAAGCGCTATTAGCTGAAAAAGTGGACACACTTTTTGCTTATCCGGGAGGGCAGGCAATTGATTTGTTTAATGCCCTGTATGGTGTAGAGGGATTGGATGTCATTCTTCCTCGCCATGAACAGGGCTTGGTTCATGCAGCAGATGGATATGCACGTTCTACAGGAAAAGTTGGTGTGTGCCTTGTAACAAGTGGACCGGGGGCAACAAATTTGGTAACGGGAATTGCGACAGCAAATTATGACAGTGTTCCCTTGGTTTGTTTTACTGGACAGGTTCCGACACATCTCATTGGAAATGATGCTTTTCAGGAAGTAGATATTGTTGGAATTACAAGGAGCATCAGCAAGTATGCAGTTACGGTTCGCAGACGAGAAGATTTAGGTGCCACGATAAAGAAAGCTTTTTACCTTGCACAATCTGGCAAACCAGGAGTGGTAGTGGTAGATTTGCCAAAGGATATTCAGCAGGCGCTGGGAAGTGATAGATACCCAGAGACAGTTGAAGTGCGTGGATATAAGCCAAATACAGCAGTTCATATGGGGCAAATGAAAAAGTCGCTGGATTATCTTAAAAAAGCAAAACGTCCAATTTTTCTGTTAGGAGGAGGGGTCAATATTGCTCGTGCCCAGAGGGAAATGACTGCATTGGCGGAAACAACGGGAATTCCCGTTGTTACTACTATTATGGGAAAAGGGGCAATTCCAACCAATCATCCTCTATATGTCGGAAATCTTGGAATTCATGGAAGTTATGCCGCAAATACAGCGGTCAGTGAAAGTGATGTCTTATTTTCCATTGGTGTTCGTTTCAATGACCGTATTACTGGCAAAGTCAGTGAATTTGCCAAGAAAGCTAAGATTATCCATGTAGACATTGACCCGGCATCCATTTCAAGAAATATAGTGGTTGATGTTCCAATTGTGGCGGATGCAAAGAATGCAATTATTGCATTGTTGAAACAAACTCCGATATTTGATTTTCAAGAATGGAGAGAGAAAATTGATGAGTGGAAAAGACAGAAACCACTGAAAATGGAACAGCAGAGCGAGACAGGAGTTACTCCATTTGCAGTCATTCAAACAATCAATCAAATGTTTTCTAATGCAGTTATCACAACAGATGTTGGTCAAAATCAGTTGTGGACGACACAATTTCTTGAACTGAGCAATCAGAAACAGATGTTGACTTCTGGAGGTCTTGGAACGATGGGATATGGTCTTCCCGCAGCTATTGGAGCTAAATTAGGAAATCCAGAGAAAGATGTCATTACGATTTGTGGCGATGGAGGAATCCAGATGAATATTCAGGAGATGGCTACTGCGGTTGTCTATGAACTTCCTATTACAATCTGTATTCTGAATAATGGCTATCTAGGAAATGTACGTCAGTGGCAGGAAATGTTTTTTGATAAGAGGTATTCCTGCACCTGTCTGCGATACCGAAGAAGTTGTTCCACAATTTGCAGTACTCCCTCTGCTTGTTGCCCGGAGTATACGCCAGATTTTATACGGTTGGCGGAAAGTTATGGAGCAAAAGCAATTCGAGTTCAAAACTATGAAGAAATTGAACCTGCACTATTGGCAGCTAAGAATAGCAAGAAAGTTCCCACAGTGATTGAGTTTCTGATTGAAAGGGAAGAAAATGTATTTCCGATTGTACCGCCAGGAAATCCTCTGAGTGATATGATAATAGGAGGGGGTGAGAGATGATGAAAAAGAGATGGATTAGCCTTTTTGTGGAAAATGATATTGGAGTACTAGCTCATATTTCAGGTTTATTTTCTGGAAAGTCTTACAATCTGGACAGCTTAACGGTTGGTGTGACAGAAGATAGTACTATCTCAAGAATGACGATTAGTCTTACTAGTGATGATAAGACATTTGAGCAGATTAAAAAACAGCTTAATCGAAGCGTAGACGTGATTAAGGTGGTAGACTTTACGGACATTTCCATTCATATGAGAGAGTTAATGTTCATAAAAATTCATGGATGCTCGGAACAGGATTTCATGAAGCTGACTTATATTCGAGAAATTTTTCAGGCGAGGGTGATTGATTATAATACATCGACCATTTTGCTGGAGAGTGTACAGACGGAGAATAAGAATAATAACTTGATTCAATTGCTGAAAGAAAATTTCTCAGGCAGAATGGAGATTGTTAGAAGCGGCAGCGCAGCAATTGAGGCAGTAAGCATTTCAGAGTGATGGGCAAGTTTTCTTCCATAGTTAAAATTTTTCCTTTGTGCAAAATTGACATCAATATACAGTTGTGCTATTATCAGGATACAGCTGAAAGTAAATTTTATATCAGAACTTTTTTAGAATGGTAATACGGTAAACTCATGTTTTTATTTTCTAGTTCCGAAAAACATTCAAAATCCGTCCTTTTCGGGCTAATTCCTCATGTTTTGATCCTGGTATCATTTCAAATAAATAATGGGAGATGAAAGGTATGTGGATATTTTATGCAGTAGGTTCCTCTTTTTTTGCAGGGATTACAGCGGTTCTGGCGAAATGCGGAATTCGGAAAACAGATTCCGATGTGGCAACCGCAATCCGAACAATTGTGGTATTACTTTTTTCTTGGCTGATGGTGCTGCTTACCGGTACATGGACACAAATTACGCAGATCAGTGCTAAAACGTTGTTGTTTCTTGTTTTATCTGGTCTGGCTACAGGAGCATCGTGGTTGTGTTATTTTCGTGCCTTGCAAAAGGGTGATATTAATAAGGTGGTTCCAATTGATAAATCCAGTACGATACTTACAATTTTGCTGGCATTGATTTTCCTGCATGAAGGACTTACATGGGGGAAAACTGTATCAGTGATTTTAATTGGTGTTGGAACGATGCTGATGATTTCCAAAAAAGACTCCGAAAAATATTCAACGCAAAAAGGCAGAGGCTGGTTGATTTATGCGGTGTTGTCTGCGATATTTGCCAGTTTGACCGCAATATTGGGGAAAATTGGCATCACAGAAATCAATTCTAATCTTGGCACAGCAATCCGAACCACAGTTGTTTTGATTATGGCGTGGCTGATGGTATTTGTGTCAGGAAAACAGCATGAGGTGAAAAAGATAGAGAAAAGGGAACTTGGTTTTATCGGATTATCAGGTTTGGCAACAGGAGCATCGTGGTTATGCTATTATCGTGCCTTGCAAGATGGTCCTGCTAGTGTAGTTGTACCGATAGACAAATTGAGTATTCTTGTCACCATTGTGTTTTCATGGGTTGTGTTCCATGAAAAGTTAACAAGAAAATCTGCTTTCGGTGTAGTTTGTATTACAGTGGGTACCGTTTTGCTTGCAATTATTTAGGAATCTTAGTGGGAGAGAATTGGGCTTGCCTCTGGGAGTAGTAAGAATTTCAAACACTTACAGCAAAAAATTGAGACTACAAATAAGGGAGAAAACATATGGTAAATCGATATTTTGATATAAATGACTCCGGTCATAGTATCCGATGTAAGCTTTATTATAATGATATTCATAATATTCAGAAATTGGTGCTTTATGGTCATGGTTTTGGTGGTCATAAGGACAATAAGGCTGCTGAAAAATTTGCGGATCGTGTTCTGTCAAAAGATAAAGGCGTGGTTGTGATGACCTTTAATTGGCCATGCCACGGAGATGATGTAAAACGGAAATTGATTCTTTCGGATTGTGGTATGTACATTCATTTGATTGTTCAATATATAAATGTCAGGTTTTCTGTGAAGGATATTGATGTTTATGCAACCAGTTTTGGCGGGTATCTTTTTTTGAAATATATTGCCGAAAACGGCAATCCATTTCATAAGATTGCATTAAGATGTCCAGCTGTGGATATGTATTCTGTGATTACACAGAGCATTATAAATTCGGAGGATTTCGAAAAGTTGCAAAAAGGGAAGGATGTTCTGGTCGGTTTTGATCGAAAAATCAAAGTGAACTGGAACTTTTTGATGGATCTTAAGAAGGCAAATATTATGCAATGGGATTATCTTCCTTATGCAGATGATATTTTAATAATACATGGAACAAAAGACGAGGTTGTTCCGTTTGAATGCGTTAAAAATTTTGCGGATGAAAATGTCATTGAGTTCATAGCTATAGAAAATGCAGATCATCGATTTATGGATTCTAGAAAAATGGATATTGCAATTCAATACATAATCAACCAGTTTGAGCTATGACATACTTTTCCAGCAAGACTGAGAATCAGTTCTGTTTCTTCAATAGGACTGATACGATTCGAATCATTAATCCAATTTTGCAAAACTTTATAGCTGCCATAGATTGCGAAATCAATCGTGGCAGCTTTTTCTTTTTCGTCTTGAATATCCGCTAGTTCTGTGTCTAGTTGGAAAAATAATGATTCATATCACAAAATTCTTGATAAATCAGGTCTTCTGCACAAAATGTTACGGTCAATTTTTCTTCAGACAGTGCTTCAAACACATACTCCAATTTTCTTATATCATCTCCCCAATATACTCCTGGCTTATAATAGGCAAGGGTAATATGGGGTGTCAGCGGATAACCTAATGGGTGTATTTCCTCGAATTTTTCATACAATTCCATCAGAAGTCTGCAATCCTCATCCGTACGAGGTTCCAATCCCAGTACTACACTGGTATTGACCATGTTAAAGACACATGTGGTCTGTAGATTGATCTTCCATGATACTTTTTTTAAATCCATCAGTATTTCGTTTGCGGCTTTTCCAACAGATTTCAGCTCTATTTCAGAAATTTGATCTGGTAATCCATTTTTGAGGTCATGCAGAGTCATATGCAATGTATGATTCTGCAGCCGTTCTCCAAGCATCTTGTGACACATGGCATAAAGAATATCCTGCATCCATGTAATGCGTTTTCTAAGATACTCTATCTGCTCATGGTTTTTATTTAAAATAAAAACCATTGTATTTCCAATATACGGACACATTTTTCCCTCGGCATCAATCTTGTTGCTCAGGCTGTCTTTTGTTTGAAAACAGCCTGCTTCGTCAAGATAAATGCTGTTGTATTCAAATCCATATACTCTGTTTTTAAATTGTTTCAGTGTTTCAGTCATGGATTATGTTCACTCCTCAATATTTCTTGTTCTATTATAGCAGATATTTTTATTCTTGCAAGTAGATGTATAAATTAGGATCATTCGTGGAAAAATAAGTATTATTTTTTATGGAGGTAAGTATATGTATGGTTCCTTTTATGGATGGTATTTAAAATGTCAGTCCGATACGCAGACTTTAGCGGTAATACCTGCCATCCATAAGACAGATAAAAAAAGCACCTGTTCGATTCAGATTATTACGAATCACAATGCTTGGGCAGTTACATTTGCTGCCGATGTATTTCATCGAGTCAAAAAAAATATTTTTATCGGAGAAAATAAATTCGGTGAAGAAGGGATTCAACTGGCGGTATCTACATCCGAGTTGAGCATAAAAGGAAAATTGGATTTTGGACCTCTTTCCCCCTTAAAATATGATATCATGGGACCATTTGCGTTAGTACCGTTTATGGAGTGTCGCCATAGCGTGTGGAGTATGCGGCATTCGGTTCAGGGAAATCTGTATATCAATGGACAGGAATATTCTTTTCAGAATGCCTGGGGATATTGGGAAGGAGACCGAGGTTACTCATTTCCAAAAGAGTATATCTGGACACAATGTTGTTTCTCTAGTGGGGCTTTAATGCTATCTGTGGCAGATATTCCTATGGCAAGTATTCATTTTACTGGCATTATAGGCGCAGTATTATGGCAGGGGAAAGAGTACAGAATAGCTACTTACTTGGGTGCCAAAGTGATTCAAATGCAAAGCAGAATGGTTCGGATTAGGCAGGGTACTTTGGAATTGGAAGTTCAGTTGCTAAAAGCATCGGAACTTCCTCTTATGGCTCCAAAGAAAGGGGCTATGGTGAGGACAATTCATGAGAGTGCCGCCTGTCGGGCTTTCTATCGATTTTGCAAGGAAGGACATACTCTTTTTGCTTTTGAAACAGATAAGGCTTCTTTTGAATGTCAACTATTCGCAACCTAATATCCAAAGATTACAGGAGTTCGTGGCCTTGTATCTGTTTTATAAATGTACTCCTTTATCCGAATTTCTTATCAAAACAGTACTGAAAAAATCAACTCTTAAATTATTATAGTGCTTATAGTGCTAAAAGTTAAAGGAAAAAATCAATTTTTTTGATTATTATTGACAATTATTACCATTTAAGGTATTATAAATTTATAAGAATTCGCGAGTCTTATAGCTAGTAATGATATTTTAATACTATGATTAAAAAGCTGAATGGAGGAAAATGAAACATGGAGACAGAATTAGTTATCTATTTTGTCTCCATGATGGATATTGTGGAGGATAATGTATGAAACATAATTTTACTTACATAATGTTAATTGTTATTTGTACGGCAATCTTAAGTGGTTGTCAATTACAACGAAATGAAAGTGATGCAGGAAATAGTGATTTAACTGGCGAAGTTCTAACTTTAAAGCCTACTTCTCTAGACTTAGAATTACTCACAGAGACATTCCTTGGGTTATCTGTAGAAGAAGCAGAACAATATAGACTGATTGATGAACATGAAAATTATTATCAGTTTCAAATGAATGGTTTAGAATTGATTTATACTTATAATGCTAGTGGAGAAGTATATTGGGTACGCTTTTATGACCACAGAGAAAACGCAAGTTCTTGCTATGAACTTATTGTCGATCCGATCCATTATTTGAGAGTTGTTGACGGTATATCGAGTGGACTGCGCGCATACTATCCAGAAGAAGAGTTGGAGTCTTGCTCTAGGGAGGAAGTTCTTTCTTTTTGTCAGCCCTATGCAGAAGCTTGTGGATATGGAAATGCAAAGGTGTCTACTTATGCTATGACATTGGATATTTTGCAGGAAGCATCGGTAAATCTCCATGGATTAATATATGGAATGCAATGGGGAGATGGAGAAACCATTGTAGCAAGTGCCCCAGATCCGGAGGCACCACTTGTTTATCGAGACAGTGAAATCGAACCAACCAGCATTCCATGGAGCAAAAAAGATGAGGCTATTTTGTTAGTCTATCAGCCATATCTGGATAATGGATATTTAATGGATTCTACAAGCCAAATATTAATGCTAATCTATGTGCCAGAAAAAAATGAAATTGTTTATACAGAAGCATCGAGCCTGTATGTACAAGCAGAAAAAACCGAAACCGTGTCGATTGTTTCTCAGGAGAATGCTATTGAACAGGTAAAATTGCTCGAAGGCATCAAAGATGAGGATGATATTACCATCAATAAGGTGGAATATGTGTATGGACTAAATATATCACAATACGTAAGCGAGCATACCTGTAATCCTTGCTGGAAAATTGATTATACGTTAAATCATTCTGCTGCTAATTCAGGCGTTTTAGCAGTACAAAGTAGAATGATTGATGCAACAACGGGACAAGAAGTCAATACTTCCCGTGGTCAACTCAATTAGGGGGACAAGCGCAATGTTTTGGAAAATGTTTTGGATGGATTTTAAAAGAAGTTGTCTTTCCCTACGATTTTTAGGAATTGTACTGGCAATTCTTTTTCTGCTGATTGCAGGAGAATGGCCAGCACTTTCTTTGAGATTGCAAAATGACCGTTCGCAAATTCATAGCAGTATTTACGATTTATGGAATTTTTTGCAGATGGATACGTTCAAAGTAGTGGTCTTATTTTTATTGAGTGGTTTGTACACCAATAGTTTTTGTAAGGATTCCAATTCCCGTTATCTTCGCCTGATTTTGACACGCACTGATATTACAACTTATACGCAGTCCAGATTTTTCGCTAATTTTTTCTGTATCGTGCTTGCATGTTTGTTTGCTTTTTATCTATTTTTGGTGGTTACCTCTCCGGTAGCAATGATATCAAAAAATTCGGAACAAGATGTAGGTGTATTTTATCAAGATATTGTGCTTACTGCGCCATTGCTCTATGTGGCAATGTTAGCACTTCAATTTGCTGTGGTGGCAACGGCTTGCAGCAGTGTTGGGCTGCTGGCCTCCTCCTATCAGGCAAATAACTTTGTCAGTATTGGACTGCCTGGTTTTATCTTTTTTTTAGCTTTATCTTACATTCCTCTTACTTCTATCTTCTCAATCAAAAGTGTGGTAGGAATGGATCCAACTTTTACCAAAAGTTATGATTCACCTTGGCAGATTGATTATGCCTGGGGAATTTTATATCCGACAATCGTGACAGTGATTTGTGCCTGTCTTTTTTATCGGCGCATGAAATGGAGGATAGACAATGGACGGATTTAAGAGAATGCTTCAAGTGGTGCGAATCAATTTTTGTGGCTGGAAACGAGACTTCCGTATCTGGTTTATTCTAGCATTTACTGCTGTGTTAATTATTGAGTACTTAAAGGGATTTGTTATCTACGGCATGGAAAATGGAAAGACTTTAACCTTTTGTATGCTTCCGTTTCTATATATGAGCTCCAATATTTCCGTGCGTGCTCCTAAAATGCTTTGGCATATTGGATTTTTGCTATTGATTTGTGATGCTCCCTTTCTTCATCAGAATGCTCCTTATATGGTTTTGCGTAGCCGCAGGACAAGTTGGTGGATGGGAGAATGTCTCTATATTGTATTGGTAGCACTTTTCTATATGACCTTTATTACCCTGGTAAGTTCTGCTGTGACACTTCCTGTGATTTGTCTTGAAAATGATTGGGGTGAAGCAATCACTGATTTCATGTATGGAACAAGCGAAACCAGTGTATTGGAATTGTTTGATACCTATGAGCTGGGGATGGCATGGCCGGAGTTAGTGATTAAATTTTTGTATCCATTTGCAAGTCAGCTCTATACATTTTTGACTGGATGGGGAACCTTTGTGATTTTAGGCTGGTTGGTGTATGCTCTTAGCCTTACAAGAAAAACGAATGTGGTCGGATTGCTGACGGCAGGTGTATTTATTTTCTTAGACCCGATTTTAGTCTATGGAGCAACTTTTCGTCATTATTGGCTTCAGGCGTTCTCGCCGATTTGTTGGACAAGCGTGGATTCTTTGAATATTCTCTATCGAGAATACTTTCTCAGTATCCCTTTTGTGATGATTATGTATCCATTGGTGCTGAGTATTCTATTGGTAATTATTTCTCGGCTGAGTCGTAAAAGCATCATTGAAGTGAGAAGCGAAATGGAGTAGAATCAAGCGGCATCAAACTCTAATAAGAGTGGATGCCGCTTGATTTCTGCCAGTACCAGAAGGGATGGTACTGGCGCTACTCTTGATAATGTACATGATAAACTTCTTTGAACAAAACTGATTTTATATAATTGAATTCTGCTTCATTTAGCGGATGATTCGTTGTCATGATGAATAGAGGAATGGCGCATTTATCTTCTGAAAATGGCGGCTGAACATACGGATAGTTATTAAGATAAAAACCATTACGTTCATAAAATTTAATTCGTTTTTTTGCCACTTCTGTCTCAGGCAACTCAACTTCAAGACAAATCTGACACTGTAATAATATGCTAAGTTCCTGAAGAATTGCTGCTCCAATTCCCGAATTTCGATAACTCGGTTTTACAGCAAAATGTTCGACAAATGCAAAATTTTCAAATTGATAAACGGTAATAAATGCCTTTATATTATCATCATCCGGTAAAACGTATACTGTATAGTTTGGCTGCTTTAACAACTCTTTTTGTTCTTCATAGCCTCTATATTCATCGTATGGAAAGCTGATTTCCATGAGAGCATACACTTGATCAAAATCATTCTTCCTTATTTTCTGCAACATTTTTCTTGCTCCTCTTTAATACTATGTCAACTATCCACGACCTAAAAGTCATGGGCTTGTAACTGCCCTGTGGTGTAGCGGATTTCTCCTTCCACATTTAGTCGTCTGATATTGCTATCAAAAGTGGCGTTACATCATAGGGTGGTTGACAGCACCCTTTGTAGCAAAGTTTACTCTGCTACAACTGTATTCGGTACTTGGCTATCAACAAGATAGTTGATTCCCATGCGATACAGATTCATAGCTCCAATGCGGTCATCATTCGACTTGTAGCCACAATTCTTACAGGCAAACAGATGTAACTTCTTGTTACGGTTCGCTTTTTCAATGTGTCCACAAACAGGGCAGCATTGACTCGTATAACGAGGGTCTACCTTAATCACAGAAGATTGATTTTGTTTTGCTTTGTAGATAAGTTTCTGCTCTAAATCATAGAACGACCATGATACCGATACATAGCGGTCTTTTGTTTTAACACGCTCTGTAGCATTGTGAATACCTGACAAATCTTCTAACACAAAGAGTGTATGCTTTGGGTTGGACTCGACGAGTGCCTTTGATACCTGATGGTTAATATCCTGCATCCAACGGTTTTCTCGCTGACCGATCGTCTTAATTCTTCGTCTTGAAGATGGAGTACGTCGCATTTGGAGTTCTTTGCGAAGTTTGGAATAATGAGCACGTTTCTGCTTAATATCTTTGCCTCTAACAAATCCAGACTTGTGATTACTGTTATAGGTTGCAACGACAAAGTGAATACCTCTGTCAATTCCTACAACATTACAGATGTCAGAGATATTGCTTTCTTCGACATCATAAGATACTGGTATATGGAGAAAATACTTGCCATGTTTGCTAATAAGTTTAGCAGTACCAAACTTATAAATCGTATGGTCGAAATATTTCGACATACCATCAGCGAAATATGGCAACTTAACACGACCATTGAGCGTGTTTACCGAAAAGCAGTTTTGTGTTAAGGAATAATCCCTGTTCCAAACTAAATCATACTGTGGCTTCTTAAAAGAAGGTTTAATCCACTCATTCTGATTTTCGAGAATGGTTTTATATCTTGCAATTACAGTCTTAAATACAGATTGAGCCATCTGGGATTTTAAACCAAACTTCTTTCTAAGAGTGGAATACAGAGCTTTGTTAAGTGAAAACTGCTTCAAGTCATGTGTGCGGAATACATACTCTGAAACATAATTACAGGCATTACGATATACAGACATCGTTTCATCAAGTAGAACTTTATCTGTATCAGCTGCGACTATTTGAATTTTTGCTGTAATTGTGAGCTGTTCCATAAATGTACTCCCTTTCATTGATATTTCACTAAAAGTATTATATAATAATAATTAATGAATGTCAATGTTTTTGAGGTGGGTTATGGATAATAGATACCATCGTCATAACAGACGCAAATATAGTCTGAAAGTACACATAGTTCTTGTCACAAAATATCGCAAGCAATTGCTTAAAGGCTTTCTTGCGGATGCTGTTAAACAGAAGATTTTTGATATTGCAAATGCTCACAGTTACGAAATGATAGCCATGGAAACAGACAATGACCCTATTCATTTTTGGGGACTATAAAGGGGCATACCAAATCAAAGATAGGGTATGTTTGATTTGATATGCCCTTTTGTATCCTACAGTAAATTGACGCTAACCCTCAATTTTGTTTCGCTTGAAAACTATTGTAACATATTGTATAATAATAACACAATAGGAAATGTTATACGAAAGGACTAATTATTAAGTAACCAAATACATAGAAATAAGGATTTAAACATAGACAAAAGTGGACACATTAAGTCTTT
>JBJELF010000066.1:0-16256 GCA_051879015.1 Lachnospiraceae bacterium
TTATGCTTCTCATTTTCGATATTCTGAACTCGGTCAGCAAGTTCCAATCGTTCCAAAGCAGCCAATCCTCTTTTAATCGGATATCGCTTGCATTCGATTTGCCCTCTAACGAATTTAGTGTAGCATAGTTCTTATCATAAACTTTCTTTCCATTCCCATAGAACAATGTATCATAGGACTTCCATAATTGTGTCGCTATTTTTTGTGCTATCCATCCCACCCCGAAAGGAGTGGGATTTTCGCACATCTATTGTAATTTTGATAAAAATACGAGATACTTTGTCACGCAGAATATATTGAAAAATCTTGTAAGGTATAATAAAATGGTACTAGAGTCAAACGGTTACGTGTTTTATGCTTGCATGAAAATGTATGACTTTAGGATCCACAAAAGATGAGGAAGTAACCTGGATAGGACAAATTTCTCGTGTTTTTAGGATTGTAGGAGCACGGAGTGCAGAGAAATTTGTGGTATCATGGAGTAAAATACTTTTTTATTCAGATATCATGAAGTGAAACGTCATTTTTATAGGCGGGGGAATAGTGATGATTCGAATTGCGATAGTAGAAGATGAAGCTCAGTATGTTCAGACTCTAGAAAATTTTTTGGCACAATATCAGCAGGAACATGAGGAAAAATTTAATATCACGGTATTTCGTGATGGGATGGAGATTATAGACAAATATAAAGCAAATTTTGATGTGATTTTAATGGATATCAAGATGCAGCATATGGATGGTATGACAGCAGCAGAAAAAATTCGGGCAATTGACCAGGAAGTGATAATTATTTTCATTACAAATATGCTTCAGTATGCGGTGCGAGGTTATGCAGTGGATGCCATGGATTATATTGTAAAGCCAATTCATTATTTTCCGTTTTCTCAACGGTTAGAACGGGCTTTAGATCGGTTAAAGAAACGAGAAAAAAAATTTGTTACCGTAGGCATTCGCGGTGGTGCCCTGAAATTAGAAATTTCTCAAATTTATTATATTGAAAGCCAGGATCATTCCCTGATTTTTCACAGTAAGCGAGGTGATTTCATTAGCAGCGGAAAATTGACGGAGATGGAGGCGCTATTAGCTCCTCATGATTTTTTCCGCAGCAATAAAGGATATCTGGTGAATTTAGAATATGTAGATGGAATCAAGGATAATTGTGTATTAATTCAAGGGGAGCAGTTGCCTATCAGCCGTTATCGCAAAAGTGAGTTTATGACGGTGCTGACACAATATATCAGTGAGGGGATGAAGTAAAAAATAAGAAGAGGGAAAAAAGAGATGGGAACATTAGGTGATATAATTTATGAAAGTTGAGCTGACCGATATTCCAAGATACTATACAGCAGTGGCGGAATGGCTTGGATGTATCATCACCATTGGGATGATGCCAAAACGATTTTCTGTCAAGAAATTTATTTTAATAAGTATTATATTTTTGGTATTACAAATTATTTTACTGGAGAGTACTAAAAATGTACCTCTGTGGTTATGGCTTCCTTGTATGTTGTTGGCAGTGGCGATGATGTATAGTTTTATATACATATCTAGTGATGCAAATTTACGGCAGGTTGGATATTGCTGTATGCATGGTTTCATCTGGGCAGAGTTTACAGCTTCTTTTGAGTGGCAGTTATATTATTATTTTATTTTAGACCGTGGATACGATTGTTTTTGGTTGGGGATTTTCTTTTTGGTTGTGATGGATGGGATATTAGCTATCATTACAGGAATGATCAATAAAAAAATATTTCACGGAGAGGTGATGAAACTTTCTAAATATGAGCTATTTTCAGCGGTGATGATTACGGTGCTTGTATTTGCCTTTAGCAATATCAGTTTTTTGTATCCTGACACTCCTTTCAGCGCTCAAATTGAGCATGATATTTTTTGGACGAGAACTCTGGTGGACCTATGCGGTTTAGTTATTATGTATATGTATCATATGTCACGTCTGGAGATGAGGATGGAGCATGAAGTCAATGCCATTCGTAATGCATTGGATATGCAGTATCATCAATACAAACAGTATAAGGAAAGCATTGAGGTAATCAATTATAAATATCATGATTTAAAGCATCAGATTCAGGGGCTGCGTACTCAGATGAGTCAGGAAGAACGCGATAAATGGCTGGATGAGATGGAGCATGATTTGCTCATTTATGAGAGTAATGTGCAGACTGGAAATGCGGTGTTAGATACCCTGTTGACGGGAAAAAATATGTACTGTCAGCAGCATAATATTGAATTAACTAGTGTGGTGGATGGAACTTTGCTGAAATTTATGAATTCCAGGGATTTATGCTCGATTTTTGGAAATGCATTGGATAATGCTATTGAGAGTGTCAGCAAGTTAAATAATTCGGAAGAACGACTAATTCATTTGACAGTCTCTTCAAAAAAGGGATTTGTGTTAATTTTGTTTGAAAATTATTGTAAAGTGCCCCCGAGTTTTGTCAAAGGTATGCCAAAAACGACGAAGAAAGACAGTAAGAATCATGGTTTTGGTCTTAAGAGCATCCAATATACAGTCAAGAAATATAACGGCATGGTTAAAGTAGATTATAAAAAAAATTGGTTTGAATTAAAAATTTTGATACCGATGGAACAGGAAACTCAGTCACGGGATTTCGTTATAGAGTGAACCTTTTATTTTCCCAGAAGCATTTGCTTCTGGGAAAATTTTATTTATGAAGCTGATAAATTTCAAAAATCAGTTGACAACTCGTTTTGATATGTTATAATACATTCAATATATTTATCTAAATATATTTAACTAAATTAATTTAATATAAAAAATTATGGAGGACAGAAAAATGAGTTTTGATAAGGTAAAAGAGGTTATTGTAGACACAATTAATTGCGAGGAAGAGGATGTTGTTTTAACAACAAGTTTGAAAGAGGATTTAAATCTTGACTCTTTGGACGCAGTAGAGTTGAGCATGGCTTTAGAAGAAGCATTTGAGTTGAGCATTTCTGAAGATGATTTGGCTAGTTTTGTGACGGTAAAGGATATTGTTAATTATGTGGACAGCCATACAAATAATTAATGGCGAAAGGATGGCAAATAGATGAATTTGCAGGATGTGTACCAGCTGTGGGACCGTTTTGAAAAATCAACAGTTGGAGAGCTGGAAGTAGAGTTAGACGGAGCACGACTGGTTATGAAGAAGATGGCTGCTGCGAACGTGAGTGAAGTCAATGTTGAGAGAAGAGAGGCATTACCAGAGTTACCTCAGATGCCTTCATCCTTCTCAAAGCCAGATGAGATATTGATACAGGCACCTCTCGTTGGTACCTTTTATCGTGCGCCATCTCCACAGGATGCCCCTTTTGTCAGTGTGGGGCAGAATGTCCATAAAGATGATGTGGTTGGTTTGATTGAGGCAATGAAGCTGATGAATGAAATCATATCTCCCTGTGATGGTGTCGTGGAGGCCATCGAAGTGGAAGACGGCAGCGTGGTAGAATTCGATCAGATTTTGATACGAATTAAGAAAAATTAAGAAAAGTGCTAAGTTTAAACGGAATCTAAAGAATAGGAAAAGCGATTAAGTTTAGACAAATCTTAGAGGATGGAGAGAACAAATATGTTTAGACGAATCTTAATTGCAAATCGAGGTGAGATTGCCCTGCGTATTTTGCGTTGCTGCAGGGAGATGGATATTGAGACCGTAGTGGTTTACTCGAAAGCAGATGAGCAGTCGCTGCCTGTGATGATGGCAACTCAAGCAGTTTGTATCGGTCCAGCCAAGGCGGAGCTGAGTTATTTGAATCAGGACGCAATTATTGAGACTGCATTGAAAACAAACTGTGATGCCATTCATCCAGGCTATGGTTTTTTGTCGGAAAATATTGCCTTCGCAAAAAAATGTGAGGAAAATCATATTGTATTTATTGGTCCATCCTCAGAGGCGATTGCCCAGATGGGCGACAAGCAGAGTGCCAAGCGTTTAATGAAGGAATGTGGCGTGCCAGTGGTGCCAGGCTCAGAAGATTTGCTCCACTCCTTAAAGGAGGCGGAGGAAGTGGCAGAGAAAATTGGTTATCCAGTGCTTTTAAAGGCGTCTGCAGGCGGAGGCGGTAAGGGAATGCGCCGCGTTTATCATAAGGATGAGATGGCAAAGGCTTGGGAAACTGCCCGTGCAGAGGCAAAGGCATCTTTTAATAATGATGATATGTATTTGGAAAAGCTGATTCTTCATCCACATCATATTGAAATTCAGATTCTGGCAGATCGTTTTGGTAATGTGGTTTCTCTTGGTGAGCGTGACTGTTCTATTCAAAATCACAATCAAAAATTGTTGGAGGAATCACCATCTTGGGTGTTGAGTCCACAGTTGCGGGCAGAAATGTCTGCAGTGGCAGTGAAGGCCGCTAAAGCAGCAAATTATTATAGTGCAGGAACGGTAGAGTTTGTACTCGACAGTGAAAATCATTATTATTTTATTGAAATGAATACAAGAATTCAGGTGGAGCATCCTGTGACTGAGATGACGACAGGTGTGGATTTGATGAAAGAACAGATACGAATTGCAGCAGGCATGAGATTGAATTTGCGTCAGGAAGATGTGAATCCAGTGGGTCATGCTATTGAGTGTCGAATCAATGCGACGAGACCAGGAAAAGTAGATTTTGTACATTTTCCGTCTGGCTGTGGTGTAAGAGTGGACAGTCACTTGTACACTGGATATGAGGTTAGTTCTTACTATGACTCGATGATTGCAAAAATTATTGTGACAGGAAGGACAAGACTTGAGGCTATTCGTCGTATGAGACGAGCGCTGGAAGAGTTAATTATTGATGGTGTGACGACGAATGCAGAGATGATGTATCTGTTGACTTATCATCCAGTCTTTATTCGAGGAAATTATGATACCGCATTTTGGGAAGAAAATAGTGGAACTATTTTGCGCTGGCAGCAGGAGGGCAGTAAAAAAGTATGAATATCAGCGAGTTATTCCTTCAAAAAAGAGCAAACTTAAATTCTTTGAAGGAATTGAGAAGACAGAGCGTTTCGGAGGATGGTGTGGAATGTCCCCATTGTCACAAGAAACATGGGTTAGCAGAGCTGAAAGCCCATGCTTTTATTTGTCCAGATTGTCAGGCTTATCTTTCTATGGAACCGATGGAACGTATTGCGCTTATTGCCGATGAGGATAGTTTTCAGCCTATGTTTTGCGGTATGCAGACAAAAAATCCTCTGGATTTTCCTGGTTATCAGAGTAAATTAGAGGATATTCGTGAGAAGACTGGGCAAGAAGATGCCATTGTGACAGGTATCATTCAAATTGGAGGCATTAAGACGGCCATCGGTGTTTTGGACAGCCGTTTTTTGATGGGCAGTATGGGTACGGTAGTGGGTGAGCAGGTAGCACTGTTAGCAGAGTATGCCGCCAGAAAGAAATATCCCCTTCTTTTGTTTAGTGCCAGTGGTGGTGCGAGAATGCAAGAAGGTCTGTTTTCTTTGATGCAGATGGCAAAAACAGCAGGAGCGGTAGCACAGTTTAAGGAAGCAGGTGGTTTGTATATCTCTTGTTTGACAAATCCAACGACTGGTGGTGTCAGTGCTAGTTTTGCTAGTTTAGGCGATATCATAATCGCAGAACCAAATGCACTGATTTGTTTTGCAGGACCGAGGGTGGTAGAGCAGACCATTGGTCAGAAATTGCCGGAAGGATTTCAGAGAGCGGAATTTTTAATGGAACATGGTATGTTGGATATGATAGTGGAGCGAGCAGATCTGAGAGAGACCCTGCGCCGCATTTTACTGATACATCAGAAAGCGAAGAGAAGGTGATCCAGATGAATAGCGAAAAAAAATTAACTCCCTATGAGCGAGTGCAGATTGCAAGAAAAAACAATCGTCCCTACATTAATGATTATATTAACCGATTGTTTGATGATTTTGTGGAGTTGAAAGGGGACCGATTAGGCGCCGAGGACAGCAGTATTCTTGGCGGTATTGCACTCTTTCATGGTATGCCAGTGACCGTTATTGGACATCGCAAGGGAAGAACTACGCAGGAGAATATACAGTATCATTTTGGAATGGCATCGCCGGAAGGATATCGTAAAGCATTGCGTCTGATGAAACAGGCAGAAAAGTTTAATCGACCAATTATTACCTTTATTGACACTCCTGGTGCTTATCCTGGTATGGAGGCAGAGAGTCATGGACAGAGTGTAGCGATTGCGGAATGTATTGCAGGCATGATGGGGCTTAAGGTGCCGATTATTTCCATTGTCACAGGGGAAGGAAGTAGCGGCGGGGCCTTGGCTATCGGCGTGGCAGACCGAGTTTGGATGTTGGAAAATGCCATCTATGCTATTTTGTCACCGGAAGGCTTTGCAACTATTATGTGGAAAGATGCCAAGAGAGCAGCGGAAGCCTGCGAGGTAATGAAACTGACTGCAGAGGAATTGTTGGAGATGGGATTGATTGATGCGGTGATACCAGAAGACAGAAAATGTTTTTCAACCATTGACCGTATGATTTTAGCAGAGTTGACAAATTTGGAAAAGATGAGTCATGTAACCTTGGTGAGCAATCGTTATAAACGATATCGAACCATTGATGGTACCTTACCGGAGACAGGAAAGCACAAATAAATTATGATTATTTGGGCTGCTGAAAAGGCAGCACGGAGGATTACTATGAAAATAGAACAATTAGGCATACATATTGTGGCAGCTGGTCGGGCACTTCCCAAAAAGGTTGTCAGCAATGAAGATTTGAGCCATATTGTGGAGACGAATGATGAATGGATTCGCACTAGGACGGGTATTTGTCAGCGATATATTTGTGAAGAGGAGAGTTGCCAAAGTTTAGCTATTGAGGCAGCGAAAAAGGTACTGCAAAAAACAGAGATTAATCGAGAAGAGATTGGAGCAGTGGTTGTGGCGACTACTACTGCCGATTATGTATTTCCGTCCGTGGCATGTATGGTACAGAATGCGTTGGAGCTTTCAACTGAAGTAATTAGTTTTGACCTGAGTGCTGCGTGTTCAGGTTTTTTATATGGCTTAGAGGTATGTCGTGGCCTGCTGCTGACTGGAAGAAAAAAATATGCTTTATTAATTGGTTGTGAGCAGCTTTCTCGGATTACGGATTTTAAAGATAGAACTACCTGTGTCTTGTTTGGAGATGGTGCAGGTGCTGTTGTGTTGGAGTTGAGCGATGCTTTGTTTACTCATCGGGCATGGTCTGAAGGAAATGCGGATGCACTTTCTTGTAGAGGTGTCGGATATTCAGAAGCTTATATCAAGATGGATGGAAGCAGTGTGTTCAAATTTGCGGTGAAAGTAATTAAAGAGGGAATTGATGCCGTATTGGAGGATGCAGGGCTGACTATGGAGCAGATTGATTTTGTGGTGTGTCATCAGGCGAATCAGCGAATCATTCAGCATATGCAGAAACAGTATCGTGGCTGTGAAAATAAATTTTATATTAATATAGGAAAATATGGCAACACTTCGGCGGCCAGCATTCCCATTGCCTTAGATGAGATGATGGAGGAGGGACTCTTAAAATCGGGCATGCGTATTATCTGTGTAGGATTTGGTGCTGGATTTACTTGGAGCAGTGCGTTGATTACGGTTTAGCAAAAGGAGAAACAAAAAAATGAAATTAAATGAGTTATTGGGCATTAAATATCCTTTTATTCAAGGTGGTATGGCAAATATTGCAACAGGAAGCTTTGCCGCAGCTGTTTCCAACGCCGGTGGCTTAGGTTTGGTGGGCGCAGGCGGTATGAGTGTTGATATGCTGAGAGAAAATATTCGTCTGTGTAAAAGCTTAACGGATCAGCCTTTTGGTGTTAATTTAATGTTAATGCATCCTCAAATTGATGAGATGGCTCAGATTGTCATAGATGAGGGAGTTAAAATTGTCACAACGGGTGCAGGAAGTCCAAGAAAATATATAAAGGCATGGAAAGAGGCAGGTATTTTTGTGATGCCTGTGATTCCAAGTGTGTTTTTGGCACAGAAGATGGAAGAGGCAGGAGCTGACGCAGTGATCGCTGAGGGAACAGAAAGTGGTGGTCATGTAGGTGAAATGACAACTATGGCACTGGTACCTCAGGTAGTTGATGCCGTTTCCATTCCGGTGATTGCAGCTGGAGGTATTGCAAATGGAAGACAGCTGGCGGCAGCTTTTGCGTTGGGAGCTTGTGGTGTCCAGATGGGTACCTGCCTGTTGGTATCACAGGAGTGTCCAGTGCATCCTGCTTACAAGGAGGCGGTATTGAATGCAAAAGATACCGATACCATTGTGACTGGGCGAATTACTGGTACACCAGTGCGTATTTTAAAAAATGCTATGGCTCGTGAGTATGTGAAGCAGGAGAAAGCGGGCGCGGATAAGATGGAACTGGAAAAATTTACATTAGGTTCTCTCCGAAGAGCTGTGTTTGAAGGGGATGTAAAGACAGGTTCTGTGATGGCTGGACAGGTAGCCGGACAATTAAATAAAATTCAGCCAATTAAGAATATTTTTGAAGATATGTATGGAGAGTATTGTGAAACGGTGAAGCAGTTGTCAGGAGATTTACAGTAAACGGATATGCCTGTTTCGTAGCTATTATCAAACATAAATGCTGACTGCTCCGTGATAGCATGGAAGGAGTAGTTTGTGCTGTTCCTTTTCTGTCATGCAGCAGGACATAGAAGGATGGAAAGGAGAAACATGATTTTTTTATATGCAGGTCAGGGCAGTCAAAAAGTAGGTATGGGTGCCGATTTTTATAGAGAATATGAAGAATATCGTAAAATTGCTCAGTTAGCTGTGTTGGATTTTGACAGTCGCAGATTGATGGAGGAAGGTCCGCAGGAGCAATTGTCGCAGACTGAGTATACTCAGCCATGTATGGCAATTTTTGCTGCTGGTGTAACAGAAATTTTGAAAAAACATGGAATTGTTCCAACAGGAGCTTGTGGATTAAGTTTGGGCGAATATGGAGCTCTGTATGCGGCAGGTGTAATGGATGCGAAGGCTTATATTGAGATTTTGGCATTTCGAGGAAAGGCCATGGCAGAGGCTGCTAAAGGAACTCATTGCTGTATGAGTGCCATCCTGGGCTTGAATGCTGAGGATGTGGAGCTTGGCTGCGAGGTGGGAAAAGAAAAAGGTTTTGTGACGGTGGCTAATTATAATTGTCCAAAGCAGTATGTTATCTGCGGTGAGAAGGAGGCTGTGGCTGCAGCGGAAGCTTATCTTAAAGGAAAGGGTGCTAAGCGCTGTGTCAGACTGCAGGTCAGCGGACCATTTCATACAAAATATATGGCACCGGCAGGAAAAGCTCTGAGAGAGTACATGCAAAATTTCCAATTTAATAAACCACAGATTCCGGTGACTCTCAATGTGACAGGAGATTTTTATCAGGAAAATCAAGATTTGAGAGAATTGTTGGTGCAGCAGGTTCAGAGCAGTGTTCATTTGGAACAGGATTTGATGAAATTTTTGGATGCCGGCGAAGATACTTTTGTAGAGATTGGGCCAGGCAATGCACTGACGGGATTTTTGAAGAAAATTGCAAAAGAGAGAAAGCAGAATTTGACTGTGTATTCCATTGAGACGGTGGAAGATTTAAAAAAACTTTTATAACTCTTCCTTTAGATGATATCAGGGTCAGAATGCCTTTTGACCCTAACATCATTAGATGGAACATCGGTTTGACTGAAAATCAGTCGAAAACAGATTGTTTGGCAGAATAGTGTTAGAGATGATTTAAGAGAGGAAATTTCATGGAAAGAAGAAAATTGGCTTTGGTGACAGGCGGCAGCCGAGGAATCGGCAGAGCCATCTGTGTGCGATTGGCCAAAGCGGGCATGGATATTGTGTTTAACTATCAAAATGGAGTAGATGCAGCGAAAGAAACGGTAGCGCTGTGTGAGCAAGAAGGCGTGCAAGCCTACAGCATTTTGGCAGATGTGAGCCAGTCTGACAAGTGTGATGAACTAGTACGCGAGGCATTGAAGTTAGGCAGCGGAAAAATTGATGTGTTGGTCAATAATGCTGGCATTACTCGTGATAACTTAATTTTGCGAATGACGGACAAAGATTTAGACGATGTAATCAATGTCAATTTGAAGGGAAGTTTTTATATGATGCGAGCTGTGTCGAAAGTTATGCTTAAGCAGCGCTCAGGTTCTATTATTAACATGAGCAGTGTTGTAGGTGTGATGGGAAATGCAGGTCAGGTTAATTACAGCGCCAGCAAAGCGGCTGTTATTGGAATGACCAAATCCTTGGCCAGAGAGTTGGCTCCTAGAAAAATCCGTGTCAATGCAGTGGCACCAGGCATGATTGAGACTGATATGACGTCGGTTTTAACCGATAAGACAAAGGAACAGATCTTAACCTCCATTCCTTTTGGGCAGATGGGTCAGGCAGAAGATGTGGCAAATATGGTTGCTTTTTTGGCAGGTGAAGAGAGCAGGTATATTACTGGACAGGTTATTTGTGTGGACGGAGGAATGGCAATATGAAAAAACGTGTAGTGATTACGGGTATGGGAGCGGTTACCCCCATTGGAAATGATGTAGCATCTATGTGGAAGGCTGTTCAGGCTGGCGAGTGCGGCATTGGACCAATTACTCACTATGATACCAGTGACCGCAAAGTAAAGCTGGCGGGCGAAGTAAAAAATTTTACACCAGAAAAATTTTTGGATAAGCGTGAAGTACGCAAAATGGACCGTTTCACTCAGCTTGCTCTGGTGGCAGCAAAGGAAGCGATGATGGATGCTGCTCTCAACATGGAAGCGACGGACGCTGATCGTTGTGGAATTATTGTCTCCAGCGGAATCGGTGGTCTTGACACTATTGAGAAAGAATGTGTCAAGGGATTGCAGAAGGGGTATGACCGTATTTCTCCTCATTTTATTCCAATGGTCATTGAAAATATGGCGGCGGGACGAATTGCTATTGAAGTTGGTTTTCATGGTGTGTGTACCAGTGCTGTGACTGCTTGTGCCAGCGGAACCAATGCAGTGGGTGATGCTTTTCGTCAGATTCGTGACGGATATCAGGATGTGATGCTTTGTGGTGGTGCAGAAGCTAGTATTACTTCTTTAGGGATTGGCGGTTTTACTTCTCTAAAAGCACTCAATGAGACAGACGATCCAGAGCGTGCATCCATTCCATTTGACAAGGAGCGCAACGGTTTTGTTATGGGAGAGGGTGCAGGTATTTTGATTTTGGAAGAATATGAACATGCTAAGGCTCGCAATGCTAAGATATATTGTGAAGTAATCGGATATGGTGCAAATTGTGATGCTCACCATGTGACTGCGCCTTTAGAGGATGGAAGTATGGCTGCCAAATGCATGGAACTTGCCTTAAAAGATGGAAATGTAGATCCAAGTCAAGTAGACTATATCAATGCTCATGGTACTTCTACCAAGTTAAATGATGCAGGTGAAACTAAGGCGATTCATCGTGCCTTTGGTGACCATGCAGCTAAGTTGATGGTTAGCTCCACAAAATCGATGACAGGACATTTATTGGGAGCCAGCGGTGCTGTAGAAGCCATTATCACTGCTTTGAGCGTAAAAAATGATTTTGTGCCAGCAACGATTCACTATCAGGTACCGGATGAGGAGTGTGATTTGGATATTGTGCCAAACGTGGGAAGAAATACCCTGGTGCGCTATGCGATTTCCAATTCTTTAGGCTTTGGCGGTCACAATGCTTCCGTACTGTTTGGAAAATTGAGTGAAAAGTAAGGAAAATCAAGAGTAATGTTAATGAAATTGCCCAGATTTGGAAAGGAATAAAAAATGCAGTTAAATTCAAATGAAATTCAAGAGATTTTGCCTCATCGATATCCATTTTTGCTGGTAGACCGCATTACAGAGTGTGTGCCAGGACAGATGGCACAGGGAATTAAATGTGTCTCCGTCAATGAGATGCAGTTTTGTGGTCATTTTCCACAGAAGCATGTAATGCCCGGTGTATTGATTTTGGAGGCTTTGGCTCAGACTGGAGCAGTGGCTATTTTGACTGAGGAGGAGAATAAAGGTAAGATTGTATTGTTCGGCGGTATCAAGTCAGCGAAATTCAAGAGACAGATTGTGCCTGGCGATGTAGTGAAGCTCGAATGTGAGCTGACAAACAAAAAAGGCGGTGTGGGGATTGGTAAGGCTGTGGCATCGGTGGATGGAGAAATTGCCGTTACAGCGGAACTTTTGTTTGCAATTGACCAAAAAAGTTGATATACTGATAGCATAGGGGGGAGAGTGTACTATGCTTCAGGATTCATTTCAAAGGGTTTATAATAAATTTAAATTACATTTTTATCAGAAAGTTTTTGAGCGTTGGCAGGATAGAGAAGCCTCTTTGACTACAGTGGAGACTTTCTGTATGGAAATTATTTATGCTGCAAAAAATCCAACGATTAATGAGTTTGCGAAATTGGCCAACTTATCTTCGCCAAACGCAGCTTATAAGGTCAATAATCTTATCAAGAAGGGATACCTTCAAAAGATTCAGTCGCAGGATGATAAGAGAGAGTATCATTTGGAAGTGACGCAGAAATATCTTAATTACTATAATATCAGTTATCAGTATATGCAGACTGTGATGGAGCGTATTCAAGAGCGGTTTTCGCCAGAAGAATTGCAGATGATAGAACATATTCTTGATGTTATGAGTGAGGAATTGATGCCAGAAATTGAGCTGTAAGAAATATTGTGAATGTGCTCTGCAGTTCGAATGATGCATTCGAAATTAAGTGTATTGTAAATAATTTATGATGAATTCAGCCAGCTATCTTGTGTTTTAGCTGGCTGAATTGTTGTGCTTATAAAAAAGTTTTTGTAACGTTTTGCAATATTATGGCTCTAACAGATGAGATACGAAACAAGGACATTGTTCGGGCAATGTACAAGTTAAGAAAAAGTAAGATGGGAGGCATAAATGGCAGTATTTGAAGAGGTTTATGAGCAGTATGGTAAGCCTGTTTACCGATTTTTGCTGTCCCTCACAGGAGAACAACATATGGCAGAGGATCTCTTACAAGAGACCTTTTATCAGGCATTTTTACATATTGACCAGTTTGAAGGTCGCAGCAGCCTTTATACATGGCTGTGCCAAATTGGAAAACATGCTTGGCTGAAGGAATGTCGGCGAGGTAAGCATTTTGATGGAGCAGAGTGGGAGAGTCATGCGCTGAAGTCAAGCAATGTTTCTGTGGAGGAGCAGCTAATACAAAAGGAGCAGTATCGACGGATTCGGCAGGCTGTGTATCATTTGAAAGAGCCCTATCAGGGTGTGTTTATTATGCATGTTTTTGGCGAATTGAAGCTAAAAGAAATTGCTTTGACTTACGAAAAGACGGAGAGCTGGGCGCGGGTAACTTATCATCGGGCTAGGGCTATGATTTTGCAGGAGGTGGAAGGCGAATGAAATTATCATGTGATGTGATTAAAGATTTGTTGGTGTTAAATGAAGATGATTTGTGTTCGGAGGACAGTAGGAAACTGATTGAAGAACATCTCAAGAGTTGTGTGAATTGTCAAAGGTACATGAGTTATATGAAAAATCCGCTGCCTATACCGCAGGTGGAGGAAAAAAATCCAGAGGCAGCAGTTCTTCAAAAAAGCCTGCATCGTGTTAAGCACAGATGGATGCGTTCTATTCTGTGCGGCATTTTAGTATTTGTTTTGTTGGTGGGTGGCGGTTATCTTGGATATAATGAATATCGCCAACAAGGAATTTGTCTGAGTTCACTGGATGATATTTATCAGGCATGGCATGTGATGAAGTGCTTAGAACAGGGCGATTTTGAGACTGTGGTGAACATGGTAGATTACCAGGAGGATTATGATTTCATTATGGAAGTATATAATGGATACATGGAGAAAACGGATACCATTGATACTTGGTATGCTTTTGATGTCAATGAGGTAGAATTTTATACAGTAAATGATGAATTGTGGATTTCCAAAATGGATGACTGGACGGCAATCAATGAAGAGATAGAAAACACAGCGGTCACAACCATTTCAATAGAAGGGAAAGAATATTCGTATTTGTCTGATAATTTAAATATCGGAATATGGAACACCCTCCTTTATAATCATTATATGAGAATCATGATACCAGAGAATATCTGGGAGAAGGCAGTGGGAGGTGATTATATACAAGATATTTATAATGACCTGCCCATTTATCAGATTGCCTTTGGATATTACAATGATAGGGATAAGTTAGAACAATTGGAGATGGTACCCTTAGACGGCTATGGAAAAAAATACTGTAAAGTCAATAGTCAGTGGGGAGTCTTTTATATGGATAGTGATTATATAGAGGACTTGACGGAATCGCAGCAAGAATTAGTAAGAAAAGGGAAAGCAATCGAGTTGGACCCTATGGATATCTATTGGAAGATGGATTTTATGCCTTATGCAGTGGTGGAAGATGGCGTAGAGATAGCCAAGACAATTTATGCAGACGAAAAAGAAAGTTTTATGGAATATTATGGAGATGTCATTGATTTGAGCAAAGATGAGTATGTTGAGAAAGAGCGAAACATACTGCTTTCCCGATTAGAGGAATATGCAAAAACCATGCAGATTCAAGTAGGTGGTTATCAGTTTGCGTATCGTCTTACCGATGGCTCTTGGATGGTGGAAATTAATATCACAGAAATGGAAAGGAAAAATAAAAAGAATCAAACCCATGGATATATAACGGTAAAGATTCATTCAGACGGAACCATAGATTTCGGTGGTGGCGGTGGATACGATAGAGAGAGTTTAAAACAATTGATCAATGTACTATTAGAATAGGAACTAGGAATGCAGCTTTATACTCATGGAAGAAAAAATACAGAGCAGTTAATTGAAAATGTCACTGTAAGTATTCAGCATAGAGAAGAGTGGAGTAAACATGGAGATAACGATTAAAAAGAGGGAAACAACTTACTGCAATTTAAAATTGCTGCTGATTTTTTTGGTAATTTTTGGTCATGGCATTGAGCCGCAGATAGAAAATTCTAATTGTATCAAGGAGATTTATCGTGTTATTTATATGATTCATATGCCATTATTTGTATTTTTATCAGGTCTTTTTCTAAAGAACTTGGAATTATGTTTGCGACAGGCAAAGAGGAGTATTGGACTGTATTGTGCGATTCAAGGAATTTTGGTAGTTGGAAATGCGGTTAGTCTGAAAGGGACCTTCTCTTTTTGGAAGCCTTATTGGCATTTATGGTATTTGATGAGTTTAAGTGTCTGGACATTGATTGTAGGACTGTGGCAGTTGATTGTCAAGCGGTATCCAAAGTGGAATTCTCTATGGATAAAGAGCTTGGTTTTACTGATTTCCCTTGGGGTGAGCTGTCTGTCTGGCGCTGTCCCTCAAATCAATCGTATGTATTCTATGTCTCGCACACTGGTATTTTTTCCTTATCTTTGGCTGGGCGTTTTTTGTCAGGTAAATTGGAAAAGAATCTGGTGGCTGGGTGGGCTGGCTTTGACAGGTGGAATTTTATTGCTGGTTATCTGCGGAGAAAATATTCCCACTACTTTTTTATACCATGCCAGCGGATATCAAACTTTTCATATGAGTCTGATGGAAGGGATTCAAATGAGAATGCTGTGCTATCTGATTGCTCTGTGCCTAGGTATAGGCATTCTGTGTTTGTTGCCAGACATCCATATATCTTTCTCAAAGGCAGGTATTAATACTATGCCTGCCTATTTGATTCATGGATTTGTGATTCGAGTATTGCCACTGAATGAGATTCCTATCGTTATGTTAGTACCCTGCGTGGCAGCAGGAACAGTTTATTTCCTTTGGATGCTGTACAAAATATTGCAGTGGACAAGTCCGCTTTACTGTCTGGTATCTCATGCTGCTTTCACAGCTTCCTATAAGAAGATGTAAAATCTAAGAATATTTTTTAATAAAAAATAAAAAAATTTAAAATTTCCTCTTGCCAAATGCTAAAAGATATGATATAGTAACGAATGTTGAGCGGTCAGAATAGTATGTTAAGCTTAACAGAAAGAAATTTCGCATGGCTCCATGGTCAAGCGGTTAAGACACCGCCCTTTCACGGCGGTAACAGGGGTTCAAATCCCCTTGGAGTCATCTGTCATCAAACAGAAAAAGATTTGAAAAAATAAATAAAAAGTTGTTGACAAAACAAAAAACTTATGATATAGTATTCAAGTCGCTGTGAGAACGATGACAAAAACCTTGATAACTGAACAGTATAACCAATCCCTGAAAATTCAGACTACTCA
>JBJELF010000067.1:0-3548 GCA_051879015.1 Lachnospiraceae bacterium
GTTTCAAAGAGATAAGCTGAAAATATGCCGGAGGCCCAGCCTCCGGCATCGTATTTACCCCGCCGCGTCCAGCATATTCTCGATAAAAATCCCATATCCCCGCGTTGGATCATTCACCAAAACATGAGTGACAGCGCCCACCAGTTTCCCGTCTTGGATGATCGGGCTGCCGCTCATTCCCTGCACAATCCCCCCTGTCAAATCCAATAAGCGTTCATCCGTCACCTGAATTACCAAATTTTTATGATTTTCTTTTTCTCCCGTATATACTTCCAAAATTTCAATATCAAACTCTTCTGGCTGATTATTTTCAATCGTACATAAAATGCTTGCTTTTCCAGTTTTGACTTCCTGCCGATATCCAATCTTTACTGGCTCTATCGCTGCATAATAATCATCGAGCCTCTCTAAAGTACCAAAGATTCCACAACTTTCATTACTCTGCACACTTCCCATATAATAATTGCTTCCATAACAAATAATTCCTGAAAAAGAGCCTGGCTTGCCTTCACTTCCCTTTAAGATACATTTTATTTTTGATTCAAATAAAGCACCTTGCTTAATCGCTATCATGCTTTTTGTATCGCTTTCACTGATTCCATGTCCAAGAGCACCAAAAGAGCCATCGGCCTTCACATAAGTGATTGTTCCAATCCCCTGCAAATCATCCTTGACCCAGACACCTATCTGATATTTATCTGCTTTTACTTCCATGGGAGTGACACTGACATCCAATTCCTGATTTCCTCGACGGATATGCAGCTGTATTGGATTTCTGCCACTCTGCTGAATATACTCAATCAGTTCTTCTTTCGTCTCCACCTCCATGTCATTGACTTTTAAGATGTAATCTTCTGGCTGTAAAATACCCTGACAGGGAGAAGCAACTGTTCCATTGATATCCGTCAATTCCTGTATACTAAGAACAAAAATTCCATCCGTCTGCAGATAAATTCCACAAGGAAGCCCCGAGGGAATCACATAGCTGTCATCTTGAAAATGGAGGTCGATCGTTTTATATCGAATTCCGCCAAACAGACGAAGTTCAATGGAAGTTTCTCCCATCTCATCGGACTGAAGAAAAAATGCCTCGTTTGGACCAACATCTACTTCATTTTCCAAACCATCCTGCGACCAACACACATCTTCCCCCATACAGGAAATATTGGTTGTCACTGGCATATGCAAATTTACTTGATTTATCTCTCCGATTCGCAAATTCAGGGTATTTGGTATACAATATTGAATATAGTAAATACTATATCCAAACAGGGAAATTACTCCTGATGCCAAAAGAATGAACAAAAATTGTTTATATTTGTTTTTCACTTCCATAATAGCATTACCTCACATCATTTCGCTTCATCTGATTTTTGCCTGCAACACTATTATGTGGATAAAAGTCTTATTTCAATCTAGTGTTTTTTGCCAACAGTTGAATTTGGCTGTTTGTCGTTTTTCTTATTTTTTTGACAAATTGTAAAGAAGACTTTTCATTGTGAAAATGATTCCTTCCTTTATAATGTAATTATTAGGATACCAGGGTTAAAGGGAGGTTAAAAATGAAATCGGAATATGCATTGGCTACATGCGATAAAAAAGAAACGCCACAGGAAACACTTGATTTTTTTAATGAACGAATCATTGAGCAAGAAGTAACGAAGATTATTCATGAAGTGGGTGTGCCAGCTCACATTAAAGGTCATCAGTATCTGCGGGATGCCATTATGATATGCATAAAAGATATGGATAAACTTAATTTCATTACAAAAATTTTATATCCAGAGATTGCCAAAAAACATCAAACTACTGCCAGTCGAGTAGAGCGAGCTATCCGCCATGCAATTGAAGTTGCATGGAGCCGTGGCTGTATTGATACCATGCAGGAACTATTCGGCTATACGATTCATTCAGGCAAGGGAAAACCCACTAACTCCGAATTTATTGCTCTCATCGCCGACAAGATGCGTATGGATTATCACTTACGATAAAATGACGTTGATGGAACATAATTTTGTGCATAAGAAATATTGCTCTAATCAAAATTCCCTCATTTTTTTATCAATGAGGGAATTTTAGTTAAATTTTGGAATAACCGTAGCCGTTTACCAAAGCATCAATTGGAGTACGTTGTTTGCAAAGCGGACATTCTGGAACCTTGTATGTACGATATTCAGGCAAATCCTCCTTAGCAAAAATACTTTCCACTTTAATCCCATCAATCACATCACAGCTGCTAAAAATAGAGCAAATTGCTGTGACATTACCGCCGTAATAAGAAACCATATCTTTTGCTTTCAAAGCTGTCTTTCCAGTTGTGATGGATGCACACAGAACCATAACATTTTTGTGATATACCATAGGTTTTAAATTATCTCTTAAAATCATCTGGTCTGTCGATGCAATTTCAGGTGTGATAACATAAATGCTCTTGTGAGAATTAAGAGACATAAAGCCTGCCTGTGTCAGTTTTTCTGCTAAAATAGCACCGATGACCTGTGTTCCCTCCACGCAGATAATCGTATCTACAATGGTGGTCGTGGCGTAGCAGGTTTGAAGATAACTCGCTACCATAGCAGCATCAGCCTGACGACATTTTAGAGTGGTCATATCAAAGTAGGCATTGATATGGGAATGGCTGGTGGCAAAATGACCTGGAATCATTTTTAAATAAACACCGCTTGTTTTTTTTGGATAAATTTTCATCAAACGTTCTTCCATAAGTTGATACCTCCTAATATTCAGCAATGTTCCTTCTTATAGAAATGAAATGAGGAAGGCTTTGCTGTGATGTGTGAAAAATCAATCGTACATAGTTACTGTATTTCTGTATATCACAAAGTATACATGAAAACTCGATAAAAATCAATATATTTGTGCAAAACAACGAGATAAAGTTGAGAACTTGTCGATACAGTGATTTTGTGCTACACTGATGAAAAAAGGAGGATGTATACCATTATGGAAGAATTATACCAAATGATTGAAGAAAAGATAAAGGCTGCTGGCTATGACAAAGAGATAGACGGCAGTGACATTTATAATGAAATTTGTGATGAAATTGAAGACAAAGAAAATGGCGACTATGTCTTGATGGTAAAAAAAGACGGAAACGAACATTTTGAGTACCATGTTCAGATTCATGACGAGGATTTCAACCTGTCCAGCTTAACAATTATTGACGGTGAGAACAAATGGTTGATTGATTTTGATGCCTGAAATCAAAGAAAAGGATAAGAGCCATGCGAAGAGAAAAGTTTCATATGGAGCGTGATGTTCTAAAGGTCGGTGACTGCGTAAAGATTCGAGAAGGCACACTGCCCTTCTCTTATTACTATATTGCAGGTGATGCTGCTGCTATGTCTGGAAACTACAAAGCATCGGAACGTATTCTATCTTCCGAGGGTACCGTTGTGGAAATTGGAAGACAGGACAGTACCTATGTTGTCTATATTGAATTTGAGAATTAATTCATTTGTCTCGTATTGTTTCGAGTTTGGTCAATGCCAGATATTTTAATAATATGATACCAAGGTCAAAAGGTCATG
>JBJELF010000068.1:0-37925 GCA_051879015.1 Lachnospiraceae bacterium
CCTGTTCATGCAAGCATGAAAGGTATGACCTTTTGACCCTGGTATCATTTTATTATAGTAAAAGTAAAATGTAAACCATAAATTCAATGGATTCAGTAAAAGTTAGGAGAGAATGCGATGGGAAAGGAAATAAAAAACAAAAAAAAGAGGAATCTATGGCTGGCGGAGTTTGTATGTGTTGTAGTAGTGGGTGTGGTCGGGTTGATGATTTATAGCACGGTAACAAAAGAGAAAGAAGAACAGGCGAGTACGGCTGGATATGATGTGGATGCATTTATACAAAATTTAAATGAAGAGTTGGACTTACAGGAAAGTCAGATGGTGGCAGAATCAATTGAGCAGTCCTTAGAAGATAAGATTAAGAATCGACAAAATAAGTTAACGATACCGGACTGGATTACAGAAGATTGGATTACTGTGAATGAATATTCAAGACCCGGGGAAGCTTTGCCGGAGGTCAATGCTATTGTTGTACATTATGTAGGAAATGCTGGTACTACTGCCGCACAGAATAGAAGTTATTTTCAGGGATTAGCAGAAAAAAAGGATGAGAAAGAAAAGAGAAGCAGTCATTTTATTGTCGGATTGGAGGGAGAGATTATACAATGTATTCCTATCAATGAAATTTGTTATGCCGCTAATGAGAGAAATTCTGATAGTATTTCTATTGAGGTATGTCATCCGGACAGCGAAGGTGAATTTTCGGAGGTAACTTATCATTCTCTGGTGAGATTGATTTCATGGCTCTGTGAAAATTTGAATTTAACCAGTGAGAATGTAATTCGCCATTATGATATCACTGGAAAATTATGTCCATTATATTATGTAAAAAATCCAGAAAAGTGGGATCAGTTGCTGGCAGATGTAGCAGCTTACATGGAAGAGAATCCAGACATTCAATAGTAAATGGATGTGCTTGGCTGTGAATGATAATGGGACATTTAGATATTTTTGGGGTGAAGAAATAAGAGATAATACTTGATAGTTCAGAGAATTTTAACAAAAGTATGCTTTAATACTGTTGATTCATAAAGTTTAGCAAATAGATTATCGTATGAAAATATTCAGCTAGTATCTCGTATTTTCAGCTGATAGTTATCATAAATTCATTACAGAAAGGAATCATTGCCATGCCAAAGTTTAGTGTAAAAAAGCCATACACTGTTATTGTAGCAGTGTTGGCTGTGTTGATTATTGGAGTGGTTGCCCTCACGCGAATGGAAACAGATTTGCTTCCAGATTTAAGTTTACCTTATGTGGTTGTAGTGACAACCTATCCAGGTGCTACTCCGGAGGAAGTAGAGGAGAAAGTGACCAGACCCATTGAAGCTTCGATGGCGACACTTGAAAACATTGAAAATATTACTTCCACCTCTTCAGACAGTTATTCGATGGTTATGTTGGAGTTTAATGACAATGTCAATATGGATTCTGTGACGATAGATACAAGGGAAAAATTAGATCAGGTAGAGGCTAGTTTTACGGATGATATGATTGGCAGTCCAACAATTATGAAGATTAGTATGGACATGCTGCCGGTAACAGTGGCTGCGGTGGATATGGAAGATTATGATATCATTGAGCTGACTAAGCTGTTAAATAATGAAATTGTGCCTAAACTGGAGGGGGTCAGCGGTATAGCCAGTGTTAGTGTCAGCGGCGGTATTGAAAAAACTCAAAATGTTGTCATCAATGAAGAGAAAGTAAATGCTCTCAATGAGAAAATCGAGGAGATTGTAAAAAAACAGCTGGATGAGATGAAGGAACAGTTGGATACCGCACAGGCAGAATTAGAAGCTGCACAGAGTGAGATGACAGAACAGAGCAGTACTCTGGAAGAAGGAAAAATTACCGCCAATCAGCAGATATTGGAGGGAAAATTAGAACTGTTGAAGATGGAGCTGAAGTTATCTCAGTCAGAGAGTGATTTGAGTACGATGGAAAGCGAGATTGCTCTGATTGAAAACTTGATTTCTACTTTGACGGATACGGCAAATACTTTGCAGACACAGGTTGATGAGCAACAAATGGAGCTGATTAGGTTAGAGACAGAGCTAGCGCAGAAACAGAGCGAGTATGATAGCCGCAATGCAGTATTGCAGGCTCGAAAAGAGGAAATTAATACACGCTTGGAGGAAATTCAGACAGAATTGGATGAACTGAATCAGAGAGCTGCTGAGTTGACGGAGGAACTGAACAATAGCAGTGTAACTCCTTCGATATCAGAAGAAGATAATACAGAATCTTCTGAGCAGGAGGAAACAACGCATCAGTCTGAAAGCTCTGATGCAGAGTTGGAAAAGTTAGAGGCAGAGTTAGAAGAAGTGCAGGGGCAAATACAAACCTTGCAGGAGGAGCAAAATAGTTTACAGGAAGAACAAATTACACTGCAGGAGGAAGAGGTAGCCTTAGCTGTGCTGCAGGCTGAGATTACAGTTAGTCAGTATCGAGTGGATGCGCAGCGTGAAGTTTATAATGAAAGTTGTGAGCAGCTAAACAAGCTGCGTGCTCAGATTGCTGATAGTCAAAATCAGTTGGCCGAGGCAAAAGTGGCTGTGGAGCAGGCTAAGACCGCTATTGCTGAGGGCCAAGGTCAACTTACGGACAGTAAAGATTTGGTCAACGAGAAGGAGAAAGATACAACATTGCAGTTAGATGAGGCGGGTGATACGCTCAATTCTGCGGCAGCTGAGATAGAAACAGCGTTGGCTCAGGTCAATGAACAGTTAGACAATTATGAGGAAACACGAAAGCAGGCTTTGGAGGCTGCTGATTTGAAATCTCAGATTACGGTAGATATGTTGTCTCAGTTGTTGGTGGCACAGAATTTTAGTATGCCTGCTGGCTATGCCACGGAGAATGGCGTGCAGACTCTGGTGCGCGTAGGAGATGTGATTACTGATCAGGGTGAATTAGAAAATATGATTCTCTTTGACAGTGGCATCGAGGAAATTGGTATCATTCGTTTGATTGATGTGGCGGATGTGTATATTACAGACAATTCCGGAGAATCCTATGCAAGAGTCAATCAAAATGATGCTCTGATTATTTCAATTGAAAAGCAGAATAATTATGCAACGGCGGAAGTGGCTCATAGTGTTCAGGCAAAGTTTGAGGCTCTACAGGAGGAGAAGGAGGGTCTGCATTTTACTACTTTGATGGATCAGGGACAATATATTGATTTGGTTGTGAACTCTGTAGTAAAAAATCTGTTGGTGGGAGCTGTATTGGCCATTATCGTTCTGATTCTTTTCTTAAAGGATATTCGACCGACGGTTATTATCGCTTGCTCTATTCCTCTGAGTGTGGTTTTTGCCATTATCTTGATGTATTTTACTGGCATCAATTTGAATATCATTTCTCTGTCCGGTTTGGCAGTAGGTATTGGTATGTTGGTGGATAATTCCGTTGTAGTTATTGAGAATATCTATCGTTTGCGCAATAAAGGAGTTAGTCGAATTCAGGCAGCAGTCTCTGGTGCATCACAGGTGGCTGGCGCTATCATTGCTTCTACCTTGACTACGATATGTGTATTTTTACCAATTGTTTTTGTAGAAGGTTTGACAAGACAGTTGTTCGTAGATATGGCATTGACCATTGGTTATTCACTGGGAGCCAGTTTGTTGGTAGCGCTTACCTTGGTACCGATGATGGCCTCCCGTATGTTGACAAAGACCAATGACAGGCAAAGCCGAATTATGGATCGACTGAAATTAGGTTATGAAAACATCATGTCAAAAGTACTGCGTCATCGTGTCATTGTTTTGGTGGCTGCAGTGGTATTGTTGATGGTCAGTGCAGTTGCGTCTTTGGGTAAGGGAATGGTCTTTATGCCATCCTCTGACAGCACGCAGGTAACAGTAAATTTGACAATGCCGGAGGAAAGTACTTTTGAGGAGAGTGTTGCCATGTCTGATGAGATTGTTGAACGAATTTTAACTTTGGAGGATGTGGAGACTGTGGGAGCCTATGCGGGTAATTCCTTGCTTAGCATGTCTTCTGGAGGCAACATCTCTATGTATGTAGTTTTGAAAGAGGATAAGACGAAATCCAGCAAAGAGATTGCGAAAGAAATTGATGAACTGTGTGCGGATATGGAGTGTGAGGTAGATGCTTCGGGTTCCTCCTCTATGGATATGTCAGCATTAAGTGGATCTGGAATCAGCATTCGTATTAAAGGTTCTGATTTGGAAAAATTATCAAGTATAGCAAAGGAAATTGCTGATATGCTGGAAGGCGTGGAGGGGACAGTAAATGTGAGTGATGGCATCGAAAATCCGTCTCCAGAGCTACGTATTACGTTGGACAAAGAGAAAGCCATGAAGGAAGGACTGACTGTGGCACAAGTCTACATGGAAATTGCAGGATTATTAAAAACACCTAGTACGGCTACGAATGTGACCTTTGAGGGTGAGGAATATCCTATTGTAGTGGCGGAAGAGAGTTATGGTATGACTCCAGACGAAATTTGTAATTATGTAATAACAGTGACGGCGATGGACGGTACCTCCCATGAAGTAAAGCTTAGCGATATAGCGGAGATTACAGAGACCGAGGCGATGTCCTCCATAAGCCGCGATGAGCAGGTACGTTATGTAGATGTGACTGCTGAAATTGCAGATGGCTACAATGTTACTCTGGTGGGAAATGATGTGCGGGAGCTGTTGGAGAGCTATACTGTGCCGGATGGATATTCTGTCGCTTTGGAGGGAGAGAATGAGACTATCAATGATGCCATGGAACAATTGGTGCTGATGTTAATCTTAGCATTGATTTGTATATACTTTGTTATGGTTGCTCAGTTCCAGTCTTTCCAGTCTCCGTTCATTGTTATGTTTACTATACCTTTGGCCTTTACTGGTGGATTTTTGGGTCTGTATCTAACGGGAAATGAGCTAAGTGTTATCGCTATGATTGGTTTTATCATGTTGTCTGGTGTAGTAGTAAATAATGGTATTGTATTGGTAGATTACATAAATCAGCTTCGATTAGGAGGTATGGAAAAGCATCAGGCTATGATAGAGGCAGGTGTGACACGTATGCGTCCAATTTTTATGACAGCGATTACCACTATTTTGGGCTTGGTTGGCATGGCGGCAGGAAACGGTATGGGTGCTGATATGATGGCACCAGTGGCCATTGTTACGATTGGAGGTCTTTTATATGCGACAATTATGACCTTATTTGTGGTACCTGTCATGTATGATATCTTCACAGGGAAGAAGATGAAAAAAATTGATGAGGCAGAATTAGCCTTATTAGATGAATAATTTCTGAAAATTGACACATGATATGCTGTGAAAGTGCGGAGTAATCCGTAGGTATCAAGGGGTCAAAATAACTTTTGACCCCAGCATCATGTATAAGAAAGGATGTTATATCATGTGTAATGAAAAATGCTGTCAATGCCATCGTCATAGTCATTGTATTTTATGGGTAGTATTGTTATTCCTTCTGATTTGCGCCATTGGATATTGCATGAACAATCCAGAAATGAAGGAGATGGAGGGTACTTTGGTAGAAAATCTGAAAGGAAAAAAGACCGAGATGTGTGACTATCTGTTTGGAGGAGATGGAGATAGGATATGAATACCAATCTCTATATACAGGCGAAACAGTTGACTAAAGTGACAACACCTGATGTGATGTTATCACAGGCGGCAACGCTTTGGTGCAGCGATCGCCATGTGTTGGCACGATGTAATGCAGTAAAAATTGGATCTGCACAAAAGGGAGTAAAAAAACGTATGATTTTTTCTATGGTAGATATCATAGAAAAAATTCAGCAGGAATTTCCTGATTTGGTAATTAACATTCTGGGCGAGGTGGATTTTGTAGTGGAGTATGTGCCGGATGCAAAAACAAGCCGTCTCTGGGAATGGTGCAAGACTTTCATTATTATAGTGATCACTTTTTGTGGTGCGGCTTTTGCTATTATGACCTTCAACAGTGATGTGGATGTTCCGGAAGTGTTCAAAATGCTGTATCAAATGTTTTTGGGTCATGAGGGACAAAGTGTCTATTGGCTGGAATGGAGCTATTCTATCGGTTTGGGATTAGGAATTATTATTTTCTATAATCATTTATCAAAGAAAGGTCAGGAAGATGACCCAACTCCGCTGGAGGTAGAAATGCGAACCTATGAGCAGACACTCGTGATGACAGAAATCAAAAATAATGAAAGAAAACAGGCAAAGCAGTCAACAAAAACATCATAATACCAAAAGCGGCGGAATGGAGGATTTGTATGGAATGGCCGAAAATAATTATTTGTGTGTTAGTCGGTCTAGGAGCTGGAGCCATTACAGCTGCAGGAACCTTTGCTTTAATTACTGTTGTAGGTATTTTGCCTAGATTGGCGGGGTATACCCATACAGCTAAGCATATGCATCTCTATGAGTGGAGCATCATTGCAGGTGGAATTGTCGGAAATATTTTATATTTATTTCCCATTTCTCTAACCTATATTCGTTTTTTGATACCCGTCTTTGGTTTAGCACTAGGAGTATTTGTCAGTAGTTTAGTTATGTCTTTGGCAGAAACAATTGATGTAATGCCGATTTTAGTGAGGCGTTTTCGGATTCGGGAGGGATTTGCCTGGATTATAGTGGCTTTTGCTCTGGGAAAGGTATTGGGGTCTCTTGGGTTCTTCAGTTTGTAGATAGAGATGTCTGCTTGGCAGACATCTCTATGAATAATAGAAGGGAATGTTGAAAATATGAAAAAATTAAATGCATTGCAGGGAATGCGTTTTGTGGCATTTGGTGCAATTTTTCTGCTTCATTGTTTGAGCAGCCGATTTTGTTATGCGGCAGCGTGGGCTGTCAGCTTTTTTTTCATGCTGAGTGGTTATCTTTATGGAATGAAATATGCAATAGAGCCATTGGGGACATCTGGAGCAGAGATTATAAAGTTTACAAAAAAGCGACTGAAAAAATTATATCCATTGCATGTGATTACTAGTTTAGCTGTCTTACCTTTATTGGGAATTGCTTCTATGATCGCAAATCAGAATTGGAGTGAAATTTGGAATCTGCTTCGTACAAGCTTTCTTAGTTTAACACTGCTTCAATCCTGGAGTCCTGTGGATTATCATGGACTGAATGGTGTGAGTTGGTTTGTGTCCAGTATTGTTTTTTTATATTTTTTAACTCCTTGGCTGATAAAGCTGGGACATCTGATTTGGGATAAGGGTAAAATGCTTGGTATAGCGATAGCTATTATCCTTCTGGTCGCAGCTCAATATACATATAGTACTGTAGCAGGGAATCTGTCAATGGAATATGAAATTTGGCTGTATACATTTCCACCGGCTCGGTTGTGTGAATACAGCATCGGCATTTTCCTTGGAATTTGGATTGGACATTTGAAGGAAGAGGCAAAGACAGTGCCGCTGACTGATTTGTGGATGAGCTTGGTGGCAGTTTTGCTGTTGGCAGTTTGCTTTGCGGTTCAAAGCTGGAACGTAGTGCTGTGGCGCAGCGTTCTCTGGATGGTACCAAATGTGTTTATTTTAATTTTAATGTCAGGAGAAAATAGTCTTTGGCATAAGATTTTAGGCAGTAAATGGATGGTGTGGTTGGGAAATCATGTGTTTTCTATGTTTCTGATTCATCAGGTCATTGGGCGTTACTTCGAATTTTTTACCGATATTTGGGACAGCAGCGCTTTATGGAAATTACTATATTGTGTTATTATTTTTGTAATCACGGTATTGCTGGCTACTCTGTGGGAATTTTTTGCTTCTGACATTTCAAAACGCAATCAATGATAGGAAAATTTGGGCGGAAGCTGATTAAAAAAATGTAACGGTGCATTGCATTTTGAAACAAAATATGTTATGTTTAGTACGAAAAAATATGTCTTTTATTGATGTGAACTACCACATACCTTTAGGTATGTGGTTTTACGGCTGTCAATTTTATAAATGGAGGATAATGATAACATGGCAGAAAATGGAATTCAGGTGATTGACCGTGTATTTGATATATTGGAACTTTTATCTCAAAAGGAAGATGGCATGGGTGTGACAGAGATTGGACGGTGTCTGGATTTAAATAAGACAACAGTGCATCGCATTGTCAATGGAATTATGAAGCGTGGATATGTGGAGAAAACAGAGCGTGGACAATATCGATTAGGACTGAAATTTATTGCGCTGTGCAGTCATCGTATTAATAGTATTGAGTTGACTGCGGAGGCAAGACCTTATTTGTTGGCTTTGACGAATTTATATGGACAGCGTACCCACCTGGCAATTCTAGATGAAAATGAGGCAGTCTATCTGGATAAGGTAGAGATTGAGCGAAATTTACGTATGTACTCAGAGATTGGTAAGCGAGTGCCAGTGTATTGTTCCGCTCTGGGAAAGGCGCTGTTGTTTGACAAGAGTGCGATGGAGATTCGAGCAATCTTAGAGAGTGCTCCTTATCAGAAAAAGACACCAAAGACGCAAAATGACACAGACAAATTAATACAGGAAATTTTTCAATTTGCTCAAAGAGGCTGGTCTGTGGATGATGAGGAAAATGAAGAAGAAATTCGCTGTATTGCGGCACCAATTCGTGATTATTCAGGAAGAATTATTGCAGCAATCAGCGTTTCCGGTCCTATTGTAGCCATAACCAATGAACGCACAGAAGAAATTGCGGTCAGAGTGATGGAGAGTGCCAGGGAAATTTCGCACCGTATTGGATATTGGAAGGAATAAAAATTGGCTGCCTTGCATACAATGATGTGAGGTGGATCAGCATGAAATTAAGACAAGAAATTGTATTTTGGATGGGGGTTCTACTGTGTGGAATCCTCTTTTCTTATATTGTTACATTGGTATTTTCTGACCAAGCAGAATATATCAGTGCCGATATTGACAGTGGCTATCAAGTAGAATTGGAAGATGGACAAGTAGTAGACGCAGAAGAATTTTTATTGGGGGCATTAGCGGCGACCATGCCAGCAGCTTGGGAGTTGGAGGTGCTCAAAGCACAGGCAGTTTTGTTGAGAACCAAGCTGATTAAGTCAATGAATGGGACAAATATGGTTAAGGAAGAGGAAACGGGCTTAACGGTGTGGACGCCGGTACAGATGAGTCAAGTTTGGGGAAATGAACAATTTTCAACGTATTATAAAAAATTGCAGCAGGCACTTCAGGAAACGAGAGGGGAGGTACTCTGTTATGGTGATGAATTAGTGGAGAGTTTGTATCACTATGCCAGCTGTGGCATAACAAGAAGTGATGAAAGTGGTTATTATCCTTATTTCCAGTCTGTATCCAGTGAAGCTGATTTAGAGGCAGAGGGATATTTAAAAATTTTGGTATTTTCAGAAAGTGAATTGGCAGATTTGATTAATCGGATTGATGAAAATAGAAAAGTTTCGTCAGAGGGAATTTTGTCTTCGATTCAGATTATTCAATCGGATGGAAGTGGATATGTCATTCAGATGCAGATTGGCAGTTGTTTGTATACGGGGCTGGAAGTAGCCAATGCGTTGTCTTTGTCTTCCTGTTGTATGAGTTTTCAGGCATATGAAGATAAAATTCGTGTGGTCGGCAAAGGAATCGGACATGGATATGGCATGAGTCAGTGGGGAGCCAAGAAAATGGCGGGGAAAGGGAGTAATTATCAGGATATTTTATTGTATTATTATAGTAATGTGCAGCTGCGGGATTATTATTCTTAATCCGTTTCATGTAATGATACCAGGGTCAAAAGGTCAAAATACCTTTTGACCTCAACATCATGTAATGTTTTGATTGGGATTTGTGTCGTTGATTTTGACGCCAATATCAAGATTATGATGCAAAGATAAAATGGAGAACGAGGCATTGTAAGTAATGTCTCGTTTTTTTTATATAATGCTTATCAGTCAGGAAGATAGATATGTAAAAATTCAAATCAGAAAGCGGTAGAAGATAAATAGAAATACAAGGAAGTCGAAGGAAGTGGAAGAATCGAATCGTTATGTTAAAATATTTTATGATACCTATGGATTGGTTCGCACTTCGCACTGCCGTATGTTGACCTTGGTATCATTTTATAAGATTTCAGTAAACAGAATCATAATAGTGGAAGGAGGCAAAATGAAATTTCAAGTAATCGCACAGACAGATGTGGGAACGAAAAAAACAGTCAATCAAGACAGTGTGCTAATTAAGCATGTGGAGTCGTCTGCAGGAGAGATTTTAATGGCATTTATTTGTGATGGGATGGGAGGATTGGAAAAAGGAGAACTTGCCAGTGCAACTGTCATTCGAGCTTTTAATACATGGTTTGACAAAGAATTGCCACGAGAATTGCCAGACCTTAATTTTGATAGGATTGAGAAAAAATGGAGTTGTCTTTTAAAGAATTTAAACAAAATAATTTTTGATTTTGGTAATAAAAATGGAGTGAGGCTAGGAACAACAGCGACAGGAATATTGATGGATGCTCATCAATATATCATCCTTCACGTAGGAGATACAAGGGTTTATCAAATAAATTCCTGCTTGGAAATTTTGACAGAAGACCAGACTGTTGTAGCGCAGGAAGTCAAAAAGGGAACGATGACGTTAAAGCAGGCAGAAACGGATGCCAGAAGAAATGTGCTGATGCAGTGTATTGGTGCATTTCATACAGTTACTCCTGTTCTTTTGAGAGGGACAATACAACAAGGTGTATATATGTTGTGTTCTGATGGATTTCGTCATGAAATTACTGAAACTGAGATTTACAGTGCATTTTTGTCTGAAAGGTTGAATGATAAACAAATTATGTATGAAAATACGCGTCAGTTAATTGAATTAGTGAAAAAAAGAGGGGAACGAGACAATATTTCAGTAATTGTAGTTAAAGCAGAGTGAGAGGGACAATATGACAAGGACTGGAACGGTTATTGATGGAAAATATGAAATTTTAAAACAAGTTGGAAAAGGTGGTATGTCCATTGTCTACCTTGCTATGGATAAGAGATTGAATAAGCAGTGGGCGGTCAAGGAAGTTCAAAAAAATAATGAGAGAAATAATCAAGTGATGATAAATGCTTTGCTTGCAGAAACAAATCTGATGAAAAAGTTGGATCATCCAGCATTGCCTCGTATTGTAGATATTATAGAAAATGCGGATACCTATTATATTATTATGGATTATATTGAGGGAGAATCTTTGGACAAAAGCATTGTAAAATACGGAGCTCAGAGTGAGGAAGTGGTACTTGATTGGGCGAAACAATTATGTGATGCTTTAAATTATCTGCATTCTCAGAAACCGCCAATTATTTATCGAGATATGAAACCTTCTAATATTATGCTGAAGCCAGCAGGAAACTTGAAGTTAGTTGATTTCGGGATTGCAAGAGAATACAAAGATAAAACTAGGACAGACACAACGGTGTTGGGGACACCGGGTTATGCACCGCCTGAGCAGCATCGAGGTACAACAGACCAGCGTTCTGATATTTATGCGTTGGGTATGACGCTGCATCATTTGCTCACAGGAATTGATCCCAGAACGGCGGGATATGAATATCTTTCTGTAAGGCAATGGAAACCATCTTTGTCAGAGGGAATGGAAGCAATCATTGATAAATGTACAGCTATCAATCCAGAGGATCGCTATCAAAATTGTGCAGAGTTGATGTATGATTTGGAGCATCCGGATTTGATTGCGTATGGATACAAAAAAAAACAAAAAAGAAAACTTGTGATATTTTTATTAAGCTTTTTCTTTTTTTTGCTGTTTTCTGTTGCGGCCATTCTTTTTTATTCTGGAGCTGTAAAAGAACGGAATAATACCTATGAGATATTGACTTCCTCTGCAATTGCTGCTGCCTCCTTGGAGGAGAAGAGGGAAAGTTATAAAACTGCAATCGAGATTTATCCTGGACGGATAGAGGCTTATATTTGTCTGTTGGAGGCTTATCAAGCAGAAGGAACATTCAGCAGACAGGAAAATGATGAATTTTTGGCTTTATATAATGCAAATCAAGACGCAATTGAAAGGACAGCGACAGCTGTGGAAACAGCAAATTTGAATTATCAGATTGGAATGATATATTTTAATTATTACACTAATGAAGATGGAAGCGTGAGCATTTCTAGTCGTATTAATAAATCTTACTCATTTTTTGCAAAAAATCATGAAAAGAAAGAAGAACTTTGGAAAGAACAATTTGCGTATCAAACGGTCTCGGAGTGTTATTATCAAATTTGTGACTTTTACAAAAAGTTTATTTTTGATACGGTAACTATAGAAGAAGCCTCAAAAGATAATTATCTGCAATTGTTTGGACGTATCTATGAGTCCTTAGATAGTATTAAGGAGTCTGGTGCTTATAATCAGCTCAGTCTATGCAATGGAACATTTATGTTACTGTATGATCAGCGCATAAAAATGGCACAAGTTGATGTAGAACAGGAGAAAGTGGAAAATTTATTGAATATCGTATATCAGAGGGCAAAAAGTTTGTCTGTCAATAAGGAGCAGTCTAGGAAATTGCAAACTGAAATTTTAAATAAATATGCAGAATATAAGGAAGCAATTCAGAGGGCGTATGATGCGGAGAGGAGAAAAGATTAAATGGTCGAGAAGTTATTTCTTTTATCGAAAATTTCACTTGGATTGAGTATTGCATTTGCGGTATTGACGGTAACTTTGGGAATTTATTTTCATGTCTGGAATATCATTGGGGATTTATCTGGCAGAAATGCAAGGAAAAAAATTGCGCAGATGAGGGTGAAGAAAGAAAATATTGAAAAAAATAAGATGTTTTACCCCAATCTAGTAAACGTAAAGCAAGAAAAATTGGGAGAGAATGAGGATAAGCATGCAAAGATTCAAAAAACAATGATAATGAGTGAAACAATGGGAATGGATTCTGAGGAAACAATGGCAATATATAGTCTGCAATGGAAAGTATTGGATGATATTATTTTAGTTCATACGGAAGAGTCAATTGACCTTTATGGATTGTTAGAGCCTGTAAAGCAGGCAGGAGTGTTTCAATTAATGAAGTAGCAATAAAAAGAGAAAGGAGAACGAGAAGATGAATTACAAAGTTACAATGAATAAACGTATTATGGCATGGATACTTTCATTTATTTTAATAATTTGTGCGATTCCGTCCTATGTATGGGCAGCAAAGGGGACATCAGAAAGCAGTGATACATTGGAAGAAGCGCAGATATCAACGGATACACCAGAGAATAAGGCTGTTGTATCCGTTATCAGCATAGGAGAGGGAGAATGTTTTCTGGATAACCAGGAAATAAGTGAATTGGAAATCACGGATGGAGAAACAGTCCTATTAACTTTTACGCCAAAGGCAGGAAATGTATTAAGTAAAGTAAAGCTGAATGAAAAAGAACTTTCTGTAGAGGAATATGCATCCATGTTGACAGAAGATGGTTTGACGTTTCAGTATATTGTAGAACATGTGACAGCAGATATTACGGTGAGTGCAGAATTTGTCCATATGGGAGTTGTTTCGGCAGAGAGTCTGGGAATTATGTTTTCTGGAGCGGTGCGAGTCAGTGAAGATCAGACATTATATGTTTATGATAAAAATACAAAACAAGAAGATATTCAGTTAAAAGCAAACAATGGAGGAAAAATTAAGGTCAATGAGCAGGGAAATCTGGAAATGGATTCTTGGATTATGTCAAGTGATGACAGTTTTCCCTACACAATTCATAGTGTCTGTGTTTACTTTTTGGCAGATGGTGAGAGGATTCCTCAGTGGTATCAAGTGGAGCTTCCAACAAAAGGATGGATGGTAGATGTTGATACGATTCCACCCACTGTTGAAATAATGCCGGCTGAGGGAGAACAGGATTTTTATGATCAAGAGGTGACCATGAAAGTAAGTGCTAAGGAAACTGGAAACTATGCAGGTATTGTAAAAGTGGAGTATGAGATATTTAGTGATAATAATACAATTTCTATTCAGAGTGGAATTATCGAATTAAATCAGTTGGATATATGGGAAAATCAGGATGAAATTATTGTACAAGACTGTGATGATTATGAGAGTGTGACAGTGAGCGTAAGGGTGACGGATGCGGCTGGAAATACGGCAATAGACAGTTATGATTTAAATATTCATTCGGTTAGACCAAGAATTTTTATTGAGATGGATGGCTCTCAGTCAGCTGATGCCAAAGAAGGATTTTATAATTGTGTTGTTCGTACAGCAACAATCACAATTAAGGAGAGAGATAGTACATTTGATGAAAATGCTGCGAATGAGGCAATCTTGAGTCAGCTTTCAGCGATGAATTTTGATGGTGAAATTTTAACAACGCCTGTGATATCCGCATGGAGATATGGAGAGGATGTAGATGGGAAAGAAGATAAAAATGTTCATATTGCAACGATTGTATTCAAGGAAGAGGGGATATATGAGTGGGATATCAGCAAAATTTCGTATACCAATCAAGCTGGTTTCAACAATGATGATGTATCGGTAGCTGCAGATTCCAGAAATGTGACATCTTTTACCATAGATCGCACTGCAGAGAAGATAACGATTGAGGCATTGGGACATTCATGGGAATCTATATTAGATCAATTAACTTTTGAAATTTTTGAGCAGACTGGAATAACTGTATATGCTGCGGTGGAAGATGCAGAGAATGTTGAAATTTATTACTATAAAAGTACAGATATGTCTTTTGACGCGGAAGTGGCAGCTTTACAGCGCAATTTGGAAGAAAAAGAGCTGTTGGAAAAATTGGAAGCTTTGAATTTTGTCTCTGAGGTTCCTACAGTGGGGATGGATGGTGATGAGTATGCCATTGTTTATGCAAAAGCAGTGGATTATGCGGGAAATATTAGTTATGCCAGTACCAATGCTTTAATTGTTGATACGACAGGCTGTGTAATTGACATTGATTTACCAAGTACAGATAGAAATGGATTTTATAATAGAAATATTACTTCTGCGATAAAGGTGAATGAGATAGGGGAAATTTATTCTGGAATTGCTAATGTTACTTATGAGGTAATTGCAGGAGGAAGTTTCGAGCTCGAGGGTGACATATTGGTATTGAAAGGTGGTGTCCGAACTCAGTCAGGATATTTGTTTTCGCCAGAGAATCAAAGCATTAAGGTTGGAACTTATGATTCATTAAAGCATTCTATTGAGACGGAAGTGACAGTAGATTCAAGTATCTATGAGAATAATTGCGATAATGTAATAATAAAAATTGCAGTGGAAGATCATGCTGGGAATGAAGTGGTTCAGTATTCTGATGTGATGGCGATCAATTGTATTCAGCCAAAGCTCATCGTCAGTTTTGATGATGATGTTTCACCAATGAGTGAGAAATACGAGGGGTATTTTGGGCAGGAACGTACTGCAGTTATTACTGTAATCGATAGAACGACTGCTTTTGATGGAGAAAATTTAAGAAAGGAAATTTTGAATCATATTACTGCCAAAGATTCCAGTGATTCTTATCTTACGGATGAGGAAGGAACTATTTTAAGAGGTCTCGATCTTGTGGATATCACCAATTGGGTCACATCCGAAGCTCAATCTGATTCGAATCAGGCTGTTCATACGATGAAAATTACTTTTAAAAGAGATGGAAACTATGATTGGGATGTTGCATATACCAACTTAGCAGGCGTAAAATCAGAAGAAATTGTTGTATATGGAAATACACCATGGCATTTTACAGTAGATACGACAGCTCCTGAGGTAGTGATTCAGGCAGAACAATTTGATAATATATGGGAAAAGATGATATCTGCATTGGGATTGCATTTTAGTTTATGGGAAAATGATAATATCTCGGTAAAGGCAAAGGCTTGGGATGCGACCTCTGAGCTGGAAGTAACTTTGTATGGCAAGATAGATGTGTTAAATGATATTTTAACGGCGGAGGAGATGGAATGTACCACAAATCAGACGCTGACAGAGGAAGTACAGAAAAAGTTGGATCAGATGATTGTGGATGAAGTAGATGGATATACAATTACATCAGATGAACATTGTATCATCTATGCACGTGTGGAAGATTATGCAGGAAATGTAACCTATGTCAGTACCAATGGATTAGTGGAGGACAAGACAGTCAGTAAGATCCAAACTGAGATTATGACGATTCCTGATAAGAAATTAGGAGAAACTTCGCTTTACAGTCAGTCAGTGGATATTCAAACAATTGTAGATGAGGATGTTAATGACTCTGGTGTATATTCAGGCATTCAGAGTGTGGTCTATGAAGTATGGAGTGAATTTACCAATGGAAAGCCGATATGTACGCAAACTTTTGAAGAGACACAAAATTTTACTTTTGATACGGATGAGGAAAGAAGTTCCACATATAAGGAATTGATGAGAGAAGATGTAAAAGGTCAAACAGTGCGAGAGTTGATTGATTCTATTCAAGAGGTAATTCAAATTAAAACCTCTAACAACAGAAATGATATTCTTTATAAAAACAACAGCGACAATGTGTGGCTGGTCGTTAAAGCAGTGGATAATGCGGGAAATGAGACAGCAATCGAATCGGAACATATCGCTATTAACAGCATTCAGCCCCAAATAACAATTTCTTTTGATGATGGAAGCTCTCCCATGTATCAGGAAATAGATGGAGTAGGCTATTTTTCAGAATCACGTGTGGCTGCTATTACAGTGATTGATAGAGCTTCAACTTTTGATGGAGAGAATCTGAAAATTAATATTTTGAAGGGGATTGAGGCTTGGAATGCGGATGGTGATTCATTGATACCAGATCAAGAGGACGGATTGGGGATTTTGCAGCTGGTAGATATCACGGACTGGACTACTGTTGAAAATTCAAAGGATCCCAACAGGACAACTCATACTATGACGGTTCTTTTCAAGACGGATGCTAATTATAAGTGGGGATTTGATTATACAAATCAAGCGATGGTATATGTAAATACAGATGAAATTCAGATTGAAGGTGAGACACCTTATCGGTTTACCGTAGACCATACAGCACCAGAAACTCATACTATTACAGTAGGACAGAGTACTTGGGATCAGTTGATTGAGAAATTGACTTTTGGACTTTATACGAATCGAACTGTGTCAGTCAAGGCTTATGCAGATGATGAGACCAGTCCTTTGACGGTGGAATATTATAAAACAGATGAGACCAGCGTATTGACAAAAAAAGCTTTAGCTCAGCTAGATAGTTGGAGTGTTTTTGCTCCATTTACGGTTGGGGCAGATGAGCAGTTTACCGTATATCTAAAGATAATGGATTATGCAGGTAATGTCAGTTACATTAGTTCTAATGGATATATTGTAGAAAATAAGTCCAGCAAAATCACATTGACACCAGAAGCTGCCAATAGGAATCATGTCTATAAGAAAGATGTTAGAGTGGATGTCAAGGTGGAGGAGACTTCAATCGCATATTCAGGTATTAAGACGGTGGATTATACTGTCACTAGCAATGGAATAGTAACTCAAAGCGGAAATCTCTTTACCTTCACTAAGGATAATCCGAAGCAGGCACAGTTAGTACAGGAAGTAGATAGTATGCAAGGAAGTATTTGTGCTATTGTGGTGGATTCCAAGCGAAATAATAGCAGTGATGTGGTTGTTACCGTGACTACTACAGATAATGCAGGAAATAGGGCAGACAAATCGATGAAACTGGACATTGATGTGACGAGTCCGAAGATTGATATTCGATATGATAACAATCAAGATAATAATGGGAATAGTTATTTTAATAAAAGTCGAGTTGCAACGATTACGATTACTGAGAGAATTAATCATTTTGATGCGCAGGAAGCAGTGAATGGAATTCATATCACTGCAGTGGATGCGAAAGGACAGCCAGTAACAATTGATGTAAATTCGATGCTCAGTGGGTGGAGTACCTTGAAAAATGATAATCCGGATATGAGTACCCATACCGCTACGATTTCTTATATAAATGATGCAAATTATACTTTTGAGATGAGTTATAGTGATGCGGCAGGTAATAGGACGATAGCAAAGCTTGATGTGACGGATAGAAATGTGACAGTAGGGGATTCTCAGGCACCTTATCAGTTTACGGTAGATAAGACAAAACCTACAGGGAGTATAAAGATTCAAGCGCCAGATCATACAGAAATCGTGTATGATAAACTATTGGATGCATTAACCTTTGATTATTATTCCAATCAATTTATTATTGTGTCAGATCAGTATGATGATGTAACTTCGCCGGTTAGTAAAGTGGAATACTATAAGACAAGCAGTACAAGAATTATGAAACAATCCGAATTGAATCAAATGATTCAGTGGAATATTTCAGCAGGAAAAATGATTTTTCAGGCTAATGATAGATTTACCATTTATTTTAAGATAACGGATATGGCTGGAAATTTTGACTATGTTAGTACTGATGGTATCATTATAGATGATACTTCACCGATAGAGGAGAGTATTGCCCCAGAGATTACTATTTTACAGCCAATCAATGGGATATATAAAAATGATGTTGATGTGAGCGTGTCAGTTTATGACCCAGAGTCAGAGGGTATCTATTCTGGCTTGAAGAGCATTACCTATCAGGTAATCAATCAGGGAACAGTTACTCAGGAGGGAACCATTGATTTATCAGTAAATCATCCAACTTATGCACAGCTGCAGCAGAGACATGAGTTTGTTGTCCATGTTGACAGTCAGTTAAACAACAGTAATGAGGTGGCGGTCAAAGTGATTGCAGTGGATAATGCTAACAATCAATCAGAGAAGATTTGCGATGCCTTTTCAATTGATATTACAGCGCCGACGATTGAAATCAGCTATAATTATAATAAACCGGATAGTGGAAGATATTATAGAGAAGAAAGGATTGCTACTGTGGTAATTACAGAGAGAAATTTTAATCCAGATGACGTACATATTACAGTCTGTAACACGGAGGGAGTACAGCCAATACTTTCTGATTGGTATCAGTCTGGCGGTGGTGGAAATGATGACGGAATCACGCACACGGCAACGCTGACTTACAGTGCTGATGGAGATTACACATTTTCTATAGCGTATACAGATAAGGCTGGCAATGAGTGTATCAGTGAGACTTATGCAGATGGTACGGTCAATGAAAAATCTTTTACGATTGATCGAACAAAACCAGTCGTTGATATTTCTTATGCGAATGAGGGTGATTATATTGGGGAAGAGTTGAAGACGCAGACCGTTATTATAACAATCATAGAACATAATTTTAACCTGGATAGAGTAAAGATTTTTAGAACCGCTGCGTTGGATGGTCAGGAAAGGACGATACCAGAGGTTACTTGGTCTGGCAATGGAGATGTCCATATAGCAGCTATTCAGTATAATGAGGATGGAGATTACACGGTAAAAGTGGAGATGGAGGACAATGCAGGTAATAAAAGTGATGAGATGGAGGAACAGAAGTTTACCATTGATGGAAGTATTGAGGAGCCTGTGATTGCAGGAGTGGAAGATGGAAAAGCTTATAAAGCCGAAGTAATGCCAAGGTTATTTTTTAGAGATATCAATTTTGCATCCTGTACAGTTAAATTAACCAGAACTCGTTTGGCTGAGATTGCTCAAGATGTAACCAAAGAATTTTTTCAGGACAGTGTAATGGAGACAGAGATAGCGGGAGTGTATTCAATTGTAAAGTCTGGCACGACAGATATTCATGGAGTGGAGGCTAGTTTCAACATTAACGAACGAGATATTGAAGGAAATTCGAATGATGGTATTTATACCCTATACATTGAAGGAACCGATTTGGCTGGAAATCATCGTGACAAGACAATTACATTTAGTGTAAACCGTTTTGGCTCTGTCTATGCTTATAATCCTTATTTGATTAATTTGGTTCAGAACGGAGGAAACTATGTGCAGAAGGTGACAGAGGATTTGGTTATCACGGAATACAGTGCTGCACCGTTGGCAGAAAATGATGAAAATCACCAAAATAATTTCATGTTGGAGATAACAAGAGATGGAAAGCCAGTAGATTATGTACAGTATAAAGCAGTAATGATGGATTATCATAATGTAAAGGTGGGGGAGAGTGGGTGGTATGAATATACCTATATCATTCAGAAAGAAAATTTTATCAGTGACGGCATCTATAAGATATCGGTCTTTTCCACAGATGCAGGAGCACAGACTTCGGAAAATACGAAGGAACATTTGCTGAATACACTTGAGTATGTACAAGTTTCGGACGAATATGATTTACTGGACAGTATCATTTTTTATGTAGATGCCACGAAACCGGAGATTACAAGTATTGTAGGTCTGGACAAGAGTATTGTGAATGAGGATAAAATCAATAATCAAGTGTATACAGTAAGTTATATGGTATATGATACCTTGGGATTAAATTTGATTGAAATATATGTCGATAATCAATTGATAGACGCTAAGAGTGTTGTTGATTTTCAAAAGGACAGCAGCAATTATTCGGGCAGTTTTGATTTGAGTGAAAGGGATGAATATCAAACAGTGCGTATTGAAGTAACGGACAAAGCAGGAAATAGGATAACAACGGCAGATGAAGATTTTGTAAGTGCATACCTCTTTGTATCTGAAGTGCTGGTGTCCAGTAAGAATATCGTGCGATTGACGAAATCAATCGAAAAAGTTTTGAATCATTGGTATAGTAATAAAATATTATTTTCCTGCAGTGTTGGCTTAGGGCTGGCAGTGATTTTGATATTGATATTGATGATAAGAAGGCGTAGATTAAAATAAGCCTCCTTGTCACATGATTTTAATTATGTTATAATCAAACCTTAGAGTTGAAATAAATATCAAGTTTAAGGATCTGTGTCAATTTTATATTATTTTTTTCTATTGTATGCAACCAACTTGAAAAAAAGTTGTGTATATGAGTAGAGATGATTCTTTGGAAGAAAGGAGTGAGCGATGGAGGACAAAGAAATCGTCGAATTGTATTGGCAGCGCAATGAGCAGGCGATTCAGGAGACTGCTGACAAATATGAAACGTATTGTATGAAAATTTCTATGAATATTTTGAATGATTTGTCTGACAGTGAGGAAAATGTCAATGATACCTATCTGCAGACATGGAAGACGATTCCGCCCCATGCGCCGGAGCGGCTGGCAGCGTTTTTGGGGAAAATCACAAGAAATTTAGCGCTGAACCGATACAAGGCTCGTTTTGCAGAAAAACGTGCCGCAGGTGAATTTGCTCTGTCACTCAATGAACTGGATGATTGTATTCCTGATGGCTGGACAATGGAGCAAAAGATGGACAGCGAGGCCATCACCGCCTGTATGAATACTTTTTTGTGGGAACAGCCGCTGGAAGCGAGGCGTATGTTTGTTTATCGATATTTTTACTGTGAGTCGGTAGAGGAAATTGCAGTTCGCTTTGGATACAGCAAGAGTAAAGTGAAATCTAAATTGTTTCGCATTCGAAATAGTTTGAGAATTTATCTGGAAAGAGAGGGCATTCATCTATGAAATCATCGATTCAAAAGCAAAATTTAGAAATTTTGGCAAGCGCTATTACTAATATTGATGAGAGTATTTTAGAAGATGCCTATCAAGGGATGGAACCGAAAATGAATCAAAAAGTGGTGCCATCACCAAAACGAAGTGGACAGAACATAGATAAAGTTCAGAAACGCAATCAGATTCCATTGTTTCGTACAATTTTAGTAGCGGCAGCTTGTATTACACTGATTATGCTAGGAGCAAGAAGTCTTTTGTTGATGGGACGGCCGACTGTTACTATGTATGGAACTATGATTACAAAACATTCTACTGCCGTGAATGATGAGGGTATCCTTTCTATGGCAAGGTTCACGGAAGACGAAAACAACACCGAGAGTGTGGATCATATTATGTTAAGTATTCCGTTGGAATTGCAACTGAAGCAGAAGACAACTGCGGTTGTGTCAGCGGGAACACTTTATCAGGTGACTTCGATGGGAAACGTTAAGGTGCAGGATTCATTCGATCTATTATCGAATGATAATGAGATATCAGCCATTTCTCTTAATTGGGTAATTGAAAATCCTGATGAGGACACATATTATGAGATGACCTTATTATGGTCGACAGGAAAAACAATTCTAGTTGTAAATTATGACAAGAACCAATCTCTTTGGGTAATTCAGAGTAAAACATGAGAAAGTAGTTCAAATCGGGTAGATTTTGAATGATTTCGGATGACAGAATTACTATAAAAGGTTTTGACACGAGCCTTATGCTATCGTGAATGGATGCAACGGTATCTTTGGTAGTGAAAGTCTTATGGAAATTCATCAGTCTTTTATGCTTTCGAGTATATTAGAAAGTGAATGTGTATAAGAACCCTACGAGCGCCTGTGCCCTCTGGGTATTAGTCGTGGGAGTGTCAGCAAAATAATGATAATGAAACTCATAATGAAATATTGTTTTAGGAGGAAAATTTTATGAGAAAATTTACAGCAATTATTTTAACAGCAGCAATGGTAATGTCCTTGACCGCGTGTGGCGGTGACAATGGACAGAAGGATACAACAGCAAGCACTACTACCGAGGCTGTTGAAGATACAACGGAAGGTACCACTGAGTCTGTTAGTGATTCTACTACCGAAGAAGTTGGTCAGGGTGGCAGCGAAGATGGAGAAATTACCAATGCATTGGATCTCTTAAACAGCATTTGGGCTACTTATGCAGATGATGAAAAGTTCCCAGCTGCTGGTGGTGATTTCAATGAGGAAAATATGAGCATGGAGGGTCCTGGAAACTTTAGCGTAGAGAACGAAGCTGATGTTTTTGATGCTTCTTTAGCAATTCCAGCGGATGCCATTGAGTTATTTGACAATGCAGCATCTTTGACGCATATGATGAATGTGAATACCTTTACTTCAGCAGCATTCCACTTAAAGGATGCAAGTACAGCATCTAACTTTGCTGATTTATTTAAGGAGAGCATTGCTCAGAGACAATGGATGTGTGGTTTCCCAGAGAAGATGTTTGTCATCAATGTAGGTGAGTATGTTATTTCTGGATTTGGTCATAACGAAATTGTTGATTTGTTTATGGAAAAGGTAGCAACTGTATATCCAGAGAGCACGGTACTTAGCGAGGAACCAATCGAGTAATTTATTGTAAAAGTCCCGAGCAAAGACTGAGCAATCGACTTATATATATGCTAGTGCCTCGCTTGCGAGGTATGTCCGTTTGGTAACGGATAAAGATTTAAAATATCGTGATTTGTGATGGGAGAGTAAAACGATGTTATTTTCCACTGTTCCATTTTTATATTATTTTTTACCAGGTGTTTTTCTATTCTATTTTCTTGCACCTAAGAAACTGAAAAATACGGTATTGTTATTGGCAAGCTTATTCTTTTATGGATGGGGTGAGCCTAAGTACATTATTATCATGGTACTTTCCATCACACAGGGATATCTTTTTGGAATTCTTGTGGAAAAATATCAGGGCAGCAAGTGGTCAAAAGTCTTTTTGACCACTTCTGTCGTTATAAGTTTAGCATTGCTAGGCTACTGTAAATATGTAGATTTTTTTATTTCCAGTTTTAATGCAATCAGTGGACTGGCTTTGCCGCTGACACAACTGGCCCTACCTATCGGTATCAGCTTCTATACCTTTCAAATTTTAAGTTATGTGGTAGATGTCTATCGAAAGGAAGTGAAGGCGCAGTATAATTTTGTTAGTTTAGCGGCTTATGTCGCAATGTTTCCTCAGTTGATTGCAGGTCCGATTGTGCGTTACTCAGATATTGCACAGCAATTGAATGAACGAACCCATAAAATGTCGGATGCTGCGTTGGGAACAAGGCGATTTATTGTAGGACTCTCAAAAAAAATGCTGATTGCTAACGTGCTTGGTGAGTTAGTAAGTTTGTTTAAGGCATCGGATGAAAAATCAGTTCTGTTTTTCTGGTTGTATGCCATTGCCTATACCTTGCATATTTATTTTGACTTTTCTGGTTATAGTGATATGGCAATTGGCTTAGGAAAAATTTTTGGATTTCATTTTCCAGAAAACTTCAATTACCCCTATATTTCAAAGAGTATCACAGAATTTTGGCGCCGTTGGCATATTTCGCTGGGAAGCTGGTTTCGCGATTATGTCTACATTCCGATGGGAGGAAATCGCGTAAGCAAATATCGCCATCTATTTAATATACTGGTGGTATGGATGCTGACGGGACTTTGGCATGGTGCCGCTTGGAATTTTGTAGCATGGGGACTATTGTATGCCATTCTTTTGATGGGAGAGAAGTTGTGCCATTATCCGAAATCCAAAACGAGAAACAATGAAAAAAATGATGGTGCAAAGTACAATCTGGAAAAAGACAATGGTGTGAAAGGTGATAAGATACGACATAATATGATCAGTATCGTTCAACATAGCTATGTTATGTTGTTTGTCATCTTAGGCTTTGTCTTATTCGATGCGGCCAGTATGAAAGATGCAATTAGTTATATGAAATCCATGTTTGGTCTAAGTGGTTATCCACTGTACAATACAGTAACTGGGTATTACTTTAGAAGCTATTTCATTGTATTTGTGATAGGTATTGTGGGTGCAACTCCATGGGTGTCGTCTTTCGTAGCAAAGATAAGAAAAAATACCCGTGGTGAAAAGATTTTAAATCTATTAGAGCCAATTTGGCTGCTTGTGCTGTTGGCATTGTGTACAGCCTATATGGTAGATGGAGCTTTCAATCCGTTTTTATATTTCCGATTTTAATGATAACGATTCCATTCAAAAAATACAAAGGTTGACGTTTTTTTTGGAAAATGGTGACAGGAGTGTTGGAAATCATTTGGAATCAAATCGTTACAAAAATGGAATGAAAGGAGAAAATAGACTATGTCAGAAAAATTTAAAAATATTGTGACAGTATGTGGAGTAGCCATATTTATGTTCGGCTTTTTGCTATGGGGAATCATCAAACCAGATGAAACCATGTCCGTTAGTGAGCGACGTACACTTGCTTCCATGCCGAAATTAAGTTTTGAAACGGTCGTTTCTGGAGAGTTCATGGAAAATTTTGAGTCTTATACTTTAGATCAGTTTCCATTGCGTGATCAATTTCGTACGCTGAAAGCAATCTGTAGTTTTTATATCTTTCAGCAGAAAGATAACAATGATATTTATGTCATAGATGGCTATGCATCCAAATTGGAATATCCCATCAATGAGGATTCGTTGGACTATGCCGCCGGTCGTTTCCAATATATCTATGATTCGCTCTTAGCGGATACTGATGTGAATATTTATTTTTCCATCGTGCCAGACAAAAATTGTTTCATAGCAGCAGAAAATGGCTATCCGTCCATTGAATATCAAGAATTTGCTCAGTCCATGCTTCAGCGATTGAAATTTATGGACAGCAAGAATTTCATTGATATCTATGATTTATTGGAACTATCGGATTATTACAAGACAGATATTCACTGGCGTCAAGAAAAGATTGTAGATGTAGCTGAGAAACTGGCTGCCCAGATGGGAGTCACTTTCAGCAGCCAATATGAAACGCATTTATTAAAATATCCATTTTATGGAGTTTATTATGGTCAGTCAGCACTTCCATTGCCGGCAGAACAGATTTATTACTTGAGCAATGAAACGTTAGAGAATGTCACTGTTTTTGATTATGAAAATAGTACAGAAGGTGATATTTACAACATGGAATTAGCCGCAGGCAAGGATCCTTACGAGATGTACTTATCTGGTTCGCGCTCGTTATTGACCATTGAAAATCCTGAGGCAACGACGGACAAGGAGTTGATTATGTTTCGTGATTCCTTTGGAAGTAGTTTAGCACCGCTTTTGGTAGAGGGATACAAAAAAATTACATTGATTGATATCCGTTATCTATCGAGCAATTATGTGGGACGGTTTGTAGAGTTTGAAAATCAGGATGTACTGTTTATCTATAGTATGCCTGTCTTAAATAATAGTGTGACAATGAAGTAGAAAAGAAGGGGCTGTAAAAGAACAGCTCCTTTTTTCCGTTCTACCTTTTGTGAGCTAGAATTGGCAAGTGCGGATTTGGCTATAACCTGAAGGAATAGCAAAATTGAAAAATACATCATTCCTATTTTATATAATCCATGCTATAATCAAGAAAATCTTTTGGTGATTGCTTTGTTTCATGAGGACGAGATGTTCGTTGATTAAATCGGCAGTTACAGGAATGAAAGAAAAAGGAGAACATAACATGGGAAAAATATTCCGATTTCATCAGGATGTAGATACGGACCAGATTATCGCATCCCAATATTTATTGTTTCCAACCATTGATGAGATGAAAGCATATACGTTTGAATCTCTCGACCCAGACTTTGCAAAGAAGGTACAGCCTGGTGATTTTGTAGTCGCAAGTGAAAACTTTGGTTGTGGTTCCTCAAGAGAACAGGCACCTAGTGTATTAAAGGCGTTAGGTGTGAAGGCAGTGATTGCAAAATCTTTTGCCCGCATTTTTTATCGCAATTCCATTAATATTGGCTTGCCTGTGATTGTCTGCAAGGATTTGTATGATGCTGTAGCCGATCAGGACGAGATGGAACTGTATCTGGAAGAGGGCTATATTATGGCGAATGGACAGAAATTTACTTGTACTAAACTGCCGGCTCAGATGCAGAAAATCTTGGATCAGGGTGGTCTGATTGCGTCGTTGAACAAGGAGGATTAAAACTATGGGAATGACGATGGCTGAAAAAATAATTGCCTGTGCAGCAGGTGTAGACACAGCGAAAGCAGGAGATATCCAGACGGTTACATTGGATCGACTGATGAGTAATGATGGTACCACGCATTTGACTATTGATATGTATAATAAATTAAAACATCCACATATTGCAGATGTAAGTAAGTTAGTGTGGATTGTAGACCACAATATTCCAGCGGACAGTCCCAAAACTGCAGCTTCTCACAAGAAGATGCGTAATTTTGCAAGAGAGCATGGAATTACCTTTTATGAGGGTGAGGGTGTATGCCATCAGGTTATGATGGAGAAACATGTATGTCCGGGAGAATTGATTTTTGGTGCAGATAGTCATACCTGTGCTTACGGTGCATTAGGTGCTTTTGGTACTGGTGTAGGTTGTACGGATTATCTGTATGCTATGGTTACAGGGACTTCTTGGCTTTTGGTGCCAGAGACATTGCGCTTTAACTTAAAAGGGAAATTGCCAGAGGGTGTTTATGCAAGAGATTTGATTTTGACGATTATCGGAATGATTGGTGCAAATGGTGCCAACTATAAGGCTATGGAATTTGCTGGTGAAGGACTGCATAATCTGACTATGAGTGACCGTATCTCCATTTGTAACTTGTGTGTGGAGGCAGGAGCAAAAACGGCTTTGATGGAAGTAGATGATGTGGCAATGGAATATCTGACAAGTCGTGGAAGAAAGCCAAAGGCTTGCTTTAGCAGTGATGAGGATGCAGTATTTGCACAGGTTTACGATATTGATTTGAGCGAGATTCAGCCAATTGTGGCGAAACCTCATTTTGTCGACAATGTAGTGCCAGCAAAGGAATCTTTGGGTGTAACGATTGATGAAGCATTTTTAGGTTCCTGTAATAATGGTCGTATCGAAGACTTGCGTGTAGGCGCAGCTATTATCAAGGGAAAGAAAGTAGCTCCAAAGGTGCGTTTCTTAGTCGTGCCAGCCAGCCGAGAGGTTTATCGTCAGGCGATGGAAGAAGGACTGCTGAATATTTTCATGGATGCAGGTGCGATTGTGATGAATCCAAATTGTAGTGTTTGTTGGGGAAGTTGCCAAGGTGTTATCGGTGAGGGAGAAGTGTTGATAAGCACTGGTACTAGAAACTTCAAGGGTCGCGCAGGACATCGCAATTCGTTTGTGTACTTGGCTTCTGCAGCTACCGTGACTGCTTCGGCGATTGCAGGTGAGATTGCTACAGCAGATATGGTATAAAGTACTGTATCAGTTCAGTCTCAAAGCAGAGACGGATGGGATGCTTGCAGACCAGTCCGCTTTCGAGACAACAACAGGTATGAGCAAGTAGGGCGGTAGTTTGGATGACGAAAGAATAAAATGGATAATAGGTTGTAGAGATTAAGAGATAATTCATGGGAGAATGAATCATTATGAATGAGATAGATATGAGTAAAATAGAGAAAAACGAGACATTCACTGGAAAGGTTTGGGTATTGGGCGATGACATCGACACCGATATTATCATTCCAACCGAATATTTAGCGTTGAAAACCGTACAGGATATGACACCTTATGCCTTTTCTCCTTTACGCCCGGAATTGGCAGGAAAGATTCAGCCAGGTGATATTATTGTGGCTGGCAAAAACTTTGGTTGTGGCTCCTCCAGAGAGCAGGCACCAGAGATTATCAAGGCATTGGGGATAAAATGTGTCATTGCGAAGTCCTTTGCCCGTATTTTCTTCCGCAATTCCATCAACAATGGACTGTTGCTGATTGAAAATGCCGACTTACATGATGCAGTCAGTGAGGGAGATGTGATTGAGGTGGAAGTCAATGCACAGATTACCCATAAGGGAAAGACATATCCAATTGCTTCTCTGCCAGCCAATTTAGTGGAAATTCTTGAGGCAGGTGGTCTGGTAAAGGCCATGCGCAGACGCAATGGTTTGGAGTGAGGTGACGAAAATGGGACATACAATTATTGAAAAGATTATTGGCAGAAATGTTGGAAAATCCGTAAAGTCAGGAGACATTGTGACAGTTAATGTGGATCGTGTCATGATTCATGATATTTTTATTCCATTTGTAGCAGATAAGTTTGAAGAGATGGGTTTTACCAAACTCTGGGACCCAGATAAGGTGGTATTGATTTATGACCATTTGGTGCCAGCAAGTCAGGTGGATGACACCAGACATTTCCGTGTAGGAAATGAATTTGTAGAGAAGTATGGCATGACTCATATTCATCGCTCAGACGGTATCTGTCATCAATTGATGACGGAGGCAGGTTATGTGAAACCAGGAGATATTGCCTTTGGTACGGATAGTCATACAACTACTTATGGTTGTGTGGGAGCTTTTTCATCGGGTATTGGTTATACGGAGATGGCGAGTGTATTAGGTACAGGTCAAATGTGGGTGAAGGTACCAGAAACCATCAAAGTGACAATTCATGGTACTTTGCCAGAGAATGTGACTTCCAAAGATATCATCTTGCGATTGATTGGTGATTTGGGTGCGGATGGTGCTACTTATCAGGCATTAGAGTTTGCAGGAAGCACTGTGGAAGCGATGTCTGTGGCAAGTCGTATGACCATATCAAACATGGCTATTGAAGCAGGTGCAAAATGTGCCGTCTTTACGCCAGATGAGAAGACTGCGGAATATTGTGAAATTGAATTAACAGATGCAGAGCGCAGTCTGGTGGGAGATGCCGATGCCAAGTATATCCGCGAGATTACCTATCAGGCAGAGGATTTGGTGCCTGTGATGGCATGTCCGTCTCAGGTGGACAACATCAAGCCAGTCAGGGAATTGTTGGGAACTAAGATTGATCAGGTCTTCATTGGCTCTTGTACGAACGGTCGTCTGGAAGATTTGCAGCGTGCCGCTAGCATTTTAAAGGGAAAGAAAGTGGCACCATTTGTCAAGTTGATTGTGACACCAGCCAGCCGAAAAATTTATAAGCAGGCTTTGGCAGATGGTACCTTGGGTATTTTATCTGATGCAGGTGCGATTATTACTCATCCAGGATGTGGATTGTGCTGTGGACGTACTGGCGGTATCTTGAGCGATGGCGAGCGTGTGGTGGCAACCAACAATCGAAACTTCCTCGGACGTATGGGAACTTCTAAGGTAGAGATTTATTTGGCATCACCAGCAACAGCAGCAGCCTGTGCCATTGCAGGGGAGATTGTAGAGCCATAAAAGGACTATTGATTGCAAGAGAAATCTTTATAACATGATAAGAATATTATGAGCAAAGAGAAAGCCATGCATTTGATATTTACATGAAATGCATGGCTTTCTCTCATTAAATAATTATATTCAGCAATATTAAAATGGCTAAGAAAATAAGATTGATTGCAGTAAAGCAGATAAAGCAGTTTCCCTTCCTGTCTGGATAAGCATTGGCAATCTGTTTGTAAGAAACATTCTTTTCATCTCATAATCCCCTTATCAATTTGATGTGTTTCATCCTTACTCAGTAATGTTGTTTGTCTTAATTAAGCGCAGAAAAGGCAAAGATAACAATACCCAACACAACCAGTACAATACCAGTGGCACGGTTTAAAGTCTTTGGTTCTGCTTTGTTGGCAAAGCGTGCGGCGATTCTGGCCCATAACAGAGTAAAAATAATGCATAAAATCATGACTGTCCAGTCTGGTGTGCCGCCAATTGTGAAGTGGGAGACAGATCCCGTCAAGGCAGTAAAGGCCATGATAAAAACACTGGTGCCTACTGCTGTTTTTAGTTCATAACCAAGTACGGAAGTTAGAATCAGCAGCATCATCATTCCGCCGCCAGCACCGACAAAGCCACAGATAAAACCGATGATAACACCACAGATGATGGATTGAATCACTCGCTTTTGAGCGGAGACGGACTGCATTTGTTCTTTGGTAGTCATTACGGGCTTTACAATGAATTTAACACCCAGGATAAAAGTCATCAAAACAGATAAATTTCCCATGGTAGCAGATGGGATTAAGCTGGAGAGATAGCTGCCGATGACTGTAAACAGCAGTACCGTTATCATCATAATCATACCATTTTTTATGTCCAGATTATCATTTTTTCCATAAGTATAGGCAGAAACAGCGCTGGCCAATACATCTGAGGCGAGAGCGATACCTACGGCCATGTATGGCTCCATGTCTAAAAAGGTAATCAGCATGGGGCTGATGACTGCTGCTGCACTCAGTCCTGCAAAACCAGTTCCAAGACCTGCTCCCATACCGGCGAAAAAGGTGATTAAAAGTGTAAATAAAAATTGCATAATGAAAATACTCCTTTCTTCGGAAATAATTTTAAAATGTATTGTAGCACAAGTCTGGGAGGATGGACTAGATGTTCACAAAATTTTCGCAGGTATGAGACAATAGTCATGCATAAAGAAAAAATGAGGAATATTTTTTACTTGAAATAAAGATAAAAAAGAGATATAATCTGTGTACATAGGAAGATTGACTATACTTCCTTGTAACAAATCGTCCATGTGCTCGTAAGACGGCTTGATTGTAGAGTTTCCTGCTCCAACAAAAAGACAGTATCCAAAAGTCTGAAAAGAAGGTACGGTTAATGCAAAATGTTGTCAGTTAGGATCTTTATGGCTTGTTGTGGAGAGTATCCAGAATAATTCGGTCAAACAATTGAATAGACAGTTCGTAACCATCCTGTCGTTAAATAAAACTAGGACTTTTAAGCATGAGCAATTAGTGTCATTATGTCCTGATTTCTCATGCTTATTTATATGCTGCAATACTTCTGCTTTGTGATTGTCGGATGCTTGTGGGGCACTGAAAGTATCGTGTATCAACTTTTGACCTTAGTATCATAGTAATAGCAGCAAGGTCTATGTTTTATAATGAGGTGGTTGTCACAGTGACCATCTCATTTTTGGTTGAATTATTCCATTGATGTTGGAGTTAAAAAGTATTTTAACCCTGGTATCATTTTATCTATATTTATTTTGGAAAGGAATAAAATAATGAGAGCATTAGTTTTATTTAGCGGGGGATTAGACAGTTCGGTATGTCTGGGACTCGCAGTAAAAAAGTATGGTGCAGAGCAAGTGCTTGCCCTGTCCGTTTATTATGGTCAAAAGCACACAAAGGAATTAAAAGCTGCGGAGTCAGTGGCAAAGTACTATCATGTACAGCGCATTACGCTGGATTTGGGAGAAATTTTTAAGGATAGTCACTGCAGTCTCCTTTCGGCCGCTGAAGAGGCGATTCCTCATGAAGAGTATTCTAAGCAATTGGAATGCACTCACGGTGCTCCTGTCACCACCTATGTTCCGTATCGCAACGGTTTATTTTTGTCCTCTGCGGCGGCTATTGCTTTAAGTCATGGCTGTGAGGTTATCTATTATGGGGCTCACGCTGATGATGCTGCTGGAAATGCTTATCCAGATACTAGTGTAGCATTTCATGAAGCTATCTCACGTGCAATTTATCTTGGAAGCGGAAATGTCTTGAAGGTAGAAGCTCCATTTATCAAGAAGTCAAAGGCCGATGTGGTAGCTTGTGGTTTATCCCTTGGAGTACCCTTTGAGCTGACTTGGAGCTGCTATGAAGGTGATGATAAACCATGCGGTGTGTGCGGCACCTGCCGTGATCGTATTAAAGCGTTTGAACTCAATGGCAGCAAAGATCCGTTGGTCTATCAGTTAAAAGAAGTATAGTGGGCAGTGTAAAAAGAAAAATTAACAAAGAGTAAAAGGAGTTTTGTCATTATGTCCAACGAGTTTATTTTTGTACTATGTGTTTTATTTTATCTCGGCTGTGTCCTGCTGCTGTATAAGTTATATGGAAAAAATGGTCTGTATGCATTTACGGTCTTTAGTACCATCTTGGCAAATATCGAAGTTTGCAAATGTATTGATTTGTTTGGTTTATCTACTACTGCGGGAAATGTCCTCTATGCAGCAACTTTCCTGGTAACTGATATTTTAAGTGAGTGCTATGGAAAGAAAGAGGCAGGAAAGGCTGTTAAGTATGGATTTACTATCACGATTATGTGGATTATCGGTACTCAGCTCACTTTGCTGTTTACGCCAAATGCCAATGATTATATTAGTGATAGTTTGAAGATGGTTTTTGGTTTAGTCCCTCGTGTAGCTTTTGCCAGTATGGTAGGTTATGTAGTCAGTCAGAATGTGGATGTATTTTTATATCATCGCATTTGGGAAAAGACAGGAGGAAATTCATCCAGGCTGTGGGTACGAAATAATTTCAGTACATTGACCAGTCAGGCACTGGACACGATCTTGTTTACAACCCTTGCATTCTGGGGAACCTATCCAGTGGACGTGTTCATCAGTATTTTGCTGACCACCTATTTATTCAAAGTAATTGTAGCTTTTTTGGATACGCCTTTTATTTATATGGCAAGAAAAATCAGACCGCTTGATATGGATGACAGTCAATATCCGGGAAGAAAGTAGTTAAAGCAATGTTTGAGTCAAAATGACTTTTAGAGCTGCTATTATAAAAAGATACTAGGGTCAAACGCTCATCCATTTTATGCTTGCATGAAATGGATGAGTTTAAGAACCTCATAAAAAATAGAAAGGAAATTATATTATGTCAAATCGTGAACAGGAAGAATCCATTACCTTATTAGGAAATAAGAAAACCATTTATCACTCAGATTATGCACCAGAAGTATTGGAGACCTTTGTCAACAAGCATCCGGATAATGATTATTTTGTGCGTTTCAATTGTCCTGAGTTTACCAGTCTGTGTCCTATCACAGGGCAGCCCGATTTTGCTACTATCACCATTAATTATGTGCCAGATGTGCGTATGGTAGAGAGCAAAAGCTTAAAATTATATTTGTTTAGTTTTCGTAATCATGGTGATTTTCATGAGGATTGTGTCAATATCATTATGAAAGATTTAATTAAGCTTATGGAACCGAAGTACATTGAGGTACAGGGAAGATTTACACCCAGAGGAGGCATTTCTATTGATCCATACTGTAATTATGGAAAGGTCGGCACAAAATGGGAAAAGATGGCAGAGCAGCGTTTGTTATGGCATGATATGCAGATTGGAGATTCCAAAACAGGTATGAGAGTTTAGAATCATTTCAGGGAGAAGTAAGTGTAGGATGACAAAAAAACAAGTATTGTTGATGATTGCAATCATTGTCTGGATGGGATTTATTTTTTCTATGTCTGCTCAAAATGGAAGTGAATCACAGGCTTTGAGTGATGGTGTGGTTGACAAGATTGTACGTCTGATTGGAGAGGTAGTGACAGATGAGCCGCTTTCTGATTCATTGGTTAGTCAGATTTCGTTTTTGGTGCGTAAGGCGGCTCATATGACTGAGTATGCCATTTTAGGATTTTTATGTATTTGGTATGCGGATGATCTCTGGGGAAAGGGAATTAAGGTAAAGTTGGGGTGCTGGCTTTTTGCCACATGCTATGCGGTCACCGATGAATTTCATCAACTTTTTAGCGACGGACGCTCGGCTCAAATAAGAGATGTCTGTATTGATTCTGCAGGAGTTATCATTGGAATATTGGCATTTTTTTGCATTTGTGCTATACTAAGAATGATTGATTGTAACAGTCAGAGATGACTGAATAGTTACAAAGTGGAGGTAAAGATAAATTATGATTTCCGAAAAGATGAAACCTTTGGTAAACAATAATTCTGCCATCCGTGCCATGTTTGAGGAGGGTAAGCTGATGGCAGCCCTCTATGGCGCAGAAAATGTCTATGATTTCAGTTTAGGTAATCCCAATGTGCCAGCTCCGGCTGAGGTAAAGCAGGCTATCATTGATATTATCAATGAGGAAGATTCTGTGATGGTACATGGTTATATGAGCAATGCAGGCTATGAAGATGTAAGACAGACCATCGCTGAGTCTTTGAACCGTCGTTTTGGTACCCATTTTTCAGGCAAAAATTTAATCATGGTAACAGGTGCAGCCAGTGGATTAAACATTGTATTGAAGGTATTGCTGAATCCAGGAGATGAGGTATTAACATTTGCGCCTTATTTTGTGGAGTATGGCAATTATGTGAGAAACTATGATGGTGTGTTAACCGTAGTGTCTCCAAATACCGAGACATTCCAGCCAAATTTGGAGGAGATGAAAGAGAAAATCAGTGAGAAGACTCGCGCGATTATTATCAATTCTCCTCATAATCCAACGGGTGTAGTTTATTCTGAGGAGACGATTAAAAAGTTGGCAAAAATTCTGGTGGAAAAGGAGCAGGAAATCGGTCATGCTATCTATTTGATTTCTGATGAACCTTACCGTGAGTTGGCTTACGATGGAGTAGAAGTTCCTTATTTGACAAAGTACTATAATGATACTATTGTGGGATATTCCTATAGTAAGTCGTTGTCCCTTCCAGGAGAGCGTATTGGTTATGTGTTAGTGCCGGATGAGGCAGATGACAGTGAGATGATGCTGACAGCTCTTTCTATCGCAAATCGTGTTATCGGTTCTGTTAATGCACCGTCTTTGATGCAGCGTGTCGTTGCAAGATGTGTTGATGCCGAAGTGAATGTGGCTGCCTATGATAGAAATAGAAATTTGCTTTACAATGCCCTTAAAGAGTATGGTTTTAGCTGTATTAAGCCACAGGGTGCCTTTTATCTATTTGTAAAATCTCCAGAGCCAAATGAGAAAGCATTCTGTGATAAGGCAAAGAAACACAATATTTTGGTGGTGCCTGGTTCTTCCTTTGCTTGCCCTGGTTATGTACGTATTGCCTACTGTGTGTCTTATGAGATGATTGAGCGCTCTTTGCCTGCATTCAAAGCTTTGGCAGCAGAGTACGGTCTGTAAGAGGAGTGATTATGGAAAAATTGTGGGAGAAAAATGTTCGTCGCGTAGTTCCCTATACGCCCGGAGAGCAGCCAAAGCAGGCAGATGTTGTCAAATTAAATACCAATGAAAATCCATATCCTCCAGCACCAGGCGTGCAAAGGCGGTTAGCGGGATATCAGACGGATTGTCTGCGTCTGTATCCAGACCCAGCGGTCAGTGACTTAGTAGAAGTGTTGGCTAATCGATATCAAGTCAATCAAAATCAGGTTTTCGTAGGGGTTGGCTCGGATGATGTACTGGCAATGTCTTTCTTGACCTTTTTTAATTCAGAAAAACCAATCTTTTTCCCAGATATTACGTATTCTTTTTATGATGTGTGGGCAGATTTGTATCGCATTCCTTATGAAACGAAGGCGTTAGATGAGAAGTTTTGCATCAAGGTCAGAGATTATTTTGGAGGAAATGGTGGAATTGTGCTGCCCAATCCTAATGCACCGACAGCAGTTTATGAGCCATTGGAATCCATTGAGACAATTTTGCAGGAAAATCCAAATGTAGTTGTGATTATTGATGAGGCTTATGGTGATTTTGCAGAGGGAAAATCAGCGGTCAGTTTAGTGGACAAATATGATAATCTTTTGGTAGTCCAGACTTTTTCTAAGTCTCGTTCTATGGCAGGTATGAGAATCGGATTTGCAATTGGTTCTTCGGAATTGATTCAAGCCCTTAATGATGTAAAATATTCCTTCAACTCTTACACCATGTCCAGACTTTCCATTGAGCTTGGTGTGGAATCTGTTCTAGATGAAGATTATTTTCAAGAGAGTGTAGCAAAAATTAAAAGGACAAGGGAGGCTGCCAAGGTGAGACTGGCAGAATTGGGATTTACTTTCCCTGATTCTCAGGCAAATTTTATCTTTGCTAGCCACAAGAGTGTACCAGCAGTCAAGATTTTTGAGGAATTAAAGAAGCGACATATTTATGTACGTTACTTTGCAAAGCCACGTATCGATAATTATCTGCGCATTACCATTGGAACGGACGAGCAAATGGAGAAATTATATCAAAGTTTGGAAAAAATTATACTATAGAACCCAATGTGCTTTAGGCGTTGGATTGTCAATGAGTCTCTCTTTCAAAACAAATTTAAGATTTGGCTGAATAATTGAAAAAATTAAAAAAAGTACTTGACTTTCTGGTGAATTGGTGTATAATACCATTTGTTGACAGGTTATTGGGTTGTCGCCAAATGGTAAGGCACTGGACTCTGACTCCAGCATTTCAAGGTTCGAATCCTTGCAGCCCAGCTATGAAGCCATCGAGGTTTTCTCGGTGGCTTTTTTCTATCATTTATTAGGGAGGAATTTTGTATGCAATTATTAAAGGATACGGTCTTGTTCCATTCTATTTCTGAGGAGGAAATTCAACGTATTTTAAAATGCTCCAGGGCAAAAGTGATTACTTTTGCTGCAAATGAGTATATTTTTCGTCAGGGAGAAAAGCCTCGTTATCTGTTTTTACTGCAGCGAGGCTCCGTCCATATTGAAAAAAATTTTGCCTCTGGAAAAAGAGATTTGATCTATTTAGTGCCTGCAGGGGATGTGTTCGGCGAAAATTATCTGTTTGCTGATATGAATGCTTATTGGTATGATGCTGTTGCAGCTACGGAATGCCAGATTTTACAGTTTCCCTGGAATTTCTTTTATCAATTTTGTCATAATGCTTGTGAACATCATCAAAAATTAACTCGAAATATGTTAGAAATTCAATCTAGAAAAAATTTTTCTATGACCAAAAAACTTCATATATTGGCTGGCTCATCACTGCGTGAGAAAATTGCTATTTGGCTTTTAGAAAATCGGCAGGAGGGAACGGATTATTGTTTGGTTCCTCGCCGAGAGGATATGGCAGATTACTTGGGGGTGGCTCGTCCATCTCTTTCCCGTGAGATGATGCATATGCAGAGTGAAGGAATGATTTTAGTGGAGAAGGATAGAATTCATTTGATTGATTTAGAGGCACTGGAAGAATTGTATGGTTGAAAAAAAGTTAAAAAAATTTTTTGTTCGTAACATATGTTACGAACAATCCAAATTTTTTTTGATATAATGCAAACATAACAAATAAATTCAGCGTTGAATAGTTACAATCAAGCAGCAAAACAAAATTGAGCACATTGATAGAAAGGAAGTAATGATTATGGCAAACGAACAGCAGGTTGAAAATTTGGTAGGTTTATTGGACGGATATGCAACAAAGGGTGGTCATCATTTGAATGTAAATGTATTCAATCGTGATACATTGATTGATGCACAGCAGCATCCAGAGAAGTATCCACAGCTTACAGTACGTGTTTCTGGCTATGCAGTAAATTTTGTAAAGCTGACTAAGAAACAGCAGGATGACGTCATTTCCAGAACATTCCATGCACAAATGTAATGAGCTGTGCCACTAGCGAAATAGGATTTCATATAACGATGAACTACCACAGACCA
>JBJELF010000068.1:38025-41835 GCA_051879015.1 Lachnospiraceae bacterium
TTTTCTTATGTTGGAAACGGGATATGGAAATGATTGGATTAGCCGCGGATATGATATTTTAAATACAGGAATGATTGTTATCAATTTAATGGTGAGCATTCTTATTACATTTGATTCTGTGAAAGAACACTATGCAGGCATACTGCAATGCATTGAATTTGTTACGGTTTCTTTTTTTGCAGTAGATTATGTGCTTCGTTTGTATACTGCGAAGTTTGCACATCCGCGTTTAAGCGAGGTAAGAGCCATTTTTAAATATGCTTTTTCCTTTACGGGGATTGTCGATTTGCTTTCTTTCCTGCTATATTTCCTTCCCGTGTTCTTTCCAACGGGGGTGGTAGCTTTTCGTATGTTTCGTATTGTGCGAGTTTTCCGATTGTTTCGTATCAATGCCTACTATGATTCGTTAAATGTGATTACGGAAGTTATTTCCAGTAAGAGTCAACAGTTATTATCCTCTATTTTCATTATCTTAGTTTTGATGATTGCATCAAGTCTTTGCATGTATAGTTTAGAGCATGAGGCACAGCCCGATGTATTTCAGAATGCGTTTTCTGGCATATGGTGGTCGGTTTCAACATTACTGACGGTGGGTTATGGTGATATCTATCCAATTACACCAATGGGGAAAATATTTGGTATTTTTATTTCATTTTTGGGAGTTGGAATGGTAGCAATTCCAACCGGTATTATATCAGCTGGTTTTGTGGACCAATATTCAAAAATTAAGCGAATGAGTGAATATGCAAATGAAGAGGATATCCATTTTATTAGAATACATTTGACAGCAAAAGATAAATGGTCAAACTGTGCAATTAAAGATTTAGGTTTGCCTCGGGGAGTGATTGTAGCAATTATTCAAAGGGAACAACATATCATAGTACCCCGTGGAAATGTTGTATTGTTGCCTGAGGATATCATTGTACTTGGTGCAGAATCCTATGATTGTGATGAGCATATTGAATTAAAAGAAGTCATTCTCAAAGAGCAGAATCCATGGAAAGGACAAAAAATTCGCGATATTGATATTTCTAGACGTTCAGTTATTGTGATGATAAAGCGAAATGGAATTATACTCATTCCACATGGAGATTTAGTGCTTCAAGTGGGCGATAAATTAGTGCTTTATACGCAGAGTCATGTGCCAAATGCCAATCAGATTGAAATATAGCGATAGAATAAGGAAGACTTTTTTTTAACATTATTTCGCTGTACTTGATAAAATTTCCACAATGTGATATAATTTTGTCGATTCAAAAAAATGCTAGGAGGATCGTGGACATGGCAGATAAATATGTAGCGTATACAGGTTCCTACACTTATCATGGAAAGAGTAAGGGCATTGGAATTTTTGACGTGGACGTAGAAACGGGAAAATTGACAAAACGCTCAGAAGTGGAAGTAAACAATGCGTCTAATTTGGTTGTTTCCATGAGCAAGAAATTTTTATATGCAGTTGTAGATGAAGGAATTGCTGCATTTAAAATTTTGTCCAATGGAGATTTGGAGCCACTGGGTATTAAGAGTATCAGAGGAATGAGAGGATGTCATGCAGCTGTAGATAGCCGTGACAGTTTTTTGGCGGTAGCTGGCTATCATGATGGCAAGATGACGGTACTGCGCTTGAATGAAGATGGTACGGTAGGTTCTATCACTGCAGAAATCTATGATAAGGGAATCGGTACTGTGGCAGAGCGTAACTTCCGCCCACACATCACAAATGTTCGTTTTACTCCAGACGAGAAATACTTGTTGATGGCAGATTCTGGTATTGATCAAGTGAAGGTATATTCCGTAAATTGGGAAAATGGACATCTTCGTCTGATTGATATTATTCACTGTGAGATGAATTCTGCACCAAAGCATATTCGTTTTAGTCCAGACGGAAAACATATGTATATTTTGGCAGAACTAAAAAATTATATTAGTGTATATAATTATGTTCCAAGTGATAGAATTCCAAAGTTTGAGTTTAAACAGTTGGTATCTACACTGCCAAGAAAGAGTTCATCGATTTCTGCAGCCAGCTCTATGGCTATCGCGGACGATGGCAAGTATGTGTTTGCTATGAATGCAGGTGACAATAGTGTAGTTTGTTTTGAGAGAGAGCCAGAGAGTGGTTTGCTGTATCAGAAATTTGTGCTTCCAATCAGTGGAGAGTATCCAAAAAATTTGGCACTTTTTCCAGATAATAAGCATTTAATTTCGGTCAATAATGAGTCGGGTACTTTGACTAACTTCACAATTGACTATGAAAAGAATTTGATAGTCATGAATGGACGACCAATCAGTGTGCCACAGTGTAATCGCTGTGTATTTGTGAAGCTGCCAGAAGAGTAAAAAATATCAGTGCAATGGATGTAAAACAATGTTTCCCCAAATTGGATTGATGTTGAGCAGATAATAATATAAGTAATTGTTAGCTGGTTTAACACTTATTAAAGTAACGGTGAGTAGGAGGGAAAGAAAATCCCTCCTATTTTGCTTAATTAAGTTCTCCGATTCGGCTGATGCCTACATAAATTTGGCTGATTTTGTACCAAGTGGGAAAATCGACAATACCTGTTTGATCTAGTCCAAAGATATTTTGAAAGGCGCGCACTGCATTGGCGGTGGATTCATCAAAGTATCCGGTTGGTGTTACGCTGGGGATAGCTGTATAGACACTGGATATAGTTTGGAGATGTTCCTGCATTTGCTGAACTTTTGGACCACTGGAACCTACGCTTAAGTCGCTCCCGGGCCATGAAGCTGGAATGCCGGAAATTTGTTCGGCACTGCTAATGTAGATGGAAGGACCATAATAGTTTCTCAAAATTTCAATAGGAGAGTAGCCTTGGTCACCTAAATATTTTGAACCCCACTGTGTCATCCAACCTGGACAGGATACTCGTTTGCCGTCGCAGTATTGGGTTAAAATAGGCTGCTTTACATTGGGTCGAGCTAGATATTGGTCAAAAATTTCATCTACAACCTGAGAAATTTCTTGATAGATATTTCTTCCATAAATCCATTTATGGTCATAGGCAGTAGAGGAAGTGATGGTAAAATCATAGCCTTGATTGCGGTACCATTCCGTGTAGACGCGGTTCAGGGTAAAGGACATAATTGCGAGAACATTGGCAATAATTGTATTCTGTGGCCAAGTGGAGTAGATTTCACTTGAAGCCACATTTTTAATATAGTCACGGTAAGGAACAAAATAGTCAGCAGCAGATCGGTCGGTAGGCACTCCGTCATGGACAACAACAGTTTCAGGGACTACGACTCGGCTGAGTACGATTTCTCCGCTCTCATTCATGGGTTTAATTTCATCTTCTGGAATTTTAGGAGGGTATATTCCATACAACGTGTGATCTGGAATTACAATAGTGTCTTGTTGCTCTCCCTGCCGCAATGGATGCATACGAATAGGCTGTAAAGAGAGCTCATTGGGCAAAATTTCAGAGGCGTCTACGGTAAAAGGTTCAAAACCTTCCGCACTCACTTGGATATCATATTCACTGTAAGGACGAGGCTGACCTGGCTCCATACTGTACTCAAGAGGTGGAGCGTCTAATTCTATGATATCGGTTTGCCCAGAGAGATTGGTGTCCAGTTCCTCAATTGGTGTTTCAGGAGTATTATGGGGATAGATGGTTACTTTGGCGTTGGTGACAGGAAAATTGTTTTCGTCGGACACTACATTGACTTGTAATTCGCCCATGGAACCGCCAGAGGTCTCCAATTTTTTTAAGATGAGCATAGCAACCTCAGAAACTTGAAATCATGTTAGTATATGCCGATAAAAAGGAAAAGTTTCTTCTTATT
>JBJELF010000068.1:41935-56392 GCA_051879015.1 Lachnospiraceae bacterium
CTGCCAGCCAAAAGCGGCAAAATGGAGATTAATATGACAAAAAAATTTTTTGAATATGATTTAATTCGTTTCATTGCAATGTCCTGTGTAGTTCTATTTCATTTCAACTGCGAATTGATAAATAGAAATTTACTGTCTCGTCTTATTTTTTTTAATGTGGGAAAAAATTTAACACTAGGTCAGCAAGGAGTAGTTTTATTTATTTTAATGTCAGGTACATTATCTTGTGCAAGCTTCGAGCGTTGCTGTGAGATAATAGGGGACAAAGGAAAAAATATTTCTATTAAGACTGTATTTTTATATTATAAAAAACGCTTTCTATCTATTTTTCCAATGTATTGGGTTTCTTATTTTTTCGCCTATCTTTTAATCAATGTACCAGATGGAAGAAGGATTGGTGCCAGAGTTTTGTTGAGTATACTTGGTATGGATGGATATCTGTCACTTTTTGGAATAAATACAGGCTATTTATCGGTAGGAGAATGGTATATGGGCATGATTATTTTACTATATTTGGTGTGTCCTCTTTTCTATTTGGCCATAAAACGATATCCTAAATTGATATGCGGTATTTTAATTATTTATTATATAGGTATGGTGAGATACTATCCCTTTGTTAGAGCAAAAGAAACAGATGCGTTGATTCGGATCGTCGATTTTGCAATTGGAATGTATTTTTGTTTATATATAAAACAAATTAAAATGTGGATGATGGCAGGAGCAGGGGCTATCTTTTTGATTTTGTTTTTTGTTCCTATGCCATGTGATATTGTATATAGTATAACTTTGCAAGGAATTTGCTCATACATACTTCTTTTGGGAATAGGGCAGAGAATACAGAGTATACGCCAAAAAGTAAATGTTGTATTTATGAGATTAATATCGGTTGGGGCAAGATATTCTTATGCTGTTTTTTTAATTCACCATCTCATTCTGATATGGGCACTTCAACCATTTTCAAACAAAAATTTAGGATACATAACATATCTAACGATGTTATGTTATATGTTGGTGTTAATTGTAGGGAGTGCTGTAATGGTGGAGAGAACAGCATCTATTTTTAAAAGACCTTTCGCTTTAAAATTATGAAATAAGAAATGTAGAAGACAAGAAAATTTTACGTCATTTACATGGGGTGCAGGTAAGCCGAGAAGATAATAGCTTACCTGCACGAAAGGAAGAATGTAATATGTAAGATTTACCCCATTACAATTTCAACTTTATAGACAGTGGGGTTCTCTGTCACTGGCAGCAGTGCTTCCGCAAACTTTATTCCATTTACATAGACCTCCTTTACTCCTTTCTCTACATGAGAAGGATTGGTCACATGAATATGGTAGGTAGAACCACGGTATACACGCGTCAGCTGAAATTCGTCAATGGTACTGGGCAGACATGGATTGATGCGTAATCCTTTGTAGTCGGGTTGAATACCCAGAATGTGCTGGGACACATTTACAAAGGTCCATGCTGCTGTTCCGGTTAGCCAGCTATTTTTTGCCTCTCCATGTTTTGGTGCGTCTGCTCCTGCAATCATTTGAGAGTAGACATAAGGTTCGGTGCGATGAATCTCACTGATGTTTTCAATATACGCGGGGCACGTTTTGCGATAGATTTCAAACGCACGATTTCCACGTCCAATTACAGTTTCAGCAATGGAGACCCATGGATTATTGTGGCAGAAGATACCTGCATTTTCTTTGTATCCAGGTGGATAGGAAGAGATTTCACCAAGATTCAAATGATAGGTTTGGTAAGCTGGCTGCTGCAGCATAATGCCATATTTGGTGTCGAGATGGGTTTTTACTGAATTGAGCGCTTTTTCAGCGAAACCTTCCTTTACACCAATTTCCGCAAGAACGCAGAATCCTTGCGGTTCGATGAAAATTTTGCCTTCCTCGTTTTCCTTGGAGCCGACTTTTTCACCGAAGGCGTCATAGGCGCGTAAGAACCACTCGCCATCCCAGCCGTCTGCTAGAACCGCTTCGTACATGGCGGTTACGGCTTCTTGCGCGCGTGCTGCTTCTGCCTCGTTTCCTAAGAGTGCATTAATATTGGCATATTCGCGTCCATACTTGACAAACATACCAGCGATGAACACAGATTCCGCTACAGGTCCTTCAGATGGACCTGTAGTCTGGAAGGATTCGCCTGGTTCCTTGGAGAAGCAGTTTAAGTTTAGACAGTCATTCCAGTCTGCACGTCCAATCAAAGGAAGTTTGTGTGGACCTAAATGAGTGACAGTATAATCAAAGGAGCGTTTCAAATGTTCCATCAAAGGCTGTGCTTTCGTAGAATCATTGTCAAAATCAACCATCTCGTTGAGGATGGAGAAGTCTCCTGTTTCTTTTAAATAAGAAGAAACTGCTGCAATCAGCCAAAGTGGGTCATCATTAAAGCCACTTCCGATGTCTAAGTTACCGCGCTTAGTTAAAGGTTGATATTGATGGTAAGCGCTGCCGTCTTCCATTTGGGTCGCAGCAATATCCAAAATTCTTGCGCGGGCGCGGTCTGGAATCAAATGTACGAAACCAAGCAAATCCTGGCAAGAATCGCGGAAGCCCATGCCGCGACCTGTGCCTGATTCAAAATAAGAGGCAGAGCGGGACATGTTGAAAGTAACCATACATTGATATTGGTTCCAAATATTTACCATGCGGGATAGTTTTTCATCGCTGCAGGATACATGGTAGGTGGACAAAAGTTTATCCCAATAATTGCTGAGCTCATTCAGTGCAGCATCCACTTGTTCATCTGTCTGAAAGCGAGCTAAGGTAGCAAGCGCAGGTGTTTTGTTAATACAATTTGGTGCTTCCCATTTCTGGTCAACTGGGTTTTCTGCGTAGCCGAGCACAAAAATAAAGCTTTTTTCTTCGCCAGGCTCTAAGGTAACAGCAATGTGATGCGAACCAATTACACTGCCGCCGCTTGCTATCGTCTGATGAGAAATATTTTCTACGACAGCAGCAGGCTTTTGAATGCTGCCGTAAGCTCCGAGGAAGGTATCCTGGTCAGTGTCAAAGCCTAAGATGGGTTGATTTACGGAATAGAACGCATAGTGATTGCGGCGTTCACGGTATTCTGTCTTGTGATAGATGGTGGAACCAACAACTTCTACTTCACCTAAACTTAGGTTTCTCTGGAAGTTAGTCGAGTCATCTACTGCATTCCAGAAGCAAAACTCTACATAGGAAGTCAGAGAACAGGTGCAAGTTTCTTTGCTGGTATTTTTTAACTTCAACTGATTGACTTCGCAGGTAGCGTGAAGTGGAACGAATGCAGTCAGAGTAGACTGAATTTCATTTTTCTGTGATAGAAAGCGTGTATAACCCAGACCATGATGGCAGGTATAAAAATCAAGCTCAGTCTGAGTGGGCTGCCAGCCTGGATTCCAGATGTCTTTCCCATCATGAATGAAATAATAGCGGCCATTGGTGTCTGCGGGCACATTGCGATAGCGATAACGTGTGAGGCGCAGCAGCTTGGCATCTTTGTAAAAACTGTAGCCGCCTGCTGTATTTGAAATTAAGGAGAAGAAATCTTCATTTCCCAGATAATTAATCCAAGGATTTGGAGTTCTGGGATTGGTGATGACATACTCTTTGTGTTCGTCATCAAAATAGCCGTACTTCATAGAACAAAGAACCCCCTTGTGTTGTAATGATATTATCATAAGCGGGTCCCAAAGGCATATTTTTTCATATTTATATGAAAAAGTATGCCCTTTTGACCTTAGTATCATCATAAAGAAATTTGTGAAAAATTACGAGAGAAAAAGGACGGAGGAAATACAATAAAAAATAGATATTTGGAATCAAAGGGAAAAAAGCTATGATTCTTATGGTAGGATATCTCCAATTTTTGAGGTATACATAAAAAAAGATTTATGATACAATGAACGATACGGATGTTGGGCATTGAAGGAGTGAGTGCAATGAGAATAAAACAAATAGGGAAGATGCTAAGTGTAGTGTTCATTCTTTCCCTGCTGGTGGGCTGCGCAAATGAGGCAGGCAACTCACAGAGTAAAGAGGGCGCATCGAAGTACAAGGAATTTATTACGGTGGATGTGTTTGATGTATTGGCAAATAGCCAGGGAATTCAGTCGGGATGGTTTGCCAAGGTAGTTAAGGATAAATTTAATATGGAGCTCAACATTATTGCTCCAAATGTGTCTGGTGGTGGAGATACACTCTATGAAAGTCGCTTTGCTGCGGGAAATCTGGGTGATTTGATTATTTCAGGCACAGAAAGTGGAAGATTGGACAGGATGGTACGTGCGGGTTTGTTGCTTGATATGACGGACTATATTGTAAAAAGCAATTTATGGGATGAATACAGTGACTTAATTCTCACGGCAAATCAAGATTTGAATCAGGAAGGAATTTTTGGAATTCCCAGCGAGATATCAAATCAGTCCCCTGATACGCCGAGCAATGGATTAGAGCCATTGGTTATGCCATATGTTCGTTGGGATGCTTACCGCGAAGTGGGTTATCCGAAAGTAGAAACCTTGGAGGATTGGCTGCCTGTGATGGCTGCAATGCAGGAAGCAGTGCCAGTCAGTGATTCTGGTGAAAAAACTTATGCAATTTCCTTATTCAAGGATTGGGATGGAAATATGATGGTGGGTGCAAAAAGTTATGCCTGCCTGTATGGATATAATGAGATTGGATTTGTACTTGCCAAGGCAGATGGCAGCGATTATCAGAATATTACGGATTCAGATGGCTTGTACATGCGCTGCTTGAAGTTTTTGTATGAAGCCAATCAGATGGGATTGATTGACCCAGAATCCAAGGTACAAAATTGGGATACGCTTGCTGAAAAATATAGAGATGGACAAATTTTGACTTGTCTGTGGTCTTATCAGGGAATTAATCTTTATAATACGCAGGAGCATAAGCAGGAAGGCAAGGGTTTTATGCCTTTGATGATTGAAGATATTACACCTTATGCAGATGGATGTTATCCGCAGGGAAATGCAAAGACTGTGATTGCGATAGGCAGTCAGGCACAGGACCCACAGCGCATGGCAGATTTTATTGATTGGCTGTATTCGCCCGAGGGAATGGAGATGTCAGGTGCATCTGCCCCCAGAGGTTTGACTTGGGAATTAGAGGATGGTTTTCCAGTCCGCACTGAATTTGGAGAACGTGTTCTGACGGGTGAAAATTTAGAAGTTCCGGAAGAATGGGGCGGCAATACTTGGAGTGCAGGTGTATCTGCATTAAATTTTAAAGCATTTTCTCTTGTAGATACGGATCCCAATACAGGTGAGCCATACATGACTACAATGTGGAGTTCGGTGCGAGAGCAGAAGAACAGTGCGTTGGAACTTGATTGGCAGGAATTTTATGGAACTACTAAGAGTACAATTGAATTTTTAGAGGAAAAGGATGTTTTGCAAGTAGGAACGGGTTCCACCTATGTACCAACCGAGGAATCTTCTGATATCACAACGCTGCGCAACCAGTGCAAAAAAGTGATATCGGAGAGCTCGTGGAAAATGATTTTTGCGGAGGATGAATCTTCATTTTTCAAAACATTCAAAGAAATGAAAGAAATTTTAGATGGAATTGGTTATGAGCAAGTCTTTGAAGTAGATATGGCGGCGGCAGTGGAGCAGACTGCTTCACGTGTGCAGGCAATACAAGATTATTATGACAAAAATACGGAGGCACAGTGACTAAAATGGGATATCAAGGAGTGAAAAAAATTTTGTACGGTGGTGACTATAATCCAGAGCAGTGGCCGGAGGAAATGTGGGCAGAGGATATCCGCATGATGAAAAGGGCACATATCAATGAAGTGACGCTCAATGTGTTTAGCTGGGCGGCTCTGCAGCCGAATGAGGATACTTACTGCTTTGACAAGTTGGATAAAATTATGAATTTGATGCGTGACAATGGATTTTCTGTTTGCCTGGCGACATCAACAGGTGCTCATCCTGCTTGGATGGCAAAGCGTCATCCAGATATTTTGCGTACAGAATTTGATGGAAAAAAGAGAAAATTTGGCGGCAGACATAATTCCTGTCCAAATAGTCCCACGTATCGTTACTATGCCGAAAAGTTGGCGGGCAAGTTAGCTGAGCGATATCAAAATTTTGACAATATTGTGGCATGGCATGTATCCAATGAGTTTGGTGGAGAATGCTACTGCGAAAATTGTGAGCGTGCATTTCAGAAATGGCTAAAAGAGAAATATGGCACAATAGAAGCGTTAAACCGTAGTTTTTACACGGCATTTTGGGGACATACCTTTTATGATTGGAATGAGGTAGTATTGCCCAATCTGCTCAGTGAGCATTTTGGGTTCGAGCGCACGATGTTTCAGGGAATCAGCTTGGATTATCGCCGATTTATGTCAGACAGTATTTTGGAATGTTATGAGTTAGAGCGTGATGCCATTCGCAGATTCACCCCAAATATTCCTATTACCACAAACTTAATGGGATTTTACAAGCCATTAGATTATCAGAAATGGGCGAAATCAATGGATTTTATCTCTTGGGATAGCTATCCAGCGCCAGCTGATTCTGCAGCAAACATTGCCATGAGTCATGATTTGATGCGTGGTATCAAGCAACAGAACTCTTTTGTTCTGATGGAGCAGACTCCTAGTGTTACGAACTGGCAGCCTTATAATAAATTGAAGCGCCCTGGTGAAATGCGTTTGATGAGTTATGAGGCAGTGGCACATGGGGCAGATGCAGTACAGTTTTTCCAGATTCGCCGGGGAATTGGTGCATGTGAGAAATATCACGGTGCTGTGATTGACCATGCGGGGCGTGAGGATACTCGTGTCTTCCGAGAGGTAATGGAGCTCGGAGCAGAGCTAGAACAGTTGGGTGATGTTTTTTTGGAGGCGCGCACACCGTCTAAGGTAGCAATTGTATTTGATTGGGATAACTGGTGGGCGGTGGAGTACTCTGCTGGTCCAAGTATTCATATGAAATATTTAGATGCGGTAGCAGATTACTATCAAGCTGCGTTTGAGCAGAACGTGGCTGTAGATTTCGTGAGTGTAGATGACGAATTGAGTGGGTATCAGCTCGTGATTGCTCCGCTGTTATATATGTGTAAGACGGGTTATGATGAGAAACTGCGCAATTATGTGAAGGCGGGCGGCTGCCTGATAACAACTTACTTTAGTGGAATTGTAGATGAGCATGATTTAGTGTATGCAGGTGGTTATCCAGGTCCGTTGAAGGATATCTTGGGCATTTGGGTGGAAGAAAGTGATGCGCTGCCTGAAGGAGAAGAAAATTCCTTCAATTTGTTTGGCTCACATTATCCAGCATATGTACTTTGTGATTTGATACATTTGGAGGGCGGAGCACAGGCACTGAGTGTCTATGAATCTGATTTTTATCAGGGAACACCTGTTATTACGAAAAAAGAATTCGGCAATGGATTGGCATACTATGTGGGAACACGTTCCAATGCAGCGTTTTACCGTGATTTTTTGAGACATCTATTCAAAAAATTGGGAATTAAGGGAAGTATGAGTGTACCGCTTGGCGTTGAGGCAGCGGTGCGTGTAGGTGAAAAGGGAAGTGTTTTGTTTTTGATGAATCATGCAGAGCGTGTACAGGGGATTGTACTTGAGGAGGACTATCTTGATTTACTCAGCGGTGTGGAGTATCATGCAGGAGATGGATTTGAGATGCTTCCTAAGGCAGTGCGTATTCTTTTGAAAAAAGAATGACTGTGATGAAGGATAAGGGAAAGTAAAGAGAAAGGTTCCGATGAAATAAAGATCATCAGAACCTTTTTTCCTATTCTTCTATGTAATCATCTTTCAGCATTAATCTGCGGTACTCTGCTGGACTCATTCCCATGTATTTTTTGAATTTTTTATGAAAATAGTCTACATTGGAATATCCGACCATCTGTGCAATCTCGTATACACGGTATTCATTTTGCAGCAGCAGCTCCTTGGAATTTTGGATGCGTATTTCGTCTACGTAGGAATTGAAATTTTTCCCTGTGACTTTGCTGAAAATTTTTCCCAGATAGGAGCTATTGTATCCAAACAGCTCTGCAATACTGCCAAGTTTCAAATTTTCTTGATAATTATGCTGGATATACTGTAAGATATTGTCCATTACGCTTTCACGGCTAGGGGAACCCATTGAATTCATGCAAATCTCGAACTGAATTCGGAAAAAATCTAAAATTTCATATAAATAATATTTTTCAGCGATGGCGTTGATGATGGCAGAGTTATCTGCAAAAGGAATCTCTAGATGTCCATAGGTACGCGTAATCGTACTCTTAACCTGAATCATAATGTCCGCCAGATAATGCTTTAAAAGATAAATTTCGATGTTGGATTCATATAAATCCTGGCGCAGTTCCTCAAGCACATTTGAAAGCATTTGGCGGTTTCCCGACTGAATGTAGTCTGCAATGCGTTGAGAGTAAATATTGTCCACGGAGCGCGGCGTAGTAGAGGCATTATCCTTGGGTAAGTCAAGATAGCCGAGTACATGCTGATTATAATGGCAGAAAAAGCGGCGCTTCATCAAAAAACAGGTATCTTCAAAAGATTGATGAATTTGCTCTACAGAATGTACTGGACGTCCGTAAGTCAAAAAGAGGGCATCAAGTGGAGAACCTTTCTGCGGCTGACTGATATAGTGTGCCACTAATTCCTGAAAGCGCATCAATGCAAACTCACCTTTTAGAATAATCACATGCTGATTGTCGACATTTACATAGTCAAGTGAGTTGTGATTGCGGTTGGCAATACGCAGAATATCTGCAAAATCCCATGTGGTCTGAAAGGAATCCTGATTGTAGTTGGTGTAGAGAACCACTTGAAAGACAGAGGAATCCAAGAGAATATCGGAATAGTCGAGCAGTTGATAGTTTGCCTTATCGTATAAAATATCCTTTAAAATAGAGTCTCTGGCTTTATTTCGATATTGAATGAGTTTTTTTTGATTGTTCTGTTCGTTCAAAATCGCATTTTTTGCTTCTAAAACAGCATTTTCTAGCTCCGATTCATCAATGGGTTTGAGTAAGTAGCAGGTGACTCCAGAACGAATTGCTTCTTGTGCATAGGAAAAATCAGAATATCCACTCAAAATAATGAATTTTCCCTGAAAGCCCTGCTCTTTCGCACGCTTGACAATCTCAAGTCCTGACATTTTAGGCATACGGATATCCAGAAGTACGATATCGGGCTGTAGTTTGATAATTTGATTTAGAGTGTCCTGTCCATTTTTTCCCTCTCCACAGATATGCATGCCCAGTTTTGACCAGTCGAGAAGATAACGGATTCCTTCTCTTACATCATATTCGTCATCGGCAATTAACAATTTCATAGTGTGTTTCCCCCTTTGTAGGTCTGCATTGGGATTATGACGGTGAATACTGTTCCCAGACCTTTTTTACTTTGTACCTTCAATCCATATGGCTCTCCATAGCAAAGCTGAATGCGATGGTAAATGTTGAATAGTCCAATGCTGCGTGAGGAATCCTTGGGATGATGGTAAATGGTTTCTTCCATTTCTTTCATTTCGTCTTTACTCATACCACAGCCATTATCAAAAATTTCAATGTGAAAGGCACCTTCTTTGCAATGAATGTGGATGATGATGCGTCCATTCTGCTCTATCTCTTCCAAGCCATGTAGAATCGCATTTTCTACAATGGGTTGTAACAGCAGAGGCATAATTTGATACTCATTTAAGTTAATATTAGGCGGTGTGCGAAGTGAGTAGTTGACACGGTCATGAAAACGTAGCCGCTGGATAGCAAGGTAAGTTTGTATGTAATCCAACTCTCTAGCAAGAGTTGTGAAGGAAGTGATGGTGTTGTCGAGTACATAGCGCATGGATTTTCCTAGTAGTTTGATGGCATTTGCCACCTCCATATTTCCTGCTCGGATGGAGCGCATGCGAATGGTCTCTAAAGTATTGAACAAAAAATGTGGATTAATTTGGCTGGAGAGCATCTTGAATTCCATTTGTTGTTGTTGGTTTGTCAGCTCCTGTGCACGAATCTGCGCTTCATATACGGATGCTTCCTTTGCGAGAATGTCCTGAATCATCACATTTAAGTCGTTAAATGCCTCTGATATTTCGTCTGTTCCAGAAAAATAGTCCACGATAGTATAATTTCCGTGGCTGACGCTGTGCATTGCCTCTCGAAGTGCAATTACGCGGCGGCTGAAATAGGTAGTGTAGTAATAAATGACAATGCTTGTAGTCAGTAAAATTAGAAATAAAATGGAAAATTGTGCGATTGTCATTTTATTAATATAGGGATATCCTGTATCATTCAGTGAGGCGATGAAAAAGACATCATCTGACAGTGGAGTACGAATGCTGGAAATGCAGCTAATCATGTTGGTGTTTTCCAAACTGACTTTTCCAATATAATCCCTGTAATCGTCCATGGAAGCATAAGTGGTAATGGAATCATCTACCTTTGTAGGAGAACTCCGATAAAAAATAGTATCCTCATTGAGCCATATGACTGTAATGAGACTGCTGTTTTCAATGCGGTTTTTCAGGTTATTGTTGCTGACTGTGACATTGAGAATCGCATAGTTTTGAATTTCCGGCAAGAAAATGCGTGTGTGCAGACATAAGAGAAGTTGAGAGTTCCCAAACATATCAGCTTCTTGTTCTACCGTCCAAAATGGAGTGACGCTGTTGCTTGCCTGTTGGAACCATTCTTTCTCCCGAATTTCATCGGTGATGGGATAAATATATTTGCTTTTCTCAAGTGTCTCATTATAGGTGTACACAGTAATGGAATGGATAGAGACATCCTCTGAGAGTAATGTGTCAAAATCCTTAAATTGCTCTACAGACCATCGACTCTGCTTTTCTGAGCTGTATTTAGTGCTTAGCAGATGTCTGAGATTACTATTGTCACAGAGTGTATTAGCTTTTGTCTGAACATTAGAAGTTAAATCCAAAAGGATGGATTTAATACGCAGACTGTCAGAGTGGCATTGTTCCTCATAGTGGGTGAGCATCATGGAGCGAGAACTAAAAATTAAATAACTTCCAATCGCTACCACGGGGATGAAAATTGCCAGAAAAAAGATAATATAAAGTTGTTTTTGAACCTTAATGCGGTTGAAAAATCTGATAAATGTTTGTTCTGCCATAAAACTGTTCTCCCCCTTTTCATAAATTATACACTTTTTGATATAAAATCACCATGCTAAGTTGTTGAAAATTTATAGTATTTTTTTGAGGTGTTTTATAGTAAAAATTAGAGGTATGAGAGGAAGGCAGCACCTACGTTCTCTAATTATTCAGGTGTTTTACCTTGAATTTTGACGGTATGCACGTTGGGAATCATTGCGTATAATCGAATCAGTATTTTAACAAGGAGGATTATTAAAATGAAGTTTGGAAATGGCTGTTGGATACAAAAGGAAGGCTGCGCATGCTTTGCGCCGATGGAAGCCTATTTTGTGCGAGTAGAGGAGAAAAAGGTGTCTATTTGTGCACCAACTATACATATTGCGAAACGCGGTGATACCTTAGAGGGGATTAATTTAACCATCGAAATCACCTCTCCAGCTAAGGAAGTGATTCGTGTGAAGACGACACATCATTTGGGTCAGAGAAAGAAGTCTCCGGAGTTTGAGTTAAATATGACGGATCAGGTGCTGGATGTGACAGAGACAGAGGAGAGCATTCGCATTGCCAGCGGCAGTCTGACCTTAGTCATCAATAAAATACGATGGAGTATGACCTATGAGCGTGATGGCGAAGTGATTACCAAGAGCGATAAGAAAGATTTGGCCTACATGAAGACAGACTGGAAGGGACATTATGCTTACAATACGACTTATGAGGATGCGTATGTACGCCAGCAGCTTAGCTTGAATGTAGGTGAGCTGGTATATGGCTTGGGTGAGCGTTTTACTGCATTTGTAAAAAATGGACAGAGTGTAGATATCTGGAATGAAGACGGTGGTACAAGCACCTATCAGTCGTATAAGAATATTCCATTTTATCTGACCAACCGTGGTTACGGTGTGTTTGTCAATCATCCAGAAAAGGTTTCGTTTGAGGTGGGAACCGAGCAGGTATCGAAAGTAGAATTCAGTGTACAGGGTGAGACGTTAGACTATATGCTCATCAATGGACCTAGCATGAAGGAAGTGTTGGAGCGTTATACTGATTTAACGGGTAAACCTTCGCTTCCCCCACAGTGGACTTTTGGTTTGTGGCTGTCTACATCCTTTACGACAAACTATGATGAAGCAACCGTAATGAGCTTTATTGATGGTATGGAGCAGCGAGGGATTCCTCTGCAGGTATTCCATTTTGACTGCTTCTGGATGAAGGATTTTCATTGGAGTGATTTCGTGTGGGATAGCCGCGTGTTCCCAGACCCAGCAGGTATGCTTGCCCGTATCAAGGCAAAGGATTTGAAAATTTGTGTGTGGATTAATCCCTACATTGCTCAGGAGTCTTATTTATTTAAAGAGGGAATGGAATATGGTTATCTGGTGGAGCGTCCAAATGGGGATATATGGCAGTGGGATATGTGGCAGCCTGGTATGGCCTTGGTAGATTTTACGAATCCAGCCGCATGCAAGTGGTATCAGGATAAGCTCGAAGCATTGCTCGATATGGGTGTGGACTGCTTTAAAACGGACTTTGGTGAGCGTATTCCAACGGAAAATGTAAAGTATTTTGATGGTTCTGATCCTATGAAGATGCACAATTATTATACCTATCTGTACAATAAGACTGTTTATGAGCTTTTGCAGCGCAAGAAAGGTGAGTCCGAGGCAGTGCTTTTTGCTCGCTCTGCCACGGTAGGCGGACAGAAATTTCCTGTACATTGGGGTGGTGATTGTTGGTCAAATTATGAGGCAATGGCAGAAAGTCTCCGAGGTGGTTTGTCTCTGACGATGTCTGGATTTGGATATTGGAGTCATGATATGGGCGGATTTGAAAAGACCTCTACCGCTGATGTATACAAGCGTTGGGCTGCATTTGGATTGCTTTCTTCTCACAGCCGTCTGCATGGAAGTGAGTCTTATCGTGTGCCATGGGTTTATGATGAGGAAGCAGTGGATGTGCTGCGTTTCTTTACCAAGCTGAAGCTGTCATTATTGCCATATCTGTACAGTCAAGCAGTGTACACTTCCAAGGTAGGTGTACCCATGATGCGTAGTATGGTGCTTGAATTTACAGAGGATCCAACTTGTTATTATTTAGACAGACAATATATGTTTGGAGATAGCTTGTTGGTAGCGCCGATTTTCCGTCCAGATGGACAGTCACAATATTATCTGCCAAAAGGACATTGGACACACTACTTTACGGGTGAGACCTGCGAGGGCGGTGTGTGGAGAAATGAAACTTATGATTATCTCGCTGTTCCGCTGTGGGTGAAAGAAAACAGTATCGTACCTATGTGTTTGAGCAGCCAGCGCACATCAAATTCTTATGGACAGGATTTGACGTTTTTTGTATATGAATTGAAAGAAAAAGCAGAGAGTATAGTCTATGAGCAGGGGAATGTAGTGAGTCATCTTACTATCAATCAGAGTGGTGATATTATTACTGCTCATGCTGAGACACAAAATCCATATCAAATTTGCTTTGTAAATCGCATATTCAGCAAAATAACGGGGGGTACGCTGCATGTGGAAGGAAATAATAGTATCGTGACCGTATCAAATGCAGGAGTTATGGTTATCTGTGAATAATGACCTTTTGACGCTAGTATCATATAATTAACAGAATGAGGAGAAGGTGTATATGGGTTTAAGAAGAGACGCGGAACAACTCATGCGTGAGTTGACCCTTGATGAAAAAATCGGCATGATTCATGGCGTACAGCTCTTTCAGACGGCCGGAGTGCCAAGACTTGGCATTCCTCCTCTGAAAATGTCCGATGGTCCTATGGGAGTGCGTCAGGAATTTCCAGCGAGCAGCTGGAAACCAATGAATTACTCTGATGATTATGTCACTTATCTGCCTTGCAACAGCGCACTTGCTGCTACATGGAATCGCATGCTTTCTTATGAAATGGGGAGTGTGCTTGGGGAGGAAGCACGCGGGCGCGGCAAAGATGTGATTTTGGCTCCTGGAATTAATATAAAGCGAAGTCCTCTGTGCGGAAGAAACTTTGAATATTTTAGTGAGGATCCCTATCTGACAAAAGAGATGGCGGTTCCCTACATTCAAGGGGTACAGGCGTGGGATGTAGCGGCATGTGTTAAGCATTTTGCTGTAAATAATCAGGAAACAGAACGACTGTGGGTGGAAGTTCAAATTAATGAGCAGGTGCTGAGAGAGATTTATCTGCCTGCTTTTTATGATGCAGTTACTAAGGGAAATGCCTACAGTATCATGGCCGCATACAATCGTCTGTATGGTCAACATTGTTGTCACAGTGATTTTTTGCTGAATCAAGTGCTTCGTAAAGAGTGGCAGTATGATGGAGTTGTGATTTC
>JBJELF010000069.1:0-3459 GCA_051879015.1 Lachnospiraceae bacterium
TACTTGGACAGGGATATTGGCATTATTACTTATTATATTCGCCTTTTCTTCCTATTGCTATCGGGTATATATTTCCTGGCCTTAATGGAAAGATACGGAAAATTGCGATTTCCTTGATAGTTATTTGTATTTCAGTTATATGGCTAATACCAACCAAAGCTTTCTTAACGTATCTCTTTACTTCAGATATGACTAATTTGGAAATCGCTGCCGAAGATATCCAGCAAAATCTGGATGAAAAACAATTAGACCAAATATTCATTATAGAAAAGCCCACTGCTTTATATCTTGCCCTGGACAAAATGCCAAGTTACAGATATTTTTCTCATCAAATTGGAATGAAAAAAGTCGACGAATCCATTTCTTCTGATACATATAATTATATACAAAATGAGTACACAAATGGTATACTTTTATACGGAACCGGATGGATGAATGAATGGATAGGACCATACCAATTAGTAACATTTTATACTTATAATCGGTCAAATATGGCAGTGTATTTATATAATGCAGATAATATGCCAGAAGATGATCATGAACATGAATAAGACAAGGAGATGATGATATGAAAACAAACCCAGATTTCATATTGAGGCAAATTGCAGGCGATAACATACTTGTACCATGCGGTACTTCCGCCCAGAATATTAACGGATTAATTAATTTGAATAAGACTGCTGCTTTTATATGGAAAAACATTGATACTTCAAAGAATCCTGATGAGTTAATTCAAAAAGTTATGAACGAATTTGAAGTCGATAAGGAAACTGCTTCAAATGACGTAAACGGTCTGATTCGAGAACTGATTCAAGTGGGGATGGTATTGGAAAATTAATATAGATACGATCCGCCCTGGAGAAATCCCTCCATATAAATAATATGAGGTCAATCCTATCATTTGGGACTGACCTCATATTTATCTTATCCGTATAAACATTATTTTCCTATTTTTAATTTCTCTCTAAAAATCCATCGCCATGCGGCTGGATTCTTCTTCGCTCAGTTCCGTTACTCTGGTCTCCATGACACGGTACACTCTCTGGCAAAGATTCAAAACACTCGGTCTGTGTGTAGTTACGATGCAGGTCTTATTTGGTTTCTGCTGGATGATATTTCGCAGTACACGGCGCTCGGTAGTTACATCCAGTGCGGAAGTTGCCTCGTCGAGCAACAAAATAGGAGAATCACGCAGAACCGCTCTTGCAATCGCAATGCGCTGAGCCTGTCCCTCGGAGAATCCTCGTCCTCGCTCACCGATGCTGCTGTTGATAGTGTCCGGCATTTTTTGAACAAAGTCCCAGGCGCAGGCGATTTTCAGTGCTTCTATAATCTCCTCATCCGTAGCATTTTCTTTGACCATGCGCATATTTTCGGCAATCGTCCCGGAAAGAATGGTGTTTCCCTGTGGGACATAGGCAAACAGATATCTGGTGTCTGCGTTCATCTCGACTTCTCTTCCATCGGATGCCTGTATCGTTGCTTTGCCGCTTTCTGGATGAATCAATCCCAAAATAAGGCGAATCATCGTTGTTTTGCCCTCACCGGAGGGACCAACTAAGGCAACAATCTCCCCGGGACAGGCACGGAAGGCAGATTCGGTGATGACTCGTTTTCCCTCCACATAGGAGAAGTTGACGTCTCTCATACGTACCTCAAATCCATCCTGCACAAAAGCATCCAACTCATTGCTGGCTGGAATATGCACCTCCTTGGGAAGCTGTACCAGCTCACGGATACGGTGAGCAGAGACGGAGCTGTTTAGAAAAGCAGGAATAATCGAAATCACGCTGCTGAAGGCGCTGGATAACTTGCTCTTCTGCTCCAAAAACAGGGTCATGGTTCCATAGGTAATTTTTCCGCTCCACAGCAGAAAAAGACAGTATCCAAAAGCAATATACTGAATCAAGGTTCCAATCACACTCATGAAAATATTCGTCTTGATGGAGAACATGTTATATTTCAGACTGATGTCCTTGAATTTTTTCTGCCACCAACGCATTTTTTCTCCATAATAATCTGCTACACCGAAGGATTTGATAGTATCCATGTTGTAGAAGGTTTCTACCTCAAAGCTCATCAGTTTGCTGCTCATCTCCCGAACTTTTTTGTTGTACTCTCGCTGCTTAACGATTAGAAAACGGGACATCAACAGCATAAAAGGAGCACTCGCAAAGGCAAGAATGGCCATCACGACATCATAGTGTACCAGCACTATAAAGGTGGCAACAAAATTAAACAGGGAGATAATGATGGATGGAAGCCAGCTGATTGCATTGGAACTGACAGTGCCCACATCAGCGTTGAAGCGGTTGAGGACATCACCGTTGGAGTATTTGGATATCTCCAGCCAGTCGGCATCCATAATTTTGTCAAAAATATCTGCCTGAATATCATTATTGATATAAATACTCAGCTTTGTGGAAATACGGTTAATAATACTTCCAAACACCAGGTTAAACACAACACTGCCCACAGTCACAGAAACCAAAATCCACAACTTGCTGGTCTGATATCCAGTGATAATATCAATCAAATATTTGCTCGCCACGCTGCTGACCAGTCCCAGCACAGTACTGAACAAACCCAGGATAATATAAAATACAATTGCTCCCTTATAGCGGGCACTGTAGCTAAAAATCCATTTCCAGTCATCAATAATCTCATAGAAGCTTCCATCTTTCCATCGTTGAATCAAGGTATCCAGTGACTGGAAGCCCGCACTGGTTCCATCTTTTTCCTGCTGCTCTTTTTCTTCCAATGGCTCAACCTCGTTTCTTTATTACTCTTCAATCAAAATGCCCTGCGATTTGAGCATATCGAGAAATCCATTGACATCGCGCCTGGCAGTCTCCTCGCTCACTTCATACTCATCCAACAGCAGCTTAACCATCTCGTCCCGATCCTTGACCTGATTGACATGAGTCCAGATAAAAAACGCCACTTCATTTAGGGTAATCAGACCGTTGAAGTCTTTGCTTGCATTGCCGGTTGGAACTACTATGCAATCCCCCGCAATATTTCTCAAAATAAACTCTTGATTCATTCTCATTTTTTTGTTTCTCCTTCATATCTTAAATTTCCTCATCATAAGGCATATAAACGCAAATATTGCCGCCGGTCTTGCAGTAGACCTGCACCAGATAAAAATGTTCGAAATATTGTCCGACCCAGCCGCGCTCGGTGGTCAGCATCACATCAAACCGACCGACGCTGTTTTGGTAGGATGAAACTTCTTCTGCCACATGAGAGTCGTACTCAGACAGTTCGCTCTGTCTTGTAAAATATTTTACCACAGGAGGCTCATCCAAGTAAAGGAAAAGAGAACTATCGGTATCAATGGCAAGTACCTGACAGTCCTCAAACTGTACACGGTAGCTGTTCATATCCTCACAAAATTCGTACAGCACTTCCTTTACGCCGTCATGTAAATAATACAGATAATTTTTCAAGGGTACT
>JBJELF010000070.1:0-11966 GCA_051879015.1 Lachnospiraceae bacterium
TAGAGCGCACGGCTGTTAACCGTGATGTTGTAGGTTCGAGCCCTACTCGGGGAGTAAAAAAGCCTTGGGATTTTTACATTTCCAAGGCTTTTTTGTGTAACTATAAACTCTGGAATGCCTAGGCACAGTATTATACTTAATGGAACTCTCTTCTAGAATTGCAGCTGATTGGGTCCAAAGCTTATAGGTAGCAATTCCTTCAATGTGAAAAGATGATATTCTTTTTGTGATTTTACGAGAAGAATCTCAAAGGAATCACTGCAAAATTCGCGCATTACCTGACGACAGACACCACATGGTGCACAGAAATCTAGTTCATCATCATTCTGTGTACCACCTGCGATGGCGATGGCAGTAAAATCTCGTTTTCCTTCGCTGACTGCCTTAAAAAAAGCGGTGCGTTCAGCACAGTTAGAGGGGGTGTAAGCAGCATTTTCGATGTTGCAGCCTGTGTAAATACTTCCATCCTCACATAATAGCGCGGCTCCTACGCAAAAATGTGAGTAAGGGGCATAGGAATGAGCGCGCATGGAGAGCGCTATTTGAGCTAATCGTTGATAAGTTTGATTCAATTCATTCATAAAAAACTCCATTCTTCCGCCTTTATGGGCGGAGTAAATTGTTGGCGGTCATATGCGAAAGTTTAATACTCTTAGGGGTAATTGAATGGGGTATATTCTTTTTAGCGTATGAACTTCTCTGCTAGTTACGTTCGCTTTCCTCTTGAATTAAAATACGTATCGCTTCCACTGCAGTGCGGATGGCGGCCTCCGTATCATGTACTTGCGGATTGGAGAGTCCTTTTTTTGCACGCTCCTGATTGGCAATAGTTAGCAGTACAGTGCCTACACGGACGCGCAGACAGCTGCCGACTACAAAAAGAGCGGCGGATTCCATCTCAGAGCCAAGAGCACCGCAGGCAATCCATGCGCTCCATTTGTCAAGGAGTTCATAGCCTATGGGCTTTCGCTCAGGCTCATGTTGTCCATAAAAGGAATCTTTACACTGGACAACACCTACATGATAAGGTTGTTTGGCTGTCTTTGCTGCTTGTATCAGGGCGTGCAGTACGGTTGGGTCTGCCACTGCGGGAAATTCGATGGGAGCATACTCCTTACTGGTGCCTTCCATGCGGATGGCACCGTTAGCGATAATTAAATCGCCGCCATGAATATCAAGCTGCATTCCGCCGCAGGTCCCTACACGAATAAATGTGTCGGCACCACAGTGAACTAACTCTTCAAGAGCGATGGAAGCAGAGGGACCGCCAATGCCTGTGGAGGTGACGCTGACTTTTACTCCATCCAGTGTTCCTGTGTAGGTTACGAATTCACGATTGTCGGCAATCAATTCTGAATTTTCAAAAAATGCTGCAATTTTTTTACAGCGCTTGGGATCTCCCGTCAAAATGACATATTTTCCAACTTGTCCAGGTTTCACCTGAATGTGGTATTCTGCTCCAGAGCCTTCTGTATAATCTACCATAAAAATTCCTCCTTAATTGTTACTTAAAACAATATTAATGATCTTGCGAGTAAGACTAAAAGTTCCGGCATCTTTTTTTTGTACTCCCATCAAAATGGTAATCCCGTTAGATGGATGGTTGGCAAAATAAGGACCAAGCCATCCATCCCAGCCGTATTCGCCCATTGTTGTCAGTTTGACTGACAGGCTTGGCTCCTTCATAATGCGGAGAAGATTGCTGTACTCAAATCCTTCGAGACTCATCCAGCTATGCCATAAATCATCACGCTGCCATGGAAGCTGACCTGCTTGAGTAAAATAACGTACCGTTTGGGGATGTAAAATTTGTTTGCCTCGATAAGTTCCGTTATTTAAAAGCATGGCGGCAAAATGGGCGTAATCTTCGAGGGTAGAAGCTAAGCCAGCTCCGCCTGATTCAAAGGCGGGCGAATGGTCCATCGGAAGATAGATGGCGAGATTATTTTCAGTATAAGGAATGATATTTTGTCCATCGCAGGTATACACTTTGGAAAGGCGAGGCTGTTTTTCTGGCTTCACCCAAAATCCAGTATCATACATTTCCAGTGGTTCAAAAAATTCCTTTTGCAAAAAAGAGCCAAAGCTCATGCCACTGACGATTTCTACAATAGCTCCGAGGACATCAGCGGAAGTGCCATACATGAAATGAGAGGCTGGCACAAAGGATAGGGGTGTTTCGCCTAGTCGGTTAGCAAACTCATAGGTATTCATCTCGTTGGCACTGCCTAAGCGAGCCTTCGCTTCTTCAATCAAAGCAGAGACAGCTTGGCCGGATAAGTCATCTCCTCCGTAGCCCAAACCAGATGCCATGGAGAGCAGATCCTTGACCGTCATTGCACGTGAGCAGGGCTGTATACCATGTTCAGTGGCAACAGTCAGGTGGGTATAGGCTGGCAGGAAGTCAGATACGGATTGAGCCAAATCGATTTGACCGCGCTCCAATAAAAGCATGATCGCTGCGCCAGTGATTGGTTTGGACATAGAATAGAGACGCAGAATCGTATCCCTCTGAAAAGGCTTTTGCTGTTCTATGTCTGCATATCCAGATTGTGCATAAGCAATTTCTTTGCCGTACTTTAAAATTTTCACATTGCCTCCCGCAATTTGTTTGGAAGCGACAGCATCGTCAAGTAAATGTTGAAGTTGAGTATTCATAATAATCTCCATTCCGTCGCCTATGGATGGCGGCACAAATACTTAAGTTGGATTATATTTTAGACCTTTTTCTAAGTTGTTGTGAGTCTATGGATTTAGTATACCACAATAAAAGAGATTTGGTGCAGTTTTTTGAGATTGCTTGACAGTTAGGCAGTTGCCAGGTAAAATAACAAACAAAATTAGAAAGGATGTTAGGCGAGCTAGTAAAATAACCAGTGGACCGATGGTAAAAAATATGCCAGGCTATATCATGCATTTGACAGAGGCAACTATGATTTTCAATCAACTGCAGAGACAGAATCAGACACAAGATCAGATAAAAAATTCAGAAGAATGGAAGCAGCGCTTCCTTTTGGGAGCGCTGCTTCCTGATGCCTGCTCGTGGGAGAACAAGAGATATACTCATTTTTGGGCTCCTTCTACTTGGGAGCATCGGATTGTAGTACCAGATTTGGCGGTATTTCAGCAAAAATATTTGTTTCAACGAGAAAAATTTGATCAGGCTATTATGATGGGGTATTTTGCTCATCTGCATTTGGATTACACTTTTTTTGCCGAATATTGGACGGATATTTTAGAGTTTCAAAAGGAGGATGGCACAAGAGCCATCACTCGTACTGAAGCAACACAGGTCTATTTGAAAGAAGTCAATCGAAAGATTTCCGTATCTGACTTTTTCAGCGACAAATATCTCTATGGAGATTACACAAAATTAAATCAGTATTTTTGTGAAAAATATCAGTTAGAGTCGCCGATTTTCTGTAAACCACAGGGAGCTGTGACAGAGGAGGCCGAGTATGAGCAGCTGCCAAAACTTTTGCAGGATTTGCAGGAATTTTTGCGGCAGGGAGAGTGCGAAGGCGGTATTCCCCAAATTTTTCATGCAGAGCAAGTTGATGCTTTTTTGCAGGAGACGGCGAAAAAGTTTATAAAAAATCGATTTTTATAGACTGTCGGTTAGTCCTGCAAAGTATCTTCTGTTGAGAAAAATTCTGCTGTATCGTCTTTCATTTCTAATTGCTCTGGAGAGATTTGCCGTTTTTCGAGACGAGCGTCAATCCAGCGAGTTATGAGATACATGATAACAGCCACTACGGGTACACCCAAAAACATACCCAGTACTCCTGCTACTGCACTGCCGGCTGAGATGGAGAAAAGAATCCAGACAGGGCGCAGTCCTGTAGATTCTCCGAGAATTTTCGGCCCTAAGATGAAGCCATCAAACTGCTGGAGAATGAATACTAGTATGATATAGACAAAGGCGTTCATTGGTTCCATTAAAAGTAAAATTAAGGCGCCTGGAATCGCTCCAATCCAAGGTCCAAAGTAGGGAATCATGTTGGTGATGCCGACGATAACACTGATTAACATACTGTAGGGCAGCTTCAAGATATTCATAGCGATAAAGCATAGAGTACCGATAATCAGAGAGTCAATTAATTTGCCAGTGATATAGTGAATAAAAATGTGGTTGCACTCTGCTGCTGTTGAAACCAGATTGTCCACAAATTTTTCTGGAAAAAGGGCATACAGTAGTCTTTTGATGGATTTTCCAAATAATCTACGGTCAAATAGCATATAAATGGAATAGATTAAAGCAATCAGCAAACTGACAATGGACATCACCAAAGAATAAGAGGTTGTAATTAAGGTTGGTATGGTGGTGGTCAGCAGGTTGGTAGCAATGGAAGTAATTCGCTCAAAATCCAGTAGATTGTCGATGGCAAAGGTATTGTTCAAGAAATCAACAATGTATGCGTACTCAGAATCGGAGAGCTGCTCCAGCGTATGGTTGACAAAAGTGTTGATTTCTATAAACCATTCCGGGAAGCGGTTCATGACAATATCCATGCAGCTGTCGATAATTTGAGGTATCATAATTTGAAAAATGATAATAATAATGGCGATAACAATACCATAGGAGCTAAAAATTGAAACGATTCCTCGGATGGTTTGATTGCGGATTTTCAATCGTTTCGCACAGATATGGGTGTTAATAAAACTGACCAGTGGACTCAGCAGGTAGGCGATGAAAAATCCAACGAAAAATGGGGATAAGGCAGAGAGATAGTGTCCCCAAAATGCGCTGGTTTCGGTCCAGTTAAATACTATTTTGATAATGATGGAGCCAATCAGGACAACAATTAGGGTATAGACGCTGATATTAAAATATTTCTTGTTGGGCTCCAGATGGAATGATTTTTCATCATTTAATTCAGTTTTTGCTTCAAATCTTGTTTTAGAATTTGGAGCGGAATTTGCTTTAGAATTTAATTCAGAATTTGGCATAGCAGATGCTCCTTTCGTAGTTGTAGAATGTATAGTACAATTTATATGATACCAAGGTCAAAAGGTTATATATTTCATGCTTGTATGAAAATATATGACTTCATTTGTATTATAGTAAAAAATATCCATTATCGCAAGATAAATTGTGAGAAATTTGTGAAAAAAGATATATTGACTTTTGGCATAAATGTGGTAGAATATAAACTGTTCGTAAGGAAACAACATATTTCGCGCCTCTAGCTCAGTTGGTAGAGCACCTGACTCTTAATCAGGGTGTCCAGGGTTCGAGCCCCTGGAGGCGCATGAAGAGCATCAGTTTTGAGGACGCAGAGCTTCGGGGCTGGTGTTTTTTTGTACATACTGCGATTTTTTATTGATTCAAGCGATAGGATAGATATCATTTAGGGGGAATGATTCCAGTGATGAAAGGAAGAAGGTCTTTTGTAAAATAATTTCACATATACTTTACAAAGACTTTGTTTGTAAAAAGTCTGGAGATAGCTTATAATAGAAATGCGTAATCTAATTTATCTGAGTTTAATCAGTACTTTAGATAAATTCGTTTCACTTTTATCAAGAGGAGAGTAAATTTTATGAAGCACGATGGAATACAATGTTATGAAAACAGAGAATTATCCTGGTTAAAATTTAATGAGCGTGTTTTGGAGGAAGCAGAAGACAATGCCAATCCACTCTGCGAACGTCTCAACTTTTTATCCATCTTTCAGAGCAATTTAGACGAGTTTTTTATGGTGCGTGTAGGCTCCCTTCATGACCAGATGCTGTTGGCGGAGTCTCAGCGTGATTCCAAGACCAATATGACTGCTGGTGAGCAGATTGCGGCAATTTTGCCAGTGGTATCAAGATTGATTGAGAGAAAGGCAGATATTTATAAACATCTAATGAAAAAAATTAATGAATTGGGTGTTCGTCTGGTGGATTTTCGCACATTGAGTGACGAGGACAGCGTGATTTTGGAGAAGTATTTTGATATGGAAATTCGTCCATTGATGTCCACCATCATTGTCAGCAAAAAGCAGCCATTCCCATTTTTGAAAAATAAAGAGATTTATGCTATGGCTGTACTTGAGGAAAAGGGGGATAAGAAAAAAGATAAGATTAATTTTGCGATTGTCTCCTGTAACACGGATTCATTTCAACGCTTGATTGAGGTGCCATCCAAGGGTGGAAGTTACCTGCTGGCAGAAGACCTGATTTTACATTTTCTGCCAAAGCTGTGTCCGGGATATAAAATCGTGACCAAATCGTTGATTCGTATTACACGAAATGCAGATATTGATGCAGATCAGATTTATGATGAAGATTTGAATTATCGTGACCATATGGCGGAGGTAATCAAGCAGAGAAGAAAATTATGTCCGGTTCGCTTAGAGTATACCAAGGATTTGGACAGAAAGGTGATCAAGAAATTATGTGATTATTTGATGCTTGATCCGGTTCAGTCCTTCCATAATCGCACACCATTGGACTTATCTTTCGTCTATGCATTGCAGGATACGCTGAGAAATCATGCGGAATTGTTCTATGGAAAGCGTGCTCCTCAAAAATCAATTATGTTGGATGAAAAGCGTTCCATTTTGGAACAGGTGGCAGAGAAGGATGTACTGTTGTCCTATCCTTATGAAAGTATACGTCCGTTTTTAAATTTGCTTCATGAGGCAGCCATTGATCCAGAGGTGGTTTCTATTAAGATGACGCTCTATCGTTTGGCAAAGCATAGTAAGGTAGTGGAAGCTTTGGTTGAGGCGGCAGAAAATGGAAAGCAAGTGGATGTGCTAGTGGAGCTGAAGGCTCGTTTTGATGAGGAAAATAATATCAGTTGGTCACGATTGTTGGAGGAGGCAGGCTGCCATGTCATTTATGGACTGGATGGACTGAAGGTTCACTCTAAGTTGTGTTTGATTACTCGCAAGTGTGAGGGAAGAATTGAGTACATTACACAGATTGGTACAGGTAACTATAATGAAAAGACAGCAAGACTGTACACAGATTTGTGTCTGATGACTGCAAATCCAGATATTGGTTTGGAGGCAGTGGATGTTTTCCATGCTCTTTCTCTTGGAGAGACTGTTCAGGAGTGCAATCATCTGATGGTGGCTCCAAATTGTCTGCAGAATAAGATTTTAGACAAAATTCAGAGAGAAATTCTGCATGCACAGGCTGGAGAGCCAGCTTATATTGGAATTAAGATAAATTCCTTGACAGATAAGAAGATTATGGATAAACTGATAGAGGCGTCGCAGGCAGGAGTACAGATTGAGATGGTGATTCGTGGAATTAACTGCTTGCGTACCAAGATTCCGAATTTAACCGATAATATCCGTGTGATCAGCATTGTAGGAAGATTTTTGGAGCATGCACGTATTTATATCTTTGGTACAGGTGATTCTCAGGAAATTTACATTGCTTCTGCTGATTTTATGACGAGAAATACCGAGCGCCGTGTGGAGGTAGCAGCCCCTATTTACGACGCAGAGTTGAAGAGCCGCGTTTATGAAATGTTTCAGACTATGATGCACGATAATATTAAGGCGAGAGAGCAGATGGAAGATGGTACATACAAAAAAGTATCTGCCATTCTCAAGGAGCAGGGCGACTTGCCGGCACCGTTGAATTCACAGGAATTATTTTATGCGAAAGCGTATCAGGAATGTTGACCCTGGTATCGTAAAATGAGTTGCCCGACAAATGGTATCTTTGCCCGATTTTGTGTTAATTCGTCCTTTCAATACCATTTGTCGCTTAACTTGTAAAATGATGTTGGAATCAAAAGATATTTTGACACTAATAATTATATTTATTTAAGGAGACTAAAAATGATAACGCAATTATCTGTGCTGGTGCCAAATAAGCCAGGACAATTGAAAGATGTAACTGAAATTATGGCAAAAAATAATATCAACTGCTATTACTTATCCACACAAGATTCTTTCGATTTTGGAATTTTTAATGTAATTGTGGATGCACCAGAAAAATTGTATGAGCTCTTAAAGCAGGCAGGTTGTACTGTCGTTCAAAAAGAGGTGTTGGCAGTAGCTATGGAGAATCGAGTTGGTTTTTTGAATAAAATTTTGGAAGATTTAAGTGCTGCTAATATCAATTTGGAGAATGTATATAGTTTTTGGAGCAAGAAACATTTGAATCCAGTATTGGTTTGCAGGGTGGAAGACTCAGAAGAAGTAGAGCTTTGCCTGCAGGGAAAAGGATATTATGTGTTTGAATCTTTGGAAGATTTATTAGATAAGGCATGAAAAAATGGGGCGTGCGCCCCATTTTTTCATGCCTTTAAGAGATGAGCATCAAATTATAAGCACTCCTTCATGACTGCGTAGGTACCCTTTGCTTCAATTTCCTCGAGAATTTGAGCAACCTCTGCCTCAAAGCCAGGTACTGCGCTCAGGTCTTCACCCCAGAATTTTTCGTTAGAGCAAACAGCCTTAGCCAATGTCTTTGCGTCATCATCCTTGTGAGCAAGGTAAAATTCCAAAATGTCTCTGTCGTCACTGATGGTATATTCATTGTCACCGCGAACGCCAATCAAACCAGCATCTGTCAGTTTGGTTCCAGTGTGATAGAAAGCAATATAGAATGCAAAGGAAGCGGTGATACATTTTGGAAGTTCACCAGTCTTCTCCAGATACTTCTTGAAACTTGGCAGTACTCTTGCTTTCCACTTGGAGGTGGAGTTCAAGGAAATAGATAAGAGAGCATGGTCAATAAATGGATTGTTGAAACGGTCTGTCACAGAAGCGGCAAACTCTTTCAGCTCTTCTACTGGCAAATCGTCTGACAGGGATGGAATGATTTCATCATAGATTGTCTTGTTCATGAAGTCACGAATCACTTCGTCCTGCATACAATTTCTCACGATATCCTGTCCGGCCAAATAAGCACCCAATACCATACTGGTGTGAGCACCATTCAGAATACGAACCTTACGTTTCTTGTAAGGGGTATGGTCATTGGTCACAAGAACTGGAAGGCCAACCTTTGCAAATGGAAGTTCTTCCTTCAGACTCTCTGGTCCTTCAATAACCCAGAGACCAAATACTTCACCGGTATCTAACAGATTGTCCTGATAACCATTTTCTTCGCAAAGCTGTGCTGCAGTAGCTCTTGGATAGCCAGGTACGATACGGTCAACTAAGGTAGAGCAGAATACATTTTCATCATCCAGCCACTGTTCAAAGTCAGCGCCCAGTCCCCATTGTTCTGCATATTTCTTTACGCATTTTTTCAATTCACGACCATTGTGGTCAATCAGCTCACAGGATAAAATGACAAAACCTTTTCCAGCTTCTTTGCCAAATACCTGATAACGCTTGTACATAAATTGAGTTAATTTTCCAGGGAAGCTGCTGCATGGAGTATCGGTCAGTTGACAGGATGGGTCGTAGGCGATACCTGCCTCTGTGGTGTTGCTGGCAATGTAACGAAGATCTGGATTTTCAGCACAGGCCATAAATGCATCAAATTCACTGTATGGATTTAAACAGCGGCTTACGGTACTGATAATACGCTTGTCGTCTACTTTTTGTCCGTTTTCGGAACCTCTTAAATATAAGGTATAGAGACCATCCTGATCATTAATCATGTTGCCGAGACCTCTTCCGATAGGCTGTACCAATACAACTTTACCGTTGAAGCCTGCCTTCTCATTGAGCATATCAAAGAAGTAGTCCACGAAGGCGCGGAGGAAATTTCCTTCACCAAACTGCAAAACTTTCTCTGGAGCATTTTCCAAAAGATAGCCATCATAGTTCATTTCTTTTAAAGTAGCATAGCTTAATGTTTTCATTTTGCGATTCCTTCCTATTTATATTATATCTGTGGATTGCTGCGTACTTTCTGTTCCCGCAATCCTAAAACATTTGAAATTCGCTCTATTCAGGTTGTCTTTATTTTGATGAGACCTAAAGTCATCCATTTTCATGTAAGTTATGAACAACCAGATGACGTTTTAAACCTGATATTATAATTATAAGGTTACACCTTGCTTAAAGATTGCCATGTCATGGAATCCAGCCTTTTCAGCCTTTACTTGCTCGCCGGATGCTACACGGATGACATAATCAAACAGCTGTTGTCCCAGCTCATCAAGAGGTACGTCCTCAACCATACGGCCCGCGTTGAAATCAATCCAGTTGTTTTTCTTAGCATTTAAGGCAGAGTTACTGGAAATTTTAACAGTTGGTACAGGGGATGCAAATGGAGTTCCGCGACCAGTGGTGAAGAGTACGATATGTGCGCCGGATGCTGCCAATGCGGTAGAAGCAACTAAGTCATTTCCAGGAGCGCTTAACAGGTTCAGACCCTTGGTAGTAACACGTTCACCGTAGGAAAGTACACCCTTTACCTCAGAACTTCCGGATTTCTGAGTGCAACCTAAGGATTTGTCCTCCAGAGTAGAGATACCACCCTTTTTATTTCCAGGAGATGGATTTTCGTAAATGGTTTGATTGTGGCTGGTGAAATAGTTTTTAAAGTCATTGATTAGGCAAACCGTCTTATCAAACAGTGCCTCGTTGGCACAGCGATTCATTAAAATGGTCTCAGCGCCAAACATTTCTGGTACTTCAGTTAAAATTGTAGTGCCGCCCTGAGCCACCAGAAGGTCGGAAAATTTACCTACCGTTGGATTGGCTGTGATACCGGACAAACCATCTGAGCCGCCACATTTCATACCGATAATCAGTTCGCTGGCAGGAATTGGTTCTCTTTGGAAGGTGCCTGCGTAATCTGCCAGCTCTTTGATCAACTCTAAAGCGGTGGACACTTCATCCTCTGCTTCCTGACTGACTAAGAATTTTACTCGTTTTTCATCATACTCGCCGATGTATGGCTTCAGTACGTCAATGTTGCTGTTTTCACAGCCAAGACCAAGAACAAGCACACCGCCTGCGTTTGGATGCTGAATTAAGTCTGCCAATACTTGACGAGTATTTTCCTGGTCATCACCCATCTGAGAGCAGCCATAAGGATGATTGAAGGCAATGATATCCTCTACAGAGCCGCCCACAAACTTTTGGGCTTTCTTTTCAATGGCCTTTGCTACGCTGTTTACACAGCCAACGGTTGGGATAATCCAGATTTCGTTGCGGACACCCACACTGCCGTTGCTTCTGCGATATCCCTGAAAACATACAGGTTCGGAAGCCTCTGGCGAAGTTACAGGAGTCTTGTCGTAATGGTAAGTCAGCAAATCGCCAAGTCCTGTTTTAATATTATGAACATGAATCCAGCTTCCCTTAGAAACTGGGCACTTAGTAACACCAATTGCGTAGCCATATTTGATAACCTGTTCGCCTTCTGCTAAATCGCATAGAGCAAATTTATGACCCTGAGGAATATCTTCAGTCAGGCGGACAATTTCACCAGCTACATTCAACTGGCTGCCAGCGGACAATGGTTTTAATGCCACCGCTACTTTGTCATTTGGATGAATCTTAATAAATTCCTGCATAATTATGGATTCCTTTCATTAATGATGCATCTGGTAGATTTTTATGTCGCTGTTTTTATGCGGACAGCGGCAATAAGATAAACACTAGAAATTTATTCGGCGAAAACCCGTGACGGTAAAAATGTGAACTGCCCGTACTGGCTGAAAACTGGCATTGACAGCAAAGATACGGTGGACATGCAGCGGACATTAATTGGGCAATGCCGTCACAGGAAACAAAGCCGAATGAAAAATTTCATACATTAATATAGTAGCCTTAAAATCAAAATTCGTCAAGAATTTTGAGTAAAAAAATACAGAAAAATAATAAAATTAACCAGAAATTTGTGCAAAAGAAATAAAATATTTCACATTGTGAGACAAAATAGTATGAAAAAGTGATGTTAAAAAATTACTTTACTCCTAGTGCGATAAGAAAATCAAAAAGTATTGTGAACCGCATTACAATAATGTATAATATTTACGATGGACATCCTATTTTTGATTCGTGTACATGGTTTTATCATTATTACAATTATACCGTATCAATTAG
>JBJELF010000070.1:12066-15656 GCA_051879015.1 Lachnospiraceae bacterium
AATATTTGTTATTTGCTCATTTATAGTTGTGAAGAATGTAAAGGGAATGCGGATATCGATTCTGATGCCAGCATTTCTGTTTACTTGTGCAAAAAATGTGTTAGTCAGACAGTAGGTGGTTAAACAAAAATTAATAGAATTGACTTAACGTATTGTTAAAAATATAACAATATAATTCGCAAAATGTAAAGTGATTAAAAGAAAAACAGGAGTAAAAATTAAAGCGAGTAAGGAATATTTTTTGCTTAATTTTGACTGGATAGGAACATAGGGGATTAGTAAAAGGAAATTTTTGTAATTGTAAGAGGAAAAATATGGCTTATTTGGACAGAACATGGCTGAAAAACAGAAGTTTCGTTATTTTTACGAGAAAAGAAATCAATAAAAAAAGTTTTCTATGAGAATCTGCCAAAAATAAAAAAATATAAAAAAAGATATTGACAAAAAAATAACAATCATTTATACTTAACATTGTCAGCAGGGGAGGGGCCTGCGGCAGTCAAAACTGGTCAATGTGATTCGCAGCCAGTATGACTGTGAATCATTATCATATATAGTATTAATAAAATTTTTTGGAGGTCAAAGAAATGGCTGAACAAGTAGAATGGACAAATGAATTAGTGGATGCCCATGTAAACGAACTTTGTGCAAATGCTGCAAAGGCCTTGGATGCTTACCTTGATTTAGATCAAGATGCTGTCGATTATATCGTAGCAAAGTGTTCGGTAGCAGGTCTTGATAAGCATGGTGTGCTTGCTGAGGCAGCAGTAAACGAAACTGGAAGAGGTGTATTCGAGGATAAAGCAGTAAAGAATTTGTTTGCCTGCGAGTACGTTACTTCTAATATGAGACATTTGAAGACGGTTGGTGTGATTCATGAGGATCCTATTACAGGTATTCAGGAGATTGCAGAGCCAGTTGGTGTTATCTGTGGTATTATTCCTACTACTAATCCAACTTCTACCGTTATTTTTAAGTCTTTAATTGCAATCAAGACAAGAAATCCAATCATCTTCTCCTTCCATCCATCTGCATTTGAGAGTTCCAAGATGGCAGCTATCTGCATGAGAGATGCAGCAGTAGCAGCTGGTGCTCCAGAAAACTGCATTCAGTGGTTGGAGGTTCGTGGTGGTTGTGCAATGTATGCTACGAACGCATTGATGAATCATGATACCGTAGCAACTATCTTGGCAACAGGTGGTAATGCAATGGTTAAGGCTGCATATTCCTGCGGAAAGCCAGCTCTTGGTGTAGGTGCAGGTAATGTTCCAGCATATGTAGAAAAGACCGCTCAGATTCGTAGAGCAGTTAACGATATTATTTTGTCTAAGTCTTTTGATAATGGTATGATTTGTGCTTCTGAGCAGGCTGCAATCATTGACCATGAGATTTATGATGAAGTTATGGCTGAGATGGCTCGTTACAAGACCTATCTTGTAAACGCAGAGGAGAAAGCGAAATTGGAGAACTATATGTTCCCAGATAGAAATAAGGGTGTATTCCCAGCAGTTGTTGGTAAGCCAGCAGCTTGGATTGCAGAGCAGGCAGGCTTCACAGTACCAGAAGATACTCAGGTTCTGTTGGCAGAATGCGACCATGTCGGTGTAGATGAGCCATTGACCAGAGAAAAATTGTCTCCAGTATTGGCTATTTTGAAGGCTGAGAGCACGGATGATGGTATCGCAAAGGCAGCAGCAATGGTTGAGTTCAATGGTTTAGGACACTCTGCAGCAATCCATTCTATGGATAAGGATGTTATCTTAAGATTTGGTAAGACTGTAAAGGCAATTCGTATCATTGAAAATGCTCCATCTACTTTTGGTGGTATCGGTGGTGTTTACAATGAGTTTATTCCATCTTTGACCTTGGGTTGTGGTTCTTATGGACATAACTCCGTTTCTAACAACGTAAGTGCAATTAACTTGCTGAATATTAAGAGAATTGGTAGGAGAAATAACAACATGCAGTGGATCAAGCTTCCTCCAAAGATTTACTTTGAACGCAACGCAATCAAGTACTTAAAGGATATGAAGGTAATGGATAAGGTCATGATCGTAACTGACCGTGGCATGTATAAGTTGGGCTATGTAGCTAAGATTGAGAATGTATTGAATCAGAGAAGAAATAAAGTTGATACCGAACTCTTCTGCGAGGTTGAGTCTGACCCATCTTTGAATACTGTTAAGAGAGGTCTGGAGATGATGAGAAACTTCGCTCCTGATACCATTATCGCTCTTGGTGGTGGTTCTGCAATGGATGCTGCAAAGGTTATGTGGCTGATGTACGAGCATCCAGAAGTAAACTTTGATGACATTAAGCAGAAGTTCATGGATATCCGTAAGAGAGCATTTAAGTTCCCAGAACTTGGTAAGCAGGCTAGATTGATCTGTATTCCAACTACTTCTGGTACTGGTTCTGAGGTAACTCCATTTGCGGTTATCACCGATACGGATGAGAATAAGAAGTATCCATTGACTGACTATGCATTGACTCCAACCGTAGCCATTGTAGACCCAGAGTTGACTATGTCTCTGCCAGCAAGCATCGCAGCTGATACTGGTATCGACGTATTAACTCATGCAATTGAGGCTTATGTTTCTATCCTTGCTTCTGATTTTACTGATGGTTGGGCTAAGCAGGCTGTAAAGATGGTATTTGATTATCTGCCACGTTCTGTAAAGAATGGCAAGATGGACCCAGAGGCCAGAGAGAAGATGCACAATGCGGCTACCATTGCAGGTATGGCATTTGCAAACGCTTTCTTGGGTATGAATCACTCCATGGCTCACAAGATTGGTGGAGAGTTCCATGTACCACACGGACGTACAAATGGTATCTTATTGCCACATGTTATCCGTTATAATGGTCAGGTACCTACTAAGATGAACGTATGGCCAAAGATTGAGTACTACAAGGCAGATGAGAAATATACGGAGTTAGCTCGTTTGATTGGTTTGAATCCAAAGAACAACGAGGAAGGTGTAGAGATGTTTGCACAGGCTGTTGAGAAGCTTTGTGTAGAAGTTGGTTTGGCTTATAATTTCGAGTCTCAGGGTATTACCAGAGAAGCTTGGGAAGAAGCTAAGCATCGTATTGCTATGAATGCTTACGAGGATCAGTGTACACCAGCTAACCCAAGAATGCCTATGATTAAAGATATGGAAAATATCTTGGAGCTGACATACGATTATCAGAATCCATTTGCAAAATAACTTTTTCTATTTGGATTCGTTTTGCTGAAGTCATTCTGTGGCATAACAATAACATGAAATTTCATTTTACAAACAGAGTCAATCATTGTATGGTGATTGGCTCTGTTTTTTGTGTGTACGCCTGTGTAAGACATAGGGGATTGAACTGTCGTTGGGGGATGCAGGGAATGGGCTATTAAAGATGAGGTAGCAGCTTGTTTGGACGATTATATGCAGCCAGTGGAAATTATTCAGCTGCCGGAGCGTCCATTCTTCCATTACAAGACCAATCGTATCGGATTGACACAGGAATTATTATCCAGATAGTTATTGTTGTTTTGAAATTAAGATAGATAGGTACACTATCCGTTTTAAGCTTAGGGAGTTTAAGCGGATAGT